>JACOSH010000149.1 GCA_016178945.1 Acidobacteriota bacterium
CAGACCATCGGATAGTCTGAACTTGTTCACGGGAGGTTCGTCCATGTCTTCGTCTGCGCGCATACTTAGGTATTCCCTTCTCTGCCTGGCTCTGGCGGCGCAACTGGCCGCCCAGACCGGCCTCGGCACCGTCAAAGGCACAGTGCTCGACGCCTCAAAGTCCGCCGTTCCCAACGCCAAGATTGCCCTTACGAACCAGGCGACCGGCGTGATGCGAGGCACGCAGACCACGGCCATCGGATTCTATTATTTTGGCGCCGTGCCGCCGGGCCAGTATGTCCTGACGGTGGAATCGGCCGGCTTCAAGAAATGGTCGGGGACGCTGCTGCTGGAGGCCGGGCAGATGGCTGTGATCGACCCGGCGATGGAGGTCGGCAGCGTCGACGCGGTGGTCGAAGTCACCAGCGTGGCATCGCCCATCACCACGACGGGCATGGAGATCAACGACGTCAAGGACGCCCTCCGCATCCAGCAATTGCCGCTCAACGGCCGCGACGTGCGCAACCTGTTCAACCTGACGCCGGGCGTGGAGGGCGGCGGCGTGCCGCGCGTCAACGGCGCGAAGGTCGGGTCGACCGATATTCTGCTGGACGGCATTTCGCTCGTCGACCGCTTTGGCGGCGGTCTGCGCGGCGGCGTCTCGCCGGGACTGGACACGATTCAGGAGTACCGCATCGAGACGGTCGGCTCCACCGCCGACACCTCGCGCCCCGCCACGGTGACGCTGGTCACCAAGAGCGGCACCAATGAGATTCATGGCGGCGCCTGGGAAACGCATCGCAACAACTTCGGCGGACTTCTGGCCCGCGCCCGCGAGGACAGCAACGCCCGCCCGCCGCAGCTCATCCGCAATGAGTTCGGCGTGGGGGTAGGCGGCCCGATCATCAAGAACAAGACGTTTTGGTACGGATCGTACGAAGGCAACCGGTTGCGCCGGGCCAACTTCGCACGAACCGGTGTGCCGACCCCGGCCATGTGGGCGGGAGATTTCAGCCAGGCGCTGGATGACAACGGCAACAAGCTCACCATGTACGATCCGTTTTCCACCCGCGCCGACGGCACGCGCGTACCCTTCCCCAACAGCCGGGTGCCAACCAACCGCATCACTCCGTTTTCCCAGACCATGCAGAGTGTCTCGCCGGACCCGCTCGGCCCGAATGCCAGCCAGAACCCGTTCCTTGGTCCCAACTTTGAGACCTTCTACCCGAACCAGGATGATGGGAACACCTACACGATTAAGCTCGATCATGTGCTGACGAAGAAGGACAATCTTTCCGGCCGTTTCACCAATACGCATTTCACCAACAAACTGTTCGGGGGCCGTTTCGGATTCCCCAAGCCTGGCAGCACCGACGCCGGCGGCAGCGGCCTCACCGACGCCAGGATCTACTCGATTTTCGTCCGGTGGAATCGCGTGTGGGCCCCCACCTTGCTGTCCGAGACGCAGCTTTCTACTAACCGCGCGCCCAAGGCTTCCGGTACTCTCGCCAACGACGTAAATTGGTCCAACAAGCTCGGGCTGCCCAACCCGTTCGGCACCACGGGCTGGCCGACGATCTGCACCGATAGTTACAACTTCTTCTATTACGGCTGCTGGGACGGCGACAACCGCAAGGATGAGAACCTGACCGCTCACCAGCTTGAGCACAACACTACCTGGATCAAAGGCAAGCACACTGTCAAGTTCGGCGGCAAGCTGCGATACGAGTACAACAATATCCGGGAGTTGCAGCAGGCGCAGGGCTCTCACTCCTTCTACAGCTCCTGGACCGGTCTCTACGACCCGAAAAACGACGACGTCGTTCCGTACACCGGCGTCGGGATGGCCAGCATTCTGATGGGCACGCCGACGTTCCTCTCCAATCAGTACAACCGCGGTTACTTCTATTTCCAGCAAAAAGAAGTCGGCCTCTACGTCCAGGACAGTTGGAAGGTTCACCCTCGGGTCACTCTCGAGTTGGGTGTTCGCTGGGATATGTGGACGCCTTATCACGAGAAGTACAACCGGCTGGTCAACGTCGATCTGAGCACCTTTGCCAGCAAGTTCGAGGTGATCACTCCGGGCAGCACCAAGATGGAGGACATTCGAGGGATTCCGCCAGCCGTTCTGGCCTCCTGGCGCGGGCGAGGACTGACCTGGAAAACAGCGCAAGAAGCCGGCTTTCCCGACGCCTTGATCCCGGGGGATCACAACAATTTCGGCCCCCGGATCGGAGGGGCCATCCGGCTGAACAAGGGTTTCATCGTCCGGACCGGCTTCGGCCAATATTTCTGGACCATGCCGCTCTCGCAGATCCTGCAGACTTCGCGCAGCAATCCGCCGCTGAACCTGCGCTTCGCCAACAACATCGACGATCAGAATGGCCGGGTCCCCTTCTACGCGCTGAGCAACGCGCCCGGATCAAACGACTTCGTGGGTAAGGCGGCCGTCGATATCAATGGCGCGGTGATCCTGAGCAGCAACTCCCAGTCGATGATGCCCTGGCAGTCCACGGACTGGAAGGACAACCGGTTGATGTCGTGGCACCTTACGATCGAGAGACAAATCATGAAGGAAACCGCGCTGCGGCTGAGCTATATCGGAAACCAGGGCCGCGATCTGGAACAGCGGTTAGCGATCAACTCGATCGAATCCGAGTTCAACTATCAGGCGCGCACGGGACTGGCCCGGCCCGGGACGGCCGACCTGCGCCGCGCGAACCGCAATTGGAACTTCGCCGCCGCCAACCACACCGGCTATTCGAACAACCACTCTCTCCAGGCGGAAATCGAGCGCCGCTATTCCAATGGCCTGGCCTTCCAGTGGTTTTACACGTTCACTCGCGCGCTGAACACCACCGACGTCGGCGGATTCACTTCCGGGAACGGCAACATCAATGCCACCGACGGCGGCAACTCCGTTCCCGAGAGCATCCAGATTCTCGGCGCCCCCAAGCTGAGTTACGCCGACCGGCTCAAGTTGATTTATTACAACGCGCGCGAGGTGCCCGCGCAGCGCATCCGCTACAACTGGATCTACGATTTGCCGATGGGGAAGGGCAAGAAGTTCGGCTCTGGAGCGAACCGCGTGCTGGATGCGGTGATTGGCGGCTGGCAACTCGCCGGAATCGGCGACTGGCGCAGTGGCCGCTGGCTGGGTGTGGGGACCGGCGGGTACCTGTTCGGCGATCCGACGCTGAGCGCGGACCAGCGGCTGCTCCTCAAGTTCGGCGGACGGCAACAACGTTTGTGGTTCCGCGGCGACTTTAATCCGGCGCTGGCCACCAATGTCGATCAGACGGCGCTCCAGGCGCTCATCCCGCTCAATCGCGCCCAGCGCGTGTTCCATCCGATCGGCGCCGATTTCAGCAACCGGGTTGCCCAGGTGCTGGCAAACGGCACCGTCAGACTGACCTCGATCAGCGACAACGTCAACTGGAATGCGCGGAACTTTTTCCGCGGACCGGGCGCCTGGAACGTCGACTCGTCGATTTTCAAGAACTTCAGCTTCACCGAGCGTTACAAGCTGCGGTTCACCGCCGACTTCTTCAACGTTCTGAATCACCCGCTCGACGTCGAGCCGAACGCGACAACTGGGTTGCAGGATCTGAGCAGGCAAGCCAACACTCCACGCATTATCCAGTTCTCGCTGCGCTTCCAGTGGTAGGAAGTCTTCGCCGGACGGCGATTGCAGTCCTGTTGGTCGCGGGCGGAGCCGGTCACCGGGCTCCGCCCGTCCACGCGGCGGGCGGGCCCTTCCAAGCGTACCGTTTCGACGACCAGTTTCCCGCTTCGGCCACCGTTTCGGCCGCCAACGCCCCTTCCTCCGCCCGCCTGGGCGAGCCCCTGGTCTGGCGCGACTTCAAGTCCCAGGCGGAGACCACCTGGCGGCTCCTGCGCGGGCGCATGGGTTTCCGGCAGGGCGATCTGATTGTCAAGGGCGAGGGCAGCTCGCCCGTGCTCCTGTCGCCCAAGGAGGCGGACATCGACTGGGGCCAGTACGAGGCGCTGCGGATCCGCATGCTGGCCGAAGGCGGCCAGGAGATCAAGATCAAGATCGGCGACCTGGAGCTGAAGCAGCCGCTCGCCCCGCCGCGCGAATATCAGGTGTACCGCTTCGAGCTGAACATGGAGGCTCCCCGGGGCAGCCGCCCGGTGGCCATCATGCCCACCGACAGCCTGACCGACCTGGTGGCCATCAGCTTCATCGAGCTGGTCCCCCGCAAGACGGACTTCCAGCAACCCGCCGGCCGGCGGAACCTGGGGAAGCAGGATGAGTACCGGAATACGCTGTATGTCCACTCGCTTTCCTCGGTGGCCTTCGAGGTCCTGGTTCCCGCCGGGGGCCGGCTGCATGTCGGCCTGGGCCTGGCTGAGAAAGACAAGCCGGTGACGTTCCGGATTCGAGCCGGCGCTTCCGTCCTGTTTTCCAGGACCGTGAACAGCGCGGACCTGTGGGAGGACGCGGCGGTCGATCTCTCTTCTTTCGCGGGCCGCAGGATCAAGCTGGCCTTCGAGACTCAGTCGGCGCATCCGGGCGCGGTCGGATTGTGGGCCAATCCGCTGTTGACCACCCGCCTCGAGAAGAACCGCTTCAATGTCCTGATCTACATGATCGACACGCTGCGGGCCGATCACACCAGCCTGTACGGATACGCGCGCGACACCACGCCGTTCCTGAAGAAGCTGGGCGATCGAGGCGTGGTCTTCGACGACTGCCACGCCCAAGCCACCTGGACCAAGGCGTCCACCGCCTCCCTGTTCACCTCGGTCTACTCCTTCACGCACGGCATCATCAACGACTACGACCTGATTCCGAGAGGGGCCGCCACCCTGGCCGAGCAACTGAGAGCCGCCGGGTATGTCACGGCCAGCATGGTCGCCAATCCGTTTGCGGGCAAGACCACGGGCCTGCAGCGCGGCTTCGACTACATGATGGAGTTCCCGGTGGTGCACCGGTTCCGGACCGAGGCCGCGGATCGGGGCACGGATTCGGCGGCGCTCAACCAGGCGCTGGCCGGCTGGCTGGAGAAGCATCGCGACGAGCCGTTCTTCCTGTACGCGCATGCCACCGACCCGCACGCGCCGTATCGTCCTCCCGCGGGATTTGAAGAGAAATTCGCCAATCCCGCGGAAACGGCCGAGTTCGACCGCGACTACGCGCGCCTGCGAGACAAACGCCAGTACGGCGGCGGCACGGTGGTGAGCCGCGCCAACTGCGCGCAGAGCGGCATCGACGCCGGCCGCTTCATCCAAAGAGCCATCGACCGGTATGACGGCGAGATCCTCCACAACGACCGCAGCCTGGAGCTGCTGGTGGACAAGCTCCGCCAGCTCGGCGTGCTGGACAACACGCTGATCGTGGTCGTCTCCGATCATGGCGAGGAGTTCTGGGAGCACGGCTGGACCGCGCACGGCCACTCGCTCTACCAGGAGCTCACGCACACGCTTTTTCTGATGTGGAATCCCAAGCTGCTGCCCTCGCCACGCCGCGTGACCGAGCCAGTGCAGTTGATCGATGTGATGCCCACGGTCTTGGATCTGCTGGAGGTGAAAGCGCCGGCGCTGGTCCAGGGCCAGAGCCTGGCGGCGCTGGCCCGCGGCGGGCCGTTTAGGCGCAGAGGGCCCGTGATGACCTCGCGCTTCGCGCATCCCGGCGCCAGGCCCTCCGGATTCGTCCCCGAGAACCGCACCGGTACGTTCGCCTTGCTGGACGCGAATTGGAAGCTGATCTATCGCGACAAAGCCAAGGAGGCGGGCATCGAGGAAGTGGAGCTGTACGACCGGCGGACCGATCGCCGCGACTCGAAGAACCTGGCGGCGAGCCAGCCCGCGGTCGCGACCCGGATGCGCGGCGAAATCGGCCGGTGGATCGAGGCGCAGCGGAAGGTCAGCCAGCTCCTGGGCCCCAGCGGCAAGACGTCCCTCGACCCCAAGACGGTGGAGCAACTGCGCAGCCTCGGGTATCTGGGGGGCAAGCAGTAGCAGGCTCTCTACTCAGGGCTTGTATTCCTCGGCCGAGGACCAGTCGTCCCCTTCCGTCTCCGAGTCCGGCTGAGCCAGATACGCGGCGCGCTATATAGGAAGTCCCAAAGCACCGTTTACTGAGAGGCTGTGAAAAATGCCGGCACCCGCTCCCTCACGGTCGCGGCTCTGACCATTCGTGCTGCAACGAATGCACAGAGCCGCGCGCGTAAGCAAGCGGTGCACGGTTCGATATTTTCACAGGCTCTCACGGTCGCGGCTCGGTTCGTGCTGCAACGAATGCACTTTCAGAGCCGCGACCGGATGAGGGAGCGGCGCGTTCGGCGCTAGGCCTTGGCCGCCCAGTGCAGCGCGATGCCGCCGCAGAGGAAGCCGCGGGCCCGGACCTCGCGGTAGCCGCTCCGGCGCAGGAGCGAGGAGAAATCCTCCATGGAGACGAAGCTGCGCAGCGAATCCGGGATGTAGGTGTAGATGCGCGGGCGCCCGTGGAGGAGCAAGCCCCAGAAGGCGCCCTGCAGCCACAAGTAGCTCAAGTAAAACCGTCGCAGAATTGGGCTGCGCGGGAGGAAGAAATCCAGGCTCACCAGCACACCGCCCGGCTTGGTGACCCGCTCAATCTCGCGAACCGCCGCGTCCAGTCGGGGGAAGTTTCGCAGACCGTAGCCGACGAAGACGCAGTCGAAGGACCTCTCGGGGAAAGGCAGACGCATGGCATCGGCGCAGACGGCTTGCTCGACGCCGCCGGCGCGGGCCAGGCGAAGCATGGGATGGGTCAGATCGGCGGCCACTGCGATCGCTCGAGGGCGGCGCCGGGCGACCAGCTTCGAGAAATCTCCGGTGCCGCAAGCCAGGTCGAGCACCACCGCCTGTTCGGGGAGAGAGGCCAGATCCACGCCGGTGCGCTTCCACCACCCATCCATCCCATACGAGAACAAGCGGGTGATCAAGTCATAGCGCGGCGCGATGGTTCCGAACATCTCGCGCATGAGCCGGGGATCTTGCTTTTCGATGGGCAAGGGCACTCAAGGTGCATTCTACCAGAAGGACTCAGCCTCTCCGGGTCGTCCGAGCGCCGAAGTTGCGCGGGCGCTCGACCTCGGCGACGAAAGCCGCGCGGGCCGGCGGCGGGATGGGCAGGCCGCCCGCCAGCTCGGCCAGGGCGTAGGGGGGCAGGTTCTCCGCTTCCGTGTGGAAGGTCATGCGGTTAGCCTCAGCGTCGTAGCCAACCCGAATCACGTCGCCCGAGTGGACTTGCTCGGTGGCCATCAGGTTCGACAGCGGGTGCACCAGCCAGCGCTCGATGGCCCGTTTCAGGTGGCGCGCGCCGTAGTTGAGGTCTGTCCCTTCCCGCAGCAGAAGGCTCTTGGCATCGCCGGTCAGCGAGAAGACGAAGGGAGCGCCGGCGGACGACTGAAAGATGCGCTGCTGCACGAGCCCCAATTCCAGATCCAGGATCTTGCGCAGCTCCGGCTCCCCCAGCGGCCGGAACACCACCACCTTGTCGATGCGGTTCATGAATTCAGGCGTGAACTTCCGCCGCGCGGCCTCCACGCCGGCACGGGAGACCTTCCCGCCGAGGGTTTCGTCCGGCCCGGCCGTCGCGCCGGCGGCGAAGCCGAGCGGGGGCCGCAGAATCGCGCTCATTTCCGCCGCGCCCAAGTTGCTGGTCATGAAGATGAGGGAGCGGGAGAAATCGACGCGGCGGTTGTCGCCCAGCGTCAAGGTGGCTTTGTCCAGAATGCCCAGCAGCAGATTCCACACGGCGTCGCTGGCCTTTTCGATTTCGTCGAAGAGCACGAAACTGATCTTCACCTTGTCGGTCTGGTGTTGGTTGAGCGCTTCCTGGCTCAGCAGCGGATGGGTTTCCCGGTGCCCCAGGTATCCGGGAGGCGACCCGATCAGCTTGGCGATCTCATGGCTGTGCTGGAACTCGGCGCAATCGATCTTGATGACGGCGCGGGCCTCGCCCACCAGCACTTCCGCGGTGGCTTCCACCAGCCGCGTCTTGCCCGATCCGGTAGGACCCAGAAACAGGAAATTGCCGATGGGACGTCCTTGCGGAGACATCCCCGCCAGGTGGGTTTGATAAATGTGAACAATCGGGTCGATGGCCTCGTCCTGCCCGACAATCTTGCGCCGAAGGTTCGCCTCCAGGTGTTCCGCATCCCGGCCCGTCAGCGTGGGATCCAATGTCTTGTTGGTCTTGAGCATGGCGCGTTCCAGTGCCACTATCCCATATCGACCGGAAACGCCCTTTCCCGTACAGCGCGGACCTACTTCTTGGGTTTGGAGGGCCGCATCTCCACACGGCTTACCAGCGTGCGTGCGGGCATCCGCAGCAGATCCAGCACAACTTGGGCGACGTCCTCCGGCGCGATCTTCCAATCGGCGCGCTCGCCGCCGGGACTGAAGCCGGTGTTGACGCTGCCGGGCATGATGTAGCTGACCCTCACGTTGTCGTACCGCAGGTCCTGCATGATGGCTTCGCTGAATCCGTTGAGACCAAATTTTGACGCGTTGTAGGCGGCCCCGCCGGTGAAGGCGTTCGTACCGGCAAGGCTGCTGATTTGAACGATATAGCCCCCGCCCCGGCGTTCGAGGAGGGGCAGGGCCAGGTGGCAGCAGTAGTAGACGCCAGTCAGGTTCAGATCGATCACCCGGCGCCACTCCTCCGGCTCCATCTCTCTGACGCCGCGAAAGATCCCGATCCCGGCGTTGTTCACCAGAATGTCCAGGCCGCCAAAACGCTCGGCGACAGCGGCAAAGAGGGTCTCCACCTGGTCCCATTTCGAAACATCGGCGGCCTGGCCCAGGACCGGGCCAAGACCGGATAGCTCGCCCGCGGCGCGCTCGACCGCCTCCGGCGTTCGCCCGCAGAAGGCGACCTGGGCGCCCGAGCCCAGCAGGGCTTCCACCACCGCCCGTCCGATCCCACGCGTTCCGCCGGTCACGACCGCGGTCTTGCCTGCAAGAAATGGCTCCATGTGCCGATCTTATCAGCACGCCAGGGTAGCTCTGGTACACTGGAGACGGGTGCCGAACGAAATAGAAGCCTGCGTGGAATGGGATCAGATTCTCGCCGGCCAGAAATTGGCGGTCCGCGAGCAGCTTCTCGGCACCTGGCAGGGGCAGGTGGCGAGCCTGGGACAGCAACTGCTGGGGCAGTTTCAGGAGCGCGTCGACCAGTTGCTGGACGACCAGTTCGGACACCTCACCCGGCAGTTGGCCGAACAAGTCGCCGACGAAGTCGACCGGGCGGTGGCCGGAGCGCAGCGCGCCGAACGGCGGCGGCTGGGCGAGGAGCTCAACCAGACCGTGCGCCGGTTGCGTGCCGTGTCCAGCGTCGAAGAAGTGGCCCGCTGGCTCCTGGACGCCTCCTCGGCTTTCTGTCCCCGCGCGGCGGTGTTTGGCGTCCACGGGCTGTTTTTGCAAGGACTCTGCGTCCGAGGCGTGGAATCGGAACCGGCCCTGTCCCTGTTCGACGCGATGGACTTGCCGCTGGAGGATGCGCGCGCGTTCGCCCAAGCGGCCGGCGGCAGGGATCCGGTGATTACGGCGGCCACCCCGGCCGAGTTGTCCCAGGCGGTCTGCGACGTGTTCCACCATGCGCCCAGCGAGAAAGTCTGCCTGTTCCCGATCCTGGTGCGAAACGAGGCGGCGGCGATTCTCTACGCGGCGCCGGGCGAGGAGGCGGTGGAGGTGGGCCTGCTGGAGCTGCTCTCGCAGATTGCCGCCTCCGCGGCCGAGGCGCTGGTTCCGGAAACGGCCGCCCCGGCTCCGTCCGCGGGCAACCTCATCCAGATCGACGGTGCGGGCGTCCGACGCCCGGGGGCCGGTTGGAGCGTCCAGCCGCCGGAGTGGTCCTCGCTCAGCCGGGAAGAGCAGGATCTGCACCTGCTGGCGCGCCGCTTTGCCCGTGTGCACGTGGCCGAGATGCGGCTGTATCACGGCGATCAGGTGGAGGCCGGCCGCGGCGCGCACAAGCTCTATGGCGCTCTGCGCGAGCCGATCGACGCGGCGCGCGAGACCTTCCGGCAAAAGTTCATCTGCGCCTCGTCGACCATGGTCGACTATTTCCACCTGGAGCTGGTACGG
>JACOSH010000196.1 GCA_016178945.1 Acidobacteriota bacterium
CACTCAAGACCCAGATTTCGTTCCGAATCGATAATGAGGTTCTGGATTGGCTCAAATCGAAGGGCCACGGCCACCTGAGCCGGATCAACGAAATTCTCCGTGAGCGCATGGCGCGGGAACGGGAACGGTAGGGGACACTCGAGGACGCGCTTTTGACTACGTCCCGAGCGCGGCTTCGTTTCCTGACGGGGCGCGGGGATGATGTTCGAGAATCGTCCCGCTTGGGCGCCGGCGCCGCCGCCAACATCATGCGCCGCATCCTGGTCGACGACGCCCGCCAGCGCGGCGATGGCGTTGAGCCGGTGGACTTCGCCGCCATCACCGTCGCCATCGATCCCGGCCGCGACATTACCGATCTCCACACCGCCCTAACCGAGTTCGACGCCATCGACCCGTAGGCTGCCCGCACCCCGGAGCTGCGCTACTACCGGGACTTCCCCGGCCACTGTCAAGCGCCAGTGGGGAGAGCGCATTCTGCCGCGGGCTACGGAGCGGCCCAAGTCAGCGACGATTCGAGCATCCAGATCGGCGTCAGCCTGGAATCTGACTCTCATGACGCGCGCTGGAGGCGGGTGATCAAGTCGGCATTTCCACAAGACTGGCCCTACGGCCCGATCCGGCAGGCGCCGCCCAGCGCGGCTGTAACAATGCGCTGCACGTCCACGACATCGCATCGTCCGTTGCCGTCCAGGTCTCCCGCCCCGCAGGGGATCAGGCCGAGCGCAGCGTTGACCGAAAGCTGAACGTCCACCACCGTCACCGCGCCGTCCCCGTTCAGATCGCAGGTGGACTGCGAGGCCGCCTGGCCGGAGTTCGGGTCGATCATCAGGGAAGCCGCGTCCACCGCCTCAAAGTCCGAGCCCAGCACGCGGCGCAGCGTGCTCAGATTCGAGTCGTTCCAGCGAGGATCGGGAGCGCCCGACAGATACCAGGCCGAGCCGTTGTCGGCCAGGATCATCCCGTACTTCTTGAGGGCTTTCAGGATCACCTGAACGTCGGCTGTGAAGGTCGAGACGTCAAAGCCTGCGCGCAGCCGGAAGCGCTGGCCCATCGGCGGGTACTGCGTGCCAGTCAGGCTGGAGGCGTAGTGGCGGGCGGGCCAGACATAGGCGCGTCGCGTCTGGGGCGCGGTGAAGCGGATGGCGTGGCGGATTTCTCCGGCCGCGACCTCGTCGTAGCGGACCAGGCCCGGCAGAATCGGAAGCCCGGCGGCGTCGGCCGAGGTCCACGTGGCGGGACGCAGCGCGTTGGAGGCGAGGTTGAAGATCGCACCCGAGTCGGCCTGCCAGCTTGCCGTCTGCGGAAAGGCCCGGTAGAGCTCGTAGAGGATGCAGTTGTCCATGTCCAGGGCGATCGCATGCCGGTCGCCGGAGCTCTGGCTGCCTCCCTCGATCGGCGCGTTGAGAGGCACGGCGTAGGGTCCGGGGTCGCTCTCGCTCGCATACAGGAAGGTCGCCGGAAACCTCGTTTGCGTGCCCGGCACGCTGACAAAGGGGATGCCGATGGGTCCGCCATTCCAGGTCCCCGAGCCGAAGTCCGCGTGAGTGATTGCGTTGACGCCGATGGTATTGATATAGGTGGCCGAATTCGCGGCCACCGGGAGCCGGTCGACGGGCGCGTTCCAGATGTTGTTGGCGGGCAGGATGGCGCAATTGCCGATGGCGGGCGGCTGCGCCGGCGCCGGCGCGCCGGCCAGAAACGTCAGCGCCCAGGCGAGGCTGAGGGGAGAAACTCGCATGCCGGCAGGTCTGGGATCAGTATGGGCTCGCCCCGGGGCGCGGTCAATCGGGGTGAGCCCCGAGGCCCGATCCCTCCTGGCCCGGCTTACGTACGACCGAAAGCGTACGCCTGCGAGCTCCGGGAATTGCTACACTGAAAGTAGTCCCGCCCTCTCTTCCCCGGTCGTCTAATGGTAGGACAGCGGCCTTTGGAGCCGTGAATCGTGGTTCGAATCCATGCCGGGGAGCCATTTATTGTATTCAAGAACTTACGCGACAACCGTCTCGCCCTTGTACGAATTCTGTACCGACGCCTCCAAGCCGTCCGACCGACCTCATTGATGCTGTTATACCTGCGCGTTGAGCATGGATTCGACATTTGAATCAGGAACGCGACGCGGCACGACCTCGACTCGCAGACACAGGCGGCGCACCTTGCGCTTTTCGGCGTTGGTTCAGGTCGGACAACTCTTTACCCTTGGACTCGAATCCTCTCTAATACTTCGTGCGCACGTAGATCCCGACCCGCCCAGGGCATTCGTAGCCCCGTGGGTGCTTGTGGGGGTTCAGCGTGCCATCCATCGTGCTTCTGTTAAACGTCTTCTTGCAAATGGTGCAACGGTAGATGTACGTCGGCTCCTGCCGCCGTGTCCGCGCTGTGCGGCTTGTTCTCGCGATACGCGGCATGCTCGGAAGCCGCGGCGCGGCGGTGGATGGTGCGACTGTGAGCGGACCCGTCGAGGTCAGTTCGACGGCATACCGTGGCGTAAAGACTTGGGACGTGACGGTCGCGCCCTGCATCTTGTCAACGCGATAAGAACGATTGTCTCCTGAATCGTTGCGAATGGCACGCAACACGAAATTGCCCTCGGCGGTCTGGTACAGCGAATAGGGCTCGATGCGTTGCACGCTACCTTCATAGGCGAGATCGACGCAGAGATGGTTCGCCGCGGCAAAGCGGATAATTTCCAGCGTTGAGCGGGAGCGTATGGGAACACCCATCGGCAGGACGCGCGTGCGGACGGCGATTTCGCCGGCGCCGTGCTGGATGAGAGCGCGTTGCGGGATTTCCGCACCGCTCATGATCCAGTTGAAGATTTCGGGCAGCGCGTCCCAGAAGTCGTGCAGCGGCGGAAGCACGGGGAGCTGGTGCGCCAGCATGTCGGACCACATGGCCTCCAGCGCTTCACGATGAGACGTCAGGCTGGCGAAGGTGGGGAGCGGGATTGCCTTGTAATCGCACTTCTGCCGCAGCACGTTGAGAAGCACGGAGGCTTTAGGGCGGCTGTCCGTGTGACGATAGAGGTTCACCACGTCGTAGAGGTCGCGGGGCCGCGTCCGCTCGCCGAGCGCCCGCAACTTCTGCCCGAAGGCTTCCTCGTAGGCGTAGCAATTGGCCCAAATCCCTCCTTCCGGCCGGTCGGTGTAGGGATGGAATACCTCGCGGCGGACCGAGGGCAGAACCAGCCGCTCATCCGCTGTCAGGTCGAGCTTGATCTTCGGCCATCCCCCGGAGGTCGGGGAGACGGGGCCTCGATATGCAATCTTGCCCTGGCAGCTCGGGCGGCCTCGGGGGTTTTCGTAGACATCGAATTCAATCTGATCGGCGGGGATGGTGAGGCCGGATTGCTCGGAGACCCAGCCGACGACTTCCTCAAATACGGGCCGCAGGAATTCCTCGTCGATGTGGCTCCCGTCGCGTAAAGTGAGATCGAGGTCTTCTGAAAACCGGTACGTCTCGAAGTAGCACTTCTTGAGACAGGTTCCGCCCTTAAAGACCCAGTTCTCGGATAGCTCTTCGTGCGCGTCGATGCCGGCCAGTATCCAGCCGAGAACGTAGTCCTTCTCGACAATGTTGGGCTGCAGTGAAAAAGATGACGCGGCTTCGAGTATTTCGCGGCGGTCTATCATGCGGCGCGGCCTTTCCAGCGCTCGGGCACCCAGAGGCGCCAGGCGGTGATGAGCCTGGGAGAATTTACGGCGGGGTCAAGCCGGGCGTAGCCCTGCGTCAGCCGGGTGCGGCACAAGGCCGCAAGTTTCCCGTCGTCAAGCTGTGTTTCCGCAAGAAATCCGAGACGCTTGAAAACAGCGCCATTGTCGAACTGCTCCGCATAGCGGATCAGGAGATCGCGGTTGGCGTCCTTGCTGCCGAGATAGGAGCGAAGGCAGTCGGCCATATGGTCGATGCCGCCGCCGGTTTCCGGTGTGGCGAGCATATCGACCAGCGTGCGGGGAGCATCGGAGACGGCCACTTTTGTCGATCCACGCCAGAGCGTTTTGAGGCCGAAGAGGCGTTTGGCGGGAACGGTATGGAGAACGAAGATCGCACCCTGCGCGGTGACGCGCTTCTGCGACATGCGGCGCGTGGTAAAGACGACTGTTTCGTTGAAAAGCTGTTCGGTGAGATCCCAGTGGTGGGCGGCCGTCCAGCCGCCGATGTAGCAGTTCCCGAAAAGCGATGGAACGAGCACCCAGGGATCGGACATGACCTGTTCGGTTCCGGCCAGGTCCAGCGGCACGGGGACATAGAGCCCGTGGCCAACACGCCGGAGCCATCCTTGCTGGAGCCATCGGGACAGCAATTTTGCCGCGCGGCGCCGGTCCATGCCTAGAGTTTGCGAGACGGCGGCAACTGACACCACCTCTTTGGTGGAGCGGAGCACGGCCGCAAGCCGTGCGCGGGATGCCGGTAGCGAATCCTCCTTGCCTCTCATGGCTATATTATAACACTTGAAGTTCCCATTTTATGTGAACTGTATGCGTAGATGTATAGTCATGGTTTTTGCGTTGTTCCGTGTTGTGGCAAAACTGTTGACAACAGCCCTGAACCGGGTTAAGATTGAGTTATGGAACAACAGGGAACAACGAATTGCGCGGCGATATGAGCAAAGATACCTACACCGCCAGTAAAACGCGGTCCAATCGCCCCGGCTGGTCGATCGGCTTCCGTCATCCGCTTCGCAACGACTCAAAGGGCCGCCCCGGATTAAAGATGCGGCGGGGGCTCGGAACGTCCGACGAGGCCGAAGCCGATGGGATGGTCGCTGAAATGAACGTGATCCTGGGGGATCAATCTTGGTGGAACGCCTCCAAGCGCAAGGAAGCCGAGCTTCGCTTCTCGAAACCAGTCGTTGAAGCTTTCTACGATGAGATTCAGGCCGGGAGAGATGATCCAGAAGCCCTAAGGGAGTCTCACATCCGCCTGCCTAACGCGAAGGACGACGGATACTCGCGCGTATTATTCGTCGGAACGACCGGTGCTGGAAAGACATCCCTGCTGCGCCAACTGATCGGCTCCGATCCCGACGAGGACCGCTTTCCCTCCACCGCGCCCGCAAAAACCACCATTGCCGATATCGAAGTAATCCAGGCGGGCGGCGGTTTTGAAGCGGCGGTAACCTTTTTCACGGAGTTTCAGACGCAAGCCAGTATCGAGGAATGCGTCACGGATGCCGCGCTGGCTGTGTTTGAAAAGGCGCCGATAGACAAGGTCGCGGATCGCTTCCTCAATCACCGGGACCAGAAGTTCCGCCTCAGCTACCTGCTGGGAAGCTGGCGCACGGACGGTCACGGCGCGCAAGACGAAATGTCCTTTGATGACGCCGATGAGCCACAGGTTTTCGACGACGAGGGGTCGCTGACAGACGAGGAACGCGCAGCGAACCGGTCTAGGCTTGAGGCCTATCTCGACCGCATCAAGAAGCTGGCTGAGGCTGTTGCCACCAGCCTTGCGGACGAAGTGGGCCTGGACCCGAGAGCCTCCGGGCCTGACCGCGAAGCCGCACAGGAACTGATCGAGGAGAACTTCGAGGCGCGGCTGACGCGGGATGATGGCTTCCAGGAGCTGGTTCAGGACATTCTCGAAGACGTGCGTACACGGTTCGATTTCGTCGAGGCGGGAGATCTAGTGCGCCGACCCTCCGGCTGGCCGGAACTCTGGCACTTCGAGTCGAAGGACCGGGGCGAATTCATTCGGCATATCCGCTGGTTCTCAAGCAATTACTGGCCACAGTTCGGACGGCTGCTGACCCCTCTGGTCGATGGCATACGCGTGCGCGGCCCGCTTTTTGCGGGCTTCATCGACGGGGAGCCGAAAGTAGCGTTGATAGATGGCCAGGGTCTTGGGCATACACCCAATTCATCCGCCAGCGTCACGTCGCACGTGACGCGACGCTTCAGCCAGGTAGATGTCATCCTCCTAGTGGACAATGCACAGCAGCCGATGCAGGCAGCGCCCCTATCCGTGCTGCGCGCTGTAGCTTCGAGCGGCCATCACGACAAGCTCGCGATCGCCTTCACTCACTTCGACCAGATCAAAGGACAGAATCTGCCCACGTTCGCCGAGAAGCGTGCGCATGTCATGGCGTCTGTGTTGAACGCCCTGTCGAACCTCCGTGACGTTCTGGGTATCTCCGTCGTCAAAGCGATCGAGCACAGCATGGACAAGCGGTGTTTCATGCTCGGCGGCGTGGACCGTCAGCTCGCGAAGCTCCGGTCGGGGGCCGCAACGTACATGAAGGATCAGATGACGGACCTTGTCCGGTTCTTCGAGAACGCAATTGCGCCTCCGGTGCCAGTCGATGCTCTCCCTGAATACGATCCGACGGGTCTCGGCTTTGCCGTGCAGGAGGCTGTCACAAAGTTCCAGGGGCCGTGGCTCGCCAAGCTCGGCATGGGCAGTTACGAAGGGTTCAGCAAGGAGCACTGGGCGCGTGTGAAAGCCCTGAATCGCCGGATCGCCGGTGAGCTTGGTGATGAGTACGACACTCTCCGGCCTGTCGCCGACCTTGTGATGCAACTGCGAGAATCCATTTCACGCTTCCTCAACACACCCATCAGCTGGTCTCGCAAGCCCCTGGATGAGCAGGAGGAGCAGGCCGCCATAGCCCATATCCGGCAGAAGGTGGATACCGCCCTGCACGACCTCGCGGTGAAGCGTCTCGTTGAAGCGCATCTTGCGGAGTGGCGTGTTGCCTACGATGAATTCCGCGGACCCGGCTCAACGCGCCGTCGGGCTGTGGCCATTCACGGAATCTATGACGCGGCGGCGCCGCTGCCGGATGCCGTGATGACCTCGCCTTCGGTTGCTTTTCTGGCGGAGATACGAAAGATCGTCAGGCGCGCGATCGAGGAGAACGGCGGCAAGATGCGCCTGAGCGAGGCGGCATAGCGGTTGTTGACCGCACGTCGCGCAGCATACGGGAACGGTGCCCGTTAACACTGGTTTGCTCAAACATTGCTCACACCGTTTGGAATCGTAGGGGTCGTGCGGCGGAAAAGGCCGGCTTGGTTCGACGACTTTGTAGAATCAATAAGTTGTGAGCCTTCAAAATCCTGTCAAGTTCGTGGTTCGAATCCATGCCGGGGAGCCAAGTCTGCTCGCTGGTTTCTTATCCCCTTCAACTTCTTCAACGTGCTGGTTCGAACACCCGTGACGGACCCAGAGTGAACTGAACTCTTCCGGAGCAGAGCCGTCCAAGAGCGCTGAGGCTTGGGCCCGCTTTGAAAATGGACCCCTTACGCGTTATGGTTTTTGGTATGGCAACAACCAAGGTCACCGTCACGCTTCAGGACAATCAGGTCGAAGGAATCCGTGCACTTGTCGCAGCGGGGCAGGCAGCGAGCGTTTCTGCCTTCGTGAAACACGCCGCCGGAGTTGCTCTTTTCGGTGCCGCCGGGTGGAAGGAGATGATGGAAGACGCGCTTCAGCAAACGGGTGGCCCACTCACGAAAAAGGAGCGCGCGTGGGCCGACGCGCTCCTCCCCTTGAGCGGCATCGCGTTCGACTCCGGCGGGCTGATCGCACTTGACCGGAACGATCGCCGGGTACTCATCGCCCGCGCGCCGGAGCGTGGCATGCGTCTTACAATTCCAGCGCCGAGCGCCGACGAACTACCGGAATTCCTCCAACAGAGGCAGTCAGCCTGATGCCCTTCGACGAGAGACTGGCGGACCGGGTTCGAAGCGCGCTCTCTCGAGGGAAGGGCGTGGCGGAACGGCGGATGTTCGGCGGCGTCGCCTTCCTGGTCCGCGGAAACATGTGCTGCGGCGTGACCAGGGATCTGCTGGTGCTGCGCGTCGGCTCACCAGGAGCCGAGCTGGCTTTGGGCCGGCCCCACACGCGGGAGATGGACTTCACGGGCAAGCC
>JACOSH010000197.1 GCA_016178945.1 Acidobacteriota bacterium
CCGATTTCGAGCGTCAGCACCTGAGGCCCGCTTGGAGCATCGGCGGGAACTTGCACGTTGACCTGATAGAGGCCCGTGTAGCCGGAGGCCAGGCCGCTGTAGACCACTTGGGCGGGCGCGCCGCCGATGGTCACCGCCGGCGCCAGCGCCGTTTCGCGATCCTTCAGCGCGCCCAGACCCGTGCAGTAGATTTCGACGAAGCCGCCGCGCGGAGCGGGACTCGCGCTGGTCGTCTCCGCCGTGCCGGCGTTCAGAATCGCTCCGAAACCGCTGGCCGCGTTGTAAAAAATGCCCGGCGAAACCGGGGCGATCCGGACCATCGCCGTCCGTGAGGCGGAGGAGGCGGTGTTGATCACCAACGGCGCCTGGGCGGCGGGGGCCACATCGGGAGTCAGAAAGTTGATCTGGGTGTCGCTGACGTAGAGAATCGAGGCGGGCTGGCCCCCCAGCGTGATCTCGACTCCCCCCAGCGACGGAGGCCACGGAAAATCGGCGGTGGCCGGGACGCCGCCCGTCAGATTGGTTCCAAACAGGGTCGCCAGCATGCCCGGCGCGAGCACGGGCGTGTAGGAGGCGGCATTGATCGCCTCGCCGAGAATCCGGGAGTTGAGCGAAGCGACGTTCACCGCCGATTGAGGCGCACCTTCGAGGAACACGCGGAGGAAGTTGTCCGGGTTCGCGCCCGGCGTCCAGCGAAAGCTCACGCGGCCCTCGGCATCCGAAGCGGCCAGCGCCGGTTCGACGCTCCCCATCGGCACGGTCACCGCTTGCACGCGGACGCCCGGGTAAGGAAGCCGGTTGACGTCGGTGACGCGCAGCACGACCGGGTCCGGGAGAGGGCCGTCGCCGGCCGGCCGCTGTCCTCCGCCGGATTCGAGCGTCAGGGACAGCGCTTGCAGGTCCGGCGCGACCTGAATGCGCGCGGAGGCCGAGTCGTAGCGAGTGTCGGCGGGGACGGCGCTGATCTCATCCACGCCGCCGCGCACGCCGGTGATCGAAAAACTCGCGCTGGACTGCCCCCCGGGAATCGTCACCGAGCCCGGCGCCGAAACCAGGCCGTTGCGCGAGCTGAGCGCGACGCTGACCGGCGCGGAGGCGGGCCGTTGCAGCGACAGGGTGGCTTGCGCGCTGCGCCCAGCGACCACTCCAGCGGCCGGGAACACCGACATCCGCAGGGCCAGCCGCAGCGCGGTATCGGCGGCGGCGCGGTCGCTGGAGGCGCGCCGGTAGAAGGCTTCGAACTCGCGGCGGTAGGTTTCAATCTGGTCCAGATCGGCTTGCGACGGCTGGCTGCCCTGACGCACCACCAAAAGGAACGCGAAGCGGTAACGGCGCTGGGAGACCGTGGAATCGGGCGTGCGCCGTCCTTCCGCCTCGATGACCTGCTCGACACGAATGTCCTGGCGCTCGCCGTCGAAATCGACGCCCGGCTGGGGCTGGCGGAATGCGAACGACGCGCCGGCTCCGGCGACCAGGAACGTCGGCGGCACCTCCTCCGGGGCGCGGAATCCCATCAGGTACTGATCGAGCGGGGCGTAGCCTTCGGCGGCCGCGACCGTGGAGAAGCGCGGCGTGGTCCCGGGACCATTGTCCCGGATGCGATTGCCTTCCAGCAGCGAGGCCTCGGAATTGAACGTGAACGCCCAATGCGCGTTCTGGAACCCCAGCATCGGGCGGGCGCGCGGATTGGCGGGATCGCGGATGCTCGCATACGCCAGGAAAAGGTGGCCCGCCTCGTGGCCGATGATGGTCAGCGTCGTATCGCGCGAGAGGCGCCGCGCCGGCACGAACGCGTTGGGATCGAGCGGATATTGGCCCAGGTGGCCCATGTTCATGACGGCCTGGAGCCGGCTGGGAGAGCCGTACTCGCGCCCCACGTCGACGGGCGGATCGCCGTAGCCGCCGCGGGAGTTGCGCACCGTGGATTCGAACGCCACGGCTCCGGACAGCGCCCCCAGCCCCAGGTTGTTAAAGAAGACCAGATAGTCGTAGGAATCGTCGTGCGTTTCGTAGAACTTCTGCGCCGCCGTGGCCACGTCGATCTCCTCGGAGCCGCCAAAGCGCTCCAGGACGGCGGCGGAGAACTCCTGCGCGCCGCCGGCCAGGAACGACAGGACGCTGGTCGATCCCATCAGGCTGCCGGGCGCGATTCCCACAACCGCGCCGGACGTGTTGACGCCGTTGTACGCCAATTCGATACGTCCATCCGGATAGAGCCGGACCTGCATGGTCTGAGGCGCGCCCAAGCCGAAGTCCTGATACTCCGGCACGCCGATCCAGGTCACCACGAAGCGTCCCGCTTCGGCCAGCACGCGGACCGAGTCGCGCGCGCGGGAGGGGTCCAGATCCATGAACAGCGGGGCGATGCGGGGGGGGCCGGCCACGATCCGGCCCAGCGACCGTTCACTGCTGGCGCTGTCGCCGGACGTGAAGGTCAAGTTGCCGTCCGAGTTGACGAATACCTCCTGGTAGGTTTTTCCGAAGAAGGAGAAGGAAAACGGCAGCGGGCGGAGGCGGGAATCGTCGTCGTTTAGATCGAGGGGCTGGCCCGCGGCCGCGGCGGCTTGATCGAAGGTGTCGCCGGCGGCGGCGAAGCGGTAGCGCGACGCGGCCGGGTCCGAGGGAGTGAAGCGGATGCTCTTCAGGTCCAGGTTGAATTCGTTGCGCCGGGCAACCACGCCGTCGGAGTCCTCCAGGATGGCGATGTTGCCGATGTCGGCGCGGGCCGGGCGTGAAACGGCGGCGGCGCGGCCGGCCAGCTTCTGACGCGCCTGGCGGTGCAGGTGCAGCTCCTCCTTCCAGGTGTCGCGATGCGTGCCGCAAATCGCACGCTCCAGGCGGGCATGGCTTAAGGGGGTGGCGAAGGCAAGGAAAACAATCCAGGGGATGCGGGACATGAGGCCCAAACTCTATTGTAGCCCTCCACTCTGTTGGAACACCGGAGGAGGCGGTTTCGTTTCCCAGGTAAGATAGAAAAACGGAGAGAGTTCACACTATGGCATTCTGTACGAACTGCGGTTCCCGGACGGCCGACGACGCCCGGTTCTGTCCCGGCTGCGGCCGCGCGATGGGAAGCGGAGGCGGCACGGCCACGGCGGTCCCGGTGGAGCCTCTCGACTACACCGTGCAGGGCGACAACCTGCAGGTGGCCAGGATTCGTCTCAAGCCCGGTCAGGAGATCTACGCGGAGGCGGGCAAGATGGTCTATAAGACCGCGAACGTGTCGTGGGAGTCTCGCATGACCGGCGACACCCTGAGCCAGAAGATCTGGGGCGCGCTCAAGCGGAAAGTGATGGGCGAATCGCTGTTCCTGACCTACTTCCGGTCCAGCGGCAACGGCGAGGTGGGCTTCGCCGGCAGTTATCCGGGACGCATCCAGGTGTTCGACCTGGCCGCGGGGCAGAGCGTGCTGGCGCAGCGCGACAGCTTCGTGGTGGCGCAGAGTACGGTGCAGCTCAACGTGGCGCTGGTCAAGAAACTGGGTGCGGGATTCTTCGGCGGAGAGGGCTTTATCCTGGAAAAGCTCACCGGGCCGGGCGCCGTCTTCATCCACGGCGGCGGCGACTTCGTGGAGTTCACGCTGGCCCCGGGCGAAGTGCTGCAAGTGGACACCGGCTGCATCGTGGCCTTTGACGAGTCGGTGGACTACGACATCCAACTGGCCGGCGGCATTAAGACCGCCCTGTTCGGCGGAGAAGGCCTGTTCCTGGCCACTCTGACCGGGCCGGGACGGGTGATCGTCCAGAGCCTGACCCTGGCCCGGCTGCGCCGCGAGCTGGCCCCCACGCGCGTGGGCGGCGAAGAGCACGGCCCGCTGGGAGCGCTCGGCGGCATCTTCAACAGCGAGGATTAGCGTGAAGGCTGACCAGTCAACAGCGTTAGCCGAGGGCTGATCGCTGAAAACTGACCCCTGAAGCCGGCAGATGTCTGGCCCGTGTACGCGTGTTGCTGCATCCGCTCGCGACTCAGGCCCAGATGCTCGCGAGCTCGAGCACAAAGCCCGCGACGGGCCCTTCGCCCGCTACTCGCTCGGGCCTGTCGAGACGCTCCGGGTCGCGACCTGGACGGTAGATCCAGACGGCGCGTTCTTCGGGGTCGATCAGCCAACCCAGTTCCGCGCCGTTGGAGATGTACTCGTTCATCTTTGAGCGGAGGGGATTCAACCGGTCGGTCGGAGAGCGAAGCTCGATGACGAAGTCGGGGCACAGGGGGAAGAACCTCCTGCGCTGCTCGGCGGGCAAGGCCGCGATCCGGTCCTTTCGCACCCAGGCCGCGTCCGCCGCCCGCCGGGCGCCGTTGGGCAGCCGGAATCCGCCGCTGGAATCCAGCACCTCGCCCCGGCCATCCGCGCGGGCCCAAGCGTAAAGCTCGCCCGTGATCGCGCTGTTACGGATACTCGTCCGCGAGTAATTCGGCGGCATGATGATGATCTCCCCGCCGGCGGTCGACTCGACCTGGCAGTCCTCGTAGCTGCGGCAGAACTCCACGAACGCTTCGTCCGTCATCGGTCCGCCGGAAGGGTTAAGAATTACCGGCGCCATCAGCTCGAAGTCCTCGACGACCAACTGCATTACTAACAGTATAGTCCAGTGTAGTGTCCAAGAACTAGCGCGGCCACCGCTCCGTAACCGTCGCGGCTCGGAAGGCTCGGTACGCGTTTGTATGAGTTTACCGAGCCGCGACGGTTTACGGAGCGGTGTCTCACTTTGTCAGTTAACTAGCGCCAGGGAATCCAGGCGCGGCTCAGGCGCCGCCGGGCGCTAAGATAGGAGTATGCGTACCCTTGCGCTGCTGCTGGCGAGTCTGGGACTTGCCGGGGCCGCGGCGCTGTTCCCGCTCGACCAGGTCAAGCCGGGTCTGCGCGGCGCCGGCAAGACGGTCTTCCAGGGCGGCCGGATCGAAGAGTTCCAGGTCGAGATTCTGGGCCTGATGGAGAATGTCGGGCCGAAGCAGTCTCTGATCCTGGCGCGGCTGTCCGGCGGGCCGATCGCGCAGACCGGTGTCCTGCAAGGGATGAGCGGCAGCCCGGTGTACATCGACGGGAAGCTGCTGGGCGCGGTGGCGATGGCCTTCCCTTTCTCCAAGGAGCCGATCGCCGGCATTCGTCCGATCGGAGAGATGCTGGCCGCCGCGCCGGCGCAAGCTTCGCCCAGCGCGCGCGTTTCGCTTCAGGACCAGGATCTGCTGGCCGGTTTGCCCAAGCCCATGGAGGCGATCTTCGGAGCCAGCCGCCTGCTCGAGATCTCGACGCCAGTCTCCTTCGGCGGATTCACACGCCAGACCATCGAGCGTTTCGCGCCGCAACTGCGCGCCCTGGGCTTGGAGCCGGTGCAGGGCGTCTCGGCCGGATCGGCGACCGGCGGCAAGCTCGGCGACCCGAAAGCCATCCAGCCCGGGTCCATGATCAGCGTGCACCTGGTGACGGGCGACTTCAGCGTCGGCGCCGACGGTACGGTCACGCATGTGGATGGCGACCGCGTCTATGCTTTCGGCCATCGTCTCCTTGCGGTCGGGTCCACCGAGTTGCCTTTTGCCCGCGCCGAAGTGCTGGCGCTGCTGCCCTCCCTGGCCACATCCTTCAAGATCTCGGCCTCGCGGGAGATGATGGGAACCATCTCCCAGGATCGCAGCACCGCTCTCAGCGGATTGCTCGGCCGCCGCGCCGCGATGGTCCCGGTCTCCATCGCCGTGGGCCGCGCCACGTACCGTATGGAGATGGTCAACGAACGCTTCCTGTCCCCGTTCCTGCTTCAGATAATCGCTTACTCGGCCATTGACGCGACGGAGCGCACCGTAGGGACCGGCTCCTTCGCCGTGCGCGGCGAATTTGCCTTTGCGGGTCACGCGGCGCCCGTGCGCTTCGACAATGTGTACGCCGCCGACAGCGGCGCCGCGATGCAGGCCGCGACTATGACCGCGATCCCGCTCGCCTACCTCATGCAGGGCGGATTCGACGCGCTGCGCCTCAAGGAAATCTCGCTGCGCATCGAGCCCTTCGATCAGAAGCGCCAATGGTCGATCGATCAGGTGTACTCCGCGCGGCCCGTGGTGCGGCCCGGCGAGACCGTCGACCTGAACATTTCGCTGGCCGGCGAGAACGGCCAGGAACTGGTTCGCAGGGCCAGTTTCCGCACGCCCCCGGGGCTGACTCCCGGCCCGCTATTCTTCACGGTGTCGGATGCCATGACGCGCAATCTGACCGAGCTTCGCCCGGTGATCGGGACGCCGCCCCGGTCCGCCCAGCAGATGGTGGCGGCCGTGAACAACTTGAAGACCAACACCCGCATGTACGTGCGCGTCTGGCGGCCCGAGCCCAGCTACCAACTGCAGGGCGCGGATTTGCCCTCGCCGCCGCCGTCGCTCCACATGCTGCTGGCGCGGGCCCTGACGCCCAGCTACAGCTCGAAGCTGGCCGAGCTGGAGATCGAAGGATCCGGCGCCGCCATCACGGGCTCGAAGTCGGTCACCGTGGAAGTGAAAGAATGAGATCGATACTGGGATTGTGGCTGGCATCCAGCCTGTGGGCCGCCGGCACCGCCACCTGGGAGATGAACAACTACCAGGATTTCGCGCGGGGCCGCTTCCAGGGCGTGTCGCTGACGCGCGACGGCCAACTGGCCATCGCTCCGCGCCTGGACAGCCTTTTCCAATCCGATCAACCGGCTGTGTGGGCCGTCGTGCGCGCTCCGGACGGCACGCTGTACGCGGCCACCGGCCACCGCGGGCGGGTCTTTCGCATCGAAACATCCGGACGTTCGTCGCTGCTGTGGACGGCGCCGGAACCGGAAGTGTTCGCGCTGGCGCTCGACTCGAAAGGGGCGCTGTACGCAGCCTCTTCGCCGGATGGCAAGGTCTATCGCCTCACCAACGGACAGGCCGAGGAGTACTTCGCGCCGGGCGTCAAGTACATCTGGTCGCTGGCGGCCGCGCCGGATGGCGCCCTCTACTTGGGCACGGGCGATCAAGGCAAGGTGCTCCGTGTCTGGGCCAAGGGCAAAGGCGAGGTCTATTACGAGACCGGCCAGTCGCATGTCACCAGCCTGGCGCTGGACGCGCAGGGGCGCCTGCTGGCCGGGTCCGAACCCAACGGCATCCTCTATCGCATCCGCGCCAAGGACAAGGCCTTCGTGTTGTACGACGCCAATCTTCCCGAGATCCGGGCCATCGTACCGGCGCCCGACGGCTCGATCTACGCAGCCGCGCTAGGCGGATCGGTGGCCCGGCGCAGCCAGAGCGCGGCCCAGGCGGCGAGCGGCGTGGGGGGGGGCGCGACGGTCACCGCGCCGGCCACCACCATCACGGTGACGGCCGACGCTCAGGCGGGCGCCGAGGTCAAGCCGCCCGCCGATTCGGCCAAACCGCCGCAGTCCGCCGCGGCCCCACAGGCAGCCACGCAGCCGCCGCCGGTGGTGGACGTGAGCGGCGTCGAGAAATCCGCGCTCTACCGCATAAACCCCGACAACACCGTGGAGACCCTATGGTCCTCCAAGGAAGAGAATGCCTACGACATGCTCGTGCAGGGCGGCCAGATCCTGTTCTCCACCGACCAGAACGGGCGCGTCTACCGCCTCACTCCCGACCGCAAGCTGACCCTGCTGGTCCAGACCAACGAGTCCGAAGCCATCCGCCTCCTGCAGCAGGAAAGCAGCGTGCTGGCGGCCACCAGCAACCTGGGCAAGATCTACCGGATCGGCGACCAGCCCGGATCGGGCGGCGTGTACGAGTCCCCGGTGCACGACGCCGGAACCGTGGCGCGATGGGGCCGCCTGGAATGGCGCGCGGAAGGGACCGGTCTCAAGTTCCGCACGCGTTCCGGCAACTCGCTCCGCCCGGACCGCACCTGGAGCGAGTGGTCCGATCCGCTGACGGCGCCGGGGATCGTCACCAGCCCGAACGCCCGGTTCATCCAGTGGGACGTGGAGCTCTCGGGCTCGCCCCTGCTCGATAGCGTCACGCTGGCCTACCTTCCGCAAAACAATCCGCCCTCTGTGAAGAGCATCACCGTGCTGCATCAATTTGTCGGAATGGCAGGCGCGGCCAAGCCGGCCGCCGCCACCACCGGAACCGGGGCCTTCTCGGTGACCGTCACCGATACGGCCGACGGCGGCGTGGCCCCCTCCACGGGCACTCCCACCCAGACGCTCTCCCGCCCCGGCGCGGCGCAGATCCAGATCACCTGGCAGGCCGAAGATCCGGACGGAGACCGCCTGGTCTACACGCTCCATTTTCGCGGGGAAGACGAGCGCCAGTGGAAGCTGCTCAAGACCAATTTCCGCGAGAACACGTACGCGGTGGACGCCGACGCTCTGGCCGACGGGCGCTACCTGTTCCGCGTCACCGCCTCGGATCGGGAAGCCAACCCCCCCGGCGTGGCCCGCGAAGCGGATCTGGTCAGCTCCCCGGTCCTGATCGACAATACGCCGCCGGTCGTCGCCGTGGGGGCGGTGCGGCGCTCCGGCGCAGCCGTGGAGATTGAAGTGGAAGCCGCGGATGCCGCATCGCCGCTGCGCCGATGCGAGTACTCCCTGGACGCCGGCCCGTGGATTCCCGCCGCCGCCCTGGACGGGGTCATCGACTCCCAGCGGGAAAAGTTTCTCCTGAAGCTCGACGCCGTCCCGCCGGGTGAGCACGTAGTCGTGGTCCGGGCCGTGGACAGCGCCAACAACGCCGGTCTGGCCAAGACCGTGCTGCGGCCGTGACCGGGGTAGCGAAATCGCCGCGACGTGCGTCTAAGGAACTTGTGAAAGCGTTCGCTTTGTTTCTCCTCGCGCCCCTGCTGGCCCCGGCGCAGCCGCCCAGGATCGGCTTGATCGACTACTACGGCTTGCGCAAGGTCCCGTTGGAAAAGGTGCGTAAGGCGCTCGGGGTCAAGGAGGGGGACCCGCTGCCGGCCTCCAAGGCGGAGGTGGAAGAGCGCCTGGAGGCGCTGCCCGGCGTGGTCCGGGCGCACCTGGAAGCGGTGTGCTGCGAAGCCGGCGACACCATCCTGTTCGTGGGCATCGAGGAGAAAGGCGCGCCGCACTTCGATTTTCGCGAGCCGCCCGCCGGCAGCGACCAGCTTCCCGAGGAGATGGTGGAGGCTTACGGCGGTTTCATGCAGGCGCTCGAAGCCGCCGTGCGCGGCGGGAACAATGGCGACGATCTGCGCGCCGGCCACTCCCTGATGGCCGATCCGGCGGCACGGGCGTTTCAAGAGAGGTTCGTGGCGTTCGCCGAGTTGGACCTGCCTCGCATCCGGGAGGTGTTGCGCAACTCCTCGAACGACGAGCACCGCGCCATGGCCGCCTACATCATCGGCTACGCGCCCCGCAAGCGCGAGGTAGTGGATGACCTCCAATATGCGATTCAGGACTCCAACGACAGCGTGCGCAACAACGCCATGCGCGCGCTGGGCGCGATCGGCGTGCTGGCCGCCCGCGATCCAGACCTGGGTATCCGGATCTCGCCCACCTGGTTTGTCCAGATGCTGAACTCCATCCTGTGGAGCGACCGCAACAAGGCCGCGATGGCGCTGGTCAGTCTCACCGAGGATCGCCCCGCGCCAGTGCTGGATCTGATCCGCGAGCGCGCGCTGGAGTCGCTGGCCGAGATGGCGCGCTGGCGCAGCCTGGGCCACGCCCTCGGCCCCTACACGCTGATCGGGCGCCTGGCCGGACTCACCGAACAGCAGATCCAGCAAACCTGGACGGACGGCGACCGCGAGGCCGTCATCGCGCGGGCGCTCAAGAAGAAGTAACGGCGCTCATTTCCAGTCCGCCGTGAAGATGTTGAACTCGTAGCGCTCCTTGGCCTTCCAATCGGACACGAAGACCAGCTTCTTGCCGTCCGGCGAAAACTCGGGAAAGGAGGTGAACCCGCCCAGATCGGTGATCTGCTCCAGGCCCGTGCCGTCCAGGTTGACCCGATATAGCTCGAACCTGCGCCCGTCGCAGTTGTGCTTGTTCGACGCGAAGACGATCTGCTTGCCGTCCGGCGTGAAGGTGGGGGCGAAGCTGGCGCAGTTGAAATCGGTGATGGCGCGCGGATTCCGTCCGTCGGCGTCCGACACCATCAACTCCATCTTCATCGGCGCGGTCAGGTTCTCTTTGAGCAGCCCCTGATAGCGGGCCAGGCTCTCCGGGGTCCGTGGGTGATGGGCGCGCCACACCAGCTTCTTTCCGTCGCGGGAGAATACCGCGCCGCCATCGTAGCCGGCTGCCGTGGTGATGCGCTTCTTCCGGGAGCCATCCGGCCTCATGGTCCACAGGTCCAGATCGCCGGAGGCCAGCGAGGTGTAGACAATGCGGTCCGTCTTCCAGTTCACCGTCGCCTCGGCATCGTAGCCGGGCGCCGAGGTCAGCTTCTTGAGGATCTTGCCCCGGTCGGTGGCCAGATAGATGTCGTAGCCGGGGAACACGCCCCAGAGGTAGCCTTTGCTGCGGTCCGGAGGCGGCGGGCAGGCGTCGCCGGCCTCATGCGTGGACGCGTAGACGATGTGCCGGTTGTCCTTCAGGAAATAGCCGCAGGTCGTGCGGCCCTTGCCCGTCGAGACCAGATGTTGGTCCGAGCCATCCGCGTTCATGATGAAGATCTGGTCGCAGTCGTAGGGCTTCCGGGTGGTTTGGAAGATCAGGCGCCTGCCGTCGGTCGACCAGTAGGCCTCTGCGTTCTGGCCGCCGGAGGTGAGCTGGCGAATGTTGTCCAGGTGCGGCGGCTGCGCCATCGCCGCCGCGCACATCAGGGGGAAAAGAAAAAGCCTTGTCATCGGAACCTCAATTATACTGAAGGATGCGAAGCTCTCCCCTTCTGCTCATGGCGGCGGCGCTGGCGGCCGGACCCAAGCCGGCGGTCTTTGTCGAGCACGTCATCGCCGCGGACCTCAAGGGCGGCTACCAGGTGGTGGCCGCCGACATGAACAAGGACGGCAAGCCCGATCTGATTGCGCTGGCCAGCGGCATGAAGGAGCTGGTCTGGTATCAGAACCCCGGCTGGCAGCGCCACGTGATCGCGGGTGATTTCAACCGCATGATCAACCTGGCTGCCTTCGACATCGATGGAGACGGCATCCCGGAAATCGTTCTGGCGCACGAGTTCGCCAACCAGGCCAGGAACAGCGTGGGAATCGTGTCGCTCCTAAAGTACCAGGGCGCGCAGCTCGACACCTGGAAAGCGACCGAGATCGACCGCATCCCCACCTCGCACCGGCTGCGCTGGGCTGACATCCACGGCAACGGCCGGAAGGTGCTGGTCAATGCACCGCTGGCCGGCGCCAGGGCCGCGCCCCCCGACTATCGCGACCGGACGCCGCTGGTGATCTACTCGCCCGAAGCCTGGATCCGCAGGAACCTGCCCGAGGAGAACGAGGGAGTCGTGCACGGGATCTACATCTACGATTGGGACGGCGACGGCCGGGAGGATATCCTGACGGCGAGCTTTCAGGGCATCCACCTGTTCCGCCAGGGCCCGGACGGGCAGTGGACCAAGACCCAGCTCGCCCAAGGGGACCCGGCGCCGTGGCCGAAGAGCGGGTCGAGCGACCTGGCCGTCGGGCGGCTGCGGAAGGCCCGCTACATCGCGGCCATCGAGCCGTGGCACGGCCACCAGGTGGCGGTCTATCGGGAACGCCGAAACGTGTGGCAGCGGCAGGTCATCGATAGCTCGCTGGACAGCGCCCATACCATCTTGACCGCGGACCTCAACGGCGACGGCGACGACGAAGTCATCGCCGGCTTTCGCGGCAAGGGCCGCGGCGTCTATCTCTATTACGCCGCCGACAAGAAGGGCGAACGCTGGACGCGGCAGGTTCTGGACAACGGCGGCATGGCCGCTTCCGCCTGCACCGCCGTCGATCTCAATGGCGACGGTCGCATCGATATCGCCTGCATCGGCTCGGCGACCGCGAATCTGAAGTGGTATGAGAACCGCGCACGGTAGCCCGCGGCCGTTTGCAGTATCCTCAAAGGGAGCTTATGGACCGGCGTAATTTTCTTCAACTCCCCGTGGCGGCCCCCTTGCTGGCGGCGCCCCCCGGACTTCCCAAGTACCGCGCGGTGTCGCCCTTCAAGCCGTCGGCTTCGCCGGGTATGCCCGGACCCTATCG
>JACOSH010000150.1 GCA_016178945.1 Acidobacteriota bacterium
TCCGTCTCGTTTCAACACATTACGTCCATTTCTCCACAAAATCTCTTGACACGCCTGATAATCTGAAAGTGGGAAGAGGCGGTCTCGCTCTTTGAGGCCGCCGCGATGAGTTTTTGCCGGCCGGCAATCGTCGTCAGGCCGGACTTCGGTCCGGTCAGGTGTTGCTTCCGCTTACGAGCATGCTCCAGGAAGAGGTCACAGGAAGGTCTCGGCCTTCCTCGGATCGAGAGCATCTCGCGCGGCGCTCATAGAGCGCCGCGCGTTGACGATGTCCAGCCGTAGTGTCTCTGTTGACCCGCTTCAGAAGGTTCCGCGCGCGCGATATACTTGCAACAGCACCACAGTTGACATGGCACTCTCCCCGGGGGAACGGCTCGGCCCCTATGAGATCCTTTCGAGCCTGGGCGCGGGCGGAATGGGCGAAGTCTATAAGGCCCGCGACACGCGGCTGGACCGCATCGTCGCCATCAAGGTTCTGAACGGCCCCCACACCGAGCGCTTCGAGCGCGAGGCGCGCGCGGTCGCCGCCCTGAATCATCCGCATATCTGCTCGCTCTACGACGTCGGCCCGGACTTTCTGGTGATGGAGCTGGTGGAGGGCAAGCCTCCGCAGGGGCCGCTGCCGGTGGAGGAAGCGCTGCGCTACGCCATCCAGGTTGCCGGCGCGCTGGACGCCGCGCATCGCAAGGGCATCACCCATCGCGATCTGAAGCCCGGCAACATTCTGATCGCCAAGAACGGCGCCAAACTGCTCGATTTCGGCCTGGCCAAAGTCCGTGCCACCTCGCTGAGCGACGAGACGCTCTCCAATGAGCTGACCACCAAAGGGACCATCGTGGGCACGCTGCGGTACATGGCGCCGGAGCAGCTCGAAGGCAAGGAAGCCGACGCCCGCACCGACATCTTCTCGTTCGGCCTGGTCCTGTACGAAATGCTGTCCGGGCGGAAGGCCTTTGACGCCGCCAGCCAGGCGGGCCTGATCAGCGCCATCTTGCGGGACGATCCGCCGCCGCTGGCCGCCTCCCAGCCGGTTACGGAGAGCTCCTCGCTGCCGGCGTTGGACCGCGTGGTCAAGACCTGCGTCGCCAAGGATCCCGACGAGCGCTTTCAGTCGGCGCGCGACCTGAAGCGCGCGCTGGAGTGGATCGCTGAGGGAGGCGCGGCGCCTCAGACGCAAGGGGCCGCGCCGGCCGCCCGGCGGCCCTGGCCGTGGATGGCCGCCACCGCCGTGCTGGCCGCCGTGGCGGCGCTCTTCTATTTCCGTGCAACGCCGGCCGCGACACGCCCGCTGCGGTTGTCACTGCTGCCGCCCGACAAGACGTCGCTGGCCTTCCAGGCTACCCTGGCTGGCACCGCGGTTTCCCCCGACGGGCGGACCCTGGCTTTCGTGGCCAGCGGCGAGGGGAAGACTCAGCTCTGGGTGCGGCCGCTCGACTCGCTCCAGGCGAGGGCGCTGCCCGCGACCGAGGGCGCCACCTATCCGTTCTGGTCTCCGGACAGCCGTTTCGTGGGATTTTTCACCGAAGGCAAGATAATGAAGATCGAGGTGGCCGCCGGCTCAGCCCAACTGGTTGCCGAAGCGCCCGCCGGCCGCGGCGGGACCTGGAATCGGGAGGGGACCATTGTCTTCTCGCCGGGGGACTCCAGGCCGCTGTACCGGGTCCCGGCAACCGGCGGTGACGTTCTCCCGCTCACGGCCCTGGATGCCTCCCAGCAGGAGACCGGCCATTACTGGCCGCAGTTCCTCCCGGACGGCCGCCGCGTCCTGTACTTCGCCCGCAGCGGGCGGCGGGGCGGCAGCTCCCTGTCGGTCGCGTCGCTGGATGCCAAGCCTGAGGGCCAGAAGCCCGTGCGGTTGCTGCAAACGGGCTTTCGCGGCGCCTACGCGCCCGGCCAGCCCGGGCACTTGCTGATGATGTGGGGACGCACCCTGATGGCGCAGCCGTTTGATGCCGGCAACCTGCGCCTGGAGGGAGAGCCCATTCAGCTCGCCGAAGACGTGGGATACCACGCCACTCTCGGAATGTCGGACTTCTCCGTCTCCACCAACGGAGTGCTGGCCTTCGGCAGCGGAGGAAGGACGGTCGGCCGGCTGGTGTGGTGGGATCGGGAAGGCAAGCAGTTGACCGTGCCCAGCGAGACCGCCGCCAACGTCACGCCCCAGATTTCGCCCGACGGCGGCAAGGTAGCGGTGGCCCGCGATGACGTCCAGACCGGCAATCGCGATATTTGGCTGGTGGACCCGGCTCGCGGCGCCAACACGCGGTTCACTTTTTCTCCGGCCAATCACATGTCTCCGGTCTGGTCTCCGGACGGCGCCCGGATCGTGCTGGCTTCACAAGGCGGCCTGTTCGAAAAGCCGGTGGGCGGCGCCGGCCGGGAGCAGCGTCTGACTCAATCGGCCAACGCCCAGGACGCAACCTGCTGGTCGCGCGACGGTCGTTATCTGTTGTACCAGGAGGAAGCGCCCGGCACCGGGCGCGACCTGTGGATCCTGCCAATGACCGGCGATCGCAAGCCTCGTGTCTTTCTGCAGACGCCGTTCGACGAGTCCTTGGGGCGCTTCTCTCCGGCCGGCCAGTGGGTCGCCTATAACTCAAACGAAACCGGGCGGGACGAAGTGTACGTGCAGGGCCTCAGCGAAACCGGAGGCGCTGGCGGCGGCAAGTGGCAGATCTCCACCGGCGGAGGCGCCCAGCCGCGCTGGCGGGGCGACGGCAAGGAGTTGTTCTACATCGCCCCGGACGGACGCCTGATGGCCGTGGCCAACCTCAGCCCCACCGCCGCCGGCTTTGAACCCGGCCCGCCGCGGCCCTTGTTCCACTCCCGGATTGTCTCGGTGTGGCCGGTCTCGCGCTACGATGTCACCGCCGACGGACAGCGCTTCGTGGTCGTCACGCCGGACGAGAAGTCGGCGTCGCAGACCATCACCGTGGTGGTGAACTGGCAGGCCGGGCTGAAGAAGTAGTGTTACGATGAACCCCAACAACCCCATGACGTTCCCTCCTCCTGTCCCGGAGATCCCCGCGGCCAACGTCGACCAAGCCGCGGCCTACTATGTCAACACGTTGGGATTCACCTTCGATTGGGGGGACGACCAAGGCGGCATTGCAGGCATCTCAAGGGGGGCTTGCAGACTGTTCATCACCAATCGGTCCTTCCGGGAGTCCTACGGCAACAAGGGCGGCCCTATCCTTTTCTGGCTCAATCTCAACAGCAAGGCCGAAGTGGACGAACTCTTCGCAGAGTGGAAGGCCGCGCAAGCGACGATCGTTTCCGAGCCCGCGGACAAACCGTGGAAGCTGCACGAGTTTATGGCTGCCGATCTTGATGGCAACCTCATTCGTGTCTTCTATGATTTTCGGAGCGACCTGTAAAAGAACGACACATCGCGCAAAGTCGCGATATGGCGGGTGTTCTTTCTCGACACGGGGGAGCCGGGCGGCCTTCGCGGCGTCATCTGGAAGACGGCCATTTTCTGGCGCTCGACGCCGGCAACGTGTTGGCCCGCGCCGGTCTCGGCAAGTGGTTTCGCGGCCAGCGTACGCAGTGGCTCCGGCGCGTCGCGGTACCCGAATCGGCCTCGTCCCTGATTCAGGCCGACGGCTCTCCGATCGTCATGGGACGAGATGGCGGTCTCTACTACGCAAGCGCCGAACAGTTGGAGCGCGCGGGCGTCGAACAGATCGCGCGCGCCTCGCAGTTGATGGGACCCTCCGCACCCCCACGCCCACGCTCCCGGCAATCGCGAAGAAGCTCGGCGGCATTCGCGGTCTCGCGCTCGGCCCGGAACGCGATCTCTACCTGTCGTACGAGAGCGCCGTTCAGAAGATCACGCCGGCCGGCGTGACGACGCTGGTAAACAGTGTTGCGGTGAAGGACTGCGACGACTCACGCGGTGTTGTGTACGCCGCGGCTACAGGCTGCCACCTTGTGATCAGAATTACGCGAGACAGAGTAGAGACGGTCTTGAAAGCCGAGCGTCCCTGGTCCCCGACGGGCGTCGCCACATTCGCGGATGATGTCTACGTGCTCGAGTACACGAATCCCCACCGCAACGCGAGGGAGTGGCGGCCACGGGTACGCGAGATCAAGCGCGATGGCGCGGTGGCTACGCTTGTGATGATCTCGCCAGAAGACAGGGCTCGCGCCGGCGCCGCACGATAGCATTCCGAGCATTCTTGACGGCTGTGGATTGGCGCAACCAGTTTCTGCGTCCGGTCGCCGGCTATCCCGGAATCACCTAGCCCGGCGCGTGTTCGCCCGCCGCTTGTCGCCCAGCGTTTACCGATGACTGGCGCGAACAGCCCTTCGCACAAGCAATCTGCCGCTCGGTGGCGCCGCCACCGTCTGGCGGGTCGGAACATTCAGGCGGCCTGGCAGGGAGGCCGCGTTGCCGGCGATGTTCGATCCGCTAACTGGACAGCGTTGGGGCTGACCGGGGTCACCGCCGCCGGCCAGCGCTTCGTGGCCGGATACGGCTCTGGAAGCATTAGCTCCCAGAGCCGATCAACACTCCTCCAATACTGTATTCTGGTCTCGATGACCCCGATGACCCGGATCGTCAGCCTATTCATCGCTTCCCCCGGTGACGTTGCCACCGAGAGGAATCACGTCGCCGGCGTCGCCGCAGCCCTCAACCGCAACACGGCCGCGGAACGCGACGTGCAATTCAAAGTGCTCGGCTGGAAGACCGACGTCCGTCCCCGCGTCCACGAGCAAGGCCCGCAAGGGCCCATTGACGAAGACTTGCCGATCGAGCAATGCGACATCGTAGTCGGCATCCTCTGGAAGCGCTTCGGCACACCCATACCGCAGAAGGGTGGCGAGACCGGCACCGAACACGAGATCCGCGCGGCCATCACGGCATGGCGCCAATCGGGCAAACCGGAAGTGGTGATCTGTTTCAACGACGCCCCCTACCGGCCCAAGGACGTGGCGGAGTCGAAGCAAGCCACCCGGGTTCTGGAGTTTCGCGAAGAGATCCGCGGCCGCGGCCTCGAACTCGCCTACGATGGCGCGGACGATTTTCGCGACAAGATTCGCGACTACCTGGAGAAATACCTGAAAGCGTACTATCCCGTCACGCCCGGCAAAGTGACGGCCGCCATCGCCGGCGACCCTACCCGCTACGTCAAAGCCCTGCGCGAGGAAACCTCGCACTTCGACGTGCAAGGCCTCAAGTTCGGCGACAACCGCGCCTACCGGTTCCCGATCGATGAGTTCTACATTCCCCTCACCACCTCGTCGAGGGCCGGCGCGGACCCGGCCATGCCCGGTGAGATGCGCGCCCGGTCCATCCCGCTGCAGGAAGCCCTTCCGGCGCATCGAAAACTGCTGGTGGTGGGCGACCCCGGCTCCGGTAAAAGCACCTTCCTGAAACGCGTTACATTCCAGTTGTGCAACGAGCACGCAACCGGCGGCCCGCTCCCGCTGCGCATCGAGGCGGCGGTGTTCTCCACCTATATCGCCCGGCAGCACGAGGAGAACCTGGGCCCCGCCGATCCAACGTCGCCGGACTGGATTCCCGTGTACCTAGGAGCGCAATGCGACGAGAAGAATCGCGGCCTGGGAGCGGACTACTTCCGCGCCAGGCTGAAGGCGGGCGGCTGCCACGTGCTGATGGACGGATTGGATGAAACGCCCGACGAGCCCTCGCGCGACCGGCTGGCGAGGCTGATTCGCGAAGCGGCGGCCGCATTCGATGGCTGCCGGTTCGTGGTCACGTCGCGCCCGGAAGGGAAGATCCCGATCCCGGACTTCGAAGAGGTGCTGATCGGGGATCTGGAGCCGGAGGCGATCCGCGCCTTCCTGGCGAAGCTGGCGAAGCAGTTGTACCCCACCGATGAGACCAGAGAGCGGATGTTCCGGGAAGACCTGGAAGCGGCCGTGAACGGACGCCGAGAGATCCGGAAGATGACTCGGAATCCGGTGATGCTGACGGCCCTGGCGGTGTTGCAGCACAACAATGTGAAGCTGCCGGAGAAGCGCGTGGATCTGTACGGGTCGATTCTGGAGTGGTTGTCAAAGCAGCGCGCGAAACCGGGGCGTATGCCCGCGAGCGATTGCCTGCTGCGGCTGCGGGAGTTGGCGCTCGAGATGCAGAATCACGAAGAAGGCCGCCAAAAGCAAGTGACGCTGGCGTGGGCCGGAGAGAAACTGGCGAGGCGGTTCGCCAGCCGCGAGGCGGCGGAGCGGTTCCTGCGCGCGGAGCAGGCCGATAGCGGGATCGTGGTGAGCCCTTCGCCTGGGCTTCGGCGAGGCAGCGTTCGAGGTCGGCCAGGTCGGCGTGCTCGAAGCGCCAGCGCTGGGCTTTGCACAGGCGCGGAGGCCTGTTGCACAACATGGGTCCGCGCAAGGTGGACGCGCTGCTGCGAAAGGTGTTGGACCGGATGGGCGCGCAGCCGAATCTGGCGGATCGCGCGAAGTGCGTGGGGTTAATCGGAGGGCTGCTGCCGGACTTGGTGGGATACACGGTATCGGACGAGCGCTACAGCGAATCGTTGCGGCTGGTGATGGATATCTTCGACGCGGAGAAGTCGAGGAGCGTGCCGTTCCAGGACCGGCTCGCGGCAGCGGAAGCCCTGGGGCAAGCGGGCGATCCACGGTTGGCGAAACACGAGTGGGTGACGATCCCGGCGGCCAGGGCGCCGAATCGCGAACCCCAGAATTGGGACGAGCAGCAGGAGCATCCGAATTGGCCCGTCGTGAACGTAGCGTGGCATCAGGCTACGGCATACTGCGAGTGGGCGGGCGGAAGGCTGCCCACCGAGGAGGAATGGGAACGCGCGGCCCGTGGCCCGAATTGTACGAAGTATCCGTGGGGAAACGAGGACATCAATCCTTCGCGCGCGAATTATGACGAGAGCAAGATCGGGCGCCCGACGCCGGTGGGACTGTATCCATCCGGCGCGAGCGCGGAGGGCGCCTACGACATGGTCGGGAATGTGTTCGAGTGGACGTCGTCGGAGTGGTCCAAGGGCAGACGGACTTACGTGTGGCGGGGCGGTTCCTTCGGCGATAGTCGTAGGAACGCGCGTTCGTCGTACCGCGACAGCTACCTACCGGTCGGACAGGATCGTGTTCTGGGGTTCCGGCTGGCCGGGGGAATCACTTGATTTTTTTCTCTTTTGCTTTGACGAAGCATGGAGAAAACGAGTGGGGGAGCCCGAGGGGGCAAGCCCCCTCGGAGAAAAAGTTTTTGGGGCGGATCCGCCCGCTGGACAAACCCTGGTATACTCGGAACCGGAACGCGGTCATCACGTGTGGCGGGGCGGTTCCTTCAACAATAATCGTAGGAACGCGCGTTCGTCGTACCGCAACAACAACCAACCGGACGAACAGAATCATAATCTGGGGTTCCGGCTGGCCGGGGGATGTGGAACAGGCGTAACAGTCTGCTGCCAGAGTCCCGCCGAGGAATCGGTGGGAGCGTGCTACTCCACTTCCGGGCCGCGGTCCAGACGCGGGCATCTGCGTCAAACAAAAACAGGCCCTGGTCTTGGGCTCGGCTCGCGGCCAGGGCCGCGCTATTTGGGGCGGCGGTCCCCGGCAAGAAACGGAAATGTCTCGAAAATCTGTTCGCGCAGCCGCCACGTACGCCCAAGCATGGCATGCCCGATCCACGCCTGCACCGATTGATTCACCGTTTCCTTGTCGATGATCCCCGCGTGGTAGTCCGCGTGAAGCCGGCGGAGCCGCCGCCGGAACCGGATTACGTTGGGCCGCGCCAGCCGTGCATGGGTGGGGAACAGCCGAAAGCCGAGGAACGTGAAACCGTCTCGACACCAATGAACACGGCTCTTGCCAGGGTGTAGCGTAAGGCGAAAGCTGTACAGGAACTCGCGGATCTGGCGATGCATTTCGTTAAGTTGCTCTTTGCTGCCGGAGAACAGCAGGAAGTCATCCACGTATCGTGCGTAGGCCCCCGGGCGGAGATTGCGGACGATCATGTGGTCCATGGGATTCAGGAAGACGTTGGCGAAGAACTGCGACGTCTGGTTGCCGAGGGGTAGCCCGCGCCGGCGCTCGTGCGGAGTGAAAAGTGTATCGCCGGGGAAATAGTGGAGCACTTCCTCCTGCGGGTTGGAACTCGCGATGATGAGCTTGATGAGACGGAGCGTATCCGGACAGTGGATCAAGAGGGCCAGTAAGTCTTCCAGAATTTGATGGTCAATGGACGGAAAGTATTTTTGGACATCCAGTTTCAAGACGCACGAGTACCGCGCGCAAGCGCGCCTGGCGTGGGCCAGGGCTTTGTGAGTCCCGAAGCCCGCGCGGCAGGCGAACGAGTAGGGAACAAAACGGCGTTCGAAGATCGGCTCCACGATATTCGTGAGAGCGTGGTGCACCACGCGGTCCCGGAAAGGCGCGGCGGAGATCAGGCGCGGCTTGGGGTCGACGATGCGGAAGGTGTGGTAGGGGCCCGGCCGGTAGGATCCATCGGCGAGTTGGCGCTGCAGGCGGTACAGTTCGGGTTCGAGGTTGGCCCGGAACGCGGCGACATCGGGTCGCGACTACTTGCCGTCGGCGGCGCGGCCGGCGGCGTCGAAAAGGTTGAGAAGCGAGGTGAGTTCGGCCCACAGCGGGTTCATTGCGACTTCCTCCATCCCCCGATCATGCGGCCAATCTCGTCGAGGAGGCCGGTAGCGTAGGTGTAGGAGTCGAATGAAAAGAGCTGGATGTCTTTCGCCAGCCGAAGAAGAATGCGAAGGGAGTTGACGCGATCGCTAGCGGTTTCCAGCGCGCGCGACTTGTCGCGAGTGAAGGTGGCTTGCGTAAGGGTGGTGACGAGATCGAGGGACTGGGAATAAATGCGGTCGCCGAGTGTGAACCGGTGAGCGCGCGGCATGGCACCCGTCTTCGCGATCAGCCAAAGGGCGAGTCCGTAAGCTTTGTCGAGAGCGACGGGTGCGGTTGGTGGTGAAGGCATAGCTAAGTGTGACCGATGCCCGGCCGCCGTGCCGTGACGCCCACTCAGAAGTTGGCCGGGAGTATGGTTTGGGAAGTGACGCCATTGGCAGGGAGGCCGCCTGCCTCTACCCAGATGCGCGCCACGCTGTTGCCGGCGATGCCGATAACTGAACAGCGTTGAGGGCTAACCCGGGTCTCAGCCGCCGGTTGAGGCAGCGGCAAGCTCAGCGATCACGACTCATACAGATCCACCGCCGTCTGACCTCGCGCGAACCGCTGGGCAGTCTGCGCGGCGGATTGACTCCCCGTTCGCTTGCGCGCGTCGGTGGCCCAGCGGGCGAGGCCAATGAGCAACTGGTTGCGGGCGGGATGTCCTTCGCACAGCTTCCACTCGTCAAACACCACCCGCAGCGCGTGCAGGAGATTCCAGCCGTTGTCGTCCCGGAGAATGGACTGCCCCATCTCCGATAACAGACGATCGCCGGAGAAACCGGCGTTCAGGTACTCACGGGTGTGCCGTCCCACTTCGCGCACCTGGATTGTCTCGATGGCGTCCAGCACCGCCCGGAGCCCCGTGTCTTCGCTCAAGGCGTCCGGTTTGGCGGCGCTCAGGGGCTCGGCAAGGGAACGGGGAGCGATGTTGAGCCAGCGATCGCTGAAGAATTGCCACGCGGCGTGGTACAGCGCCTTGGCCCCTACCTTGAAGCCGCCGTAGCGCTGGGCGGTTCGGACCGAAGATGCGAGCGTCAGTTCCTGACTCAGGCTTCCCCAGCCTGGGTTCAGATTCACCGGTGTCCGGGCCATGCGGTCGGCGGCCAGCAGAACCATCGTGGTGACGATCCGGTCAATGCCCACACGAGCCCTGAGCGCATCCGAGATTGCGTGGAACGTTTGAGCCAGATCGCCGCTCAGCAACCCTTTGGCGAAGACGTCTTCATCGTACGCGGCGGCCGGATCATCGGATGTCGTCGAAGCGATGTCATCGATGAGCGTGTTGATGCCTTCGAACATCTGGATGGCCGCCAGGCGGAGTTCTTCCGGCGCGCCGCGATCCCGGCCGAGCATCTTCGCGCCCAAGTTGCAGACCAGCTCTTCCACCTGATCCCATCCGAACCCTTCGAGCAATTCCGCGAGATACCCCAGATGCAGGAGGTTGTTGGAGTGACCCAGGAAGAACGGTTCGACCGCGCATTCATAGAGCAGCGGAACGATCTGGGCGTCGTGTCCCCCAAGCCGCCGCGCGGTGATCAGGCATTTCTCGATCCCTTGCCAGGTCTTATCCGCCGAGAACCCGCGGATCCAATGTTGCAGCTTATCCCAGGTCACCGGCGGCGGCAGGGGCTGGACGTCCGGTCGATCGCCGGCACGGCCCGACGCGCCCGCCGCCGCCATCATGAGCGGAATGAGGCGGTCATTAGGCTCGTAGTGACGCGCGACTTTCACCGCATTGACCATCAGGGCGAGCTCGCGCCCACCATCATTGGCTCCACGCTCGGTAGCGATGTGCCGGCCCATGTGCCGCACCACCAGTCTCAAGGTGTCCTGCTCGGACACCCCTCGCGCCAGCATAATCGCGATGGCCTTTGACAGGGTCCAGTTGTCCTCGCTCAGCAAGCCCTCCTTCAGCAGGAGAAAATGGGCATCCTTGCGCTTTGATCCGCCGCTGCGCACGTCGATGAAGATGGCGCTATCTCGCACCTCCACCGGGAAAGTGTCGAGGTCATCGCATCCACCGGTGAAACAGCCGCCGCCTCGCATGTCGTAGCTCCACCCATGCCAGTCGCAGGTCAAGACGCCATTGCGGACGCGCCCCCGCGTCAAAGGGTACCCCATATGCGGACATTGGTTATCCGTGGCGTATACGCTGCCCTGGTGCTGAAACAGCGCGATGCTGCGGCCCTCGACTTTGACAGCTTTGGGAGTGCCCTCCGGAACGTCTTTCAGGTCCGCCACTTTCACGAAGTTGGACGGTGTCGTCGACATCGGGATGCTCCTTGTTCCTAACCTTCAAACACATCCACGGTTGTCTTCCCCTCGGCGAAGCGCATGGCGGTATTGGTGGCGGATCCGCTGTCTTTATTCGTGCGAATGTCCGCGGCGTAGCGAGCCAGGCCGGCCAGAAGCTGGAACCGGGCGGGATGCCCGCTGCACAGCTCCCATTCTTCAAACACAGTGCGGAGGGTGGGCAAGGTTTCGGTGTTGGTGTCGTCCCAGAGCATCGCTCGCCCCATCTCATGAAGCAACCGATCCCCTGAGTAACCGGCGTTCAGGTACTCCAGCACGTGCCGGCCCACATCCCGCACATTGAGCGATGCGATGCAGTCGAGAATCACTCGCACTCCCGCGTCTTCGTTGGGCGCATCGAGCGTGCCGCCGCCGAGGGGGGCGGCGAGCGGCCGGACTGGGATGTTGAGCCACCGGTTCGCGAACACCAGCCAGGCGGCATGGAAGAGTCCTTTCGCGGCCACGCGATCCCCGCCACGCCTCAGCGCGGTACGCAGCGACGCAGCGAGGTTGAGTTCCGTCGTCAAGGCGCCCCAGCCGGCGTCGACGTTCACCGGCGTCCGGGCCATGCGGTCCGCCGCCAGGAGCACCAACGTCGTGATCAGACGATCCAGCTTCACGCCGGCCTTCAGTGCGGCGCTCACCGCGTCGAATGACTTCTGAATGTTGACGCTGACCAGGGCGCCGGCGAAAGCGTCTTCGTCGTAATCGATGACCCGGTCCGGCGACGGGTCCGGCGCTTCCATGGCGGGAACCATGGAGGCCATGAGTCCAACCGCGTCGCGGCGGAAGCGTTCCGGCTCGCCGCGCCGGCGGCCCAGCAGCTTGGCGCTCAGATTACAGACGAGCTCGGAGGATTGCTCCCAACCGAAGGTCTCGATGACTTCCGCCAGGTAGCCGAGCGAGAGCAGGTTATCGGCGAAACCGAGGAAGTGGGGTTCGACGGCGCATTCATAGAGGAGCGGCAGGACCTTGTCTTCGTGACCCTGATGGCAGGCGCTGTACAGGCATCGCTCGATGCGTCCAGCCTGGCCATCCTGCGAAAACATGCGCGTCCATCGATCGATATTGTTCCACTCCACGTGTCCGGGCAGCGGCACCACCTCAAGCCTTTCCGCGGCCCCACCGGCTACCGAGCGGGCGGCGGTGGCGAGCGCCATCAAGCGGTCGGCGTCCTGGTATCTTCGCCCTACCTTCAGCCCGTTGATCAGCCGGGACACGTCCCCACCGCCATCCGCGCCGTGCGAACTGGCGATGTGCCGGCCGAGGTGCCGAAGCGCCATCTTCACAATTTCCTCTTCCGGGACGCCTCCCTTGAGCAGCAGGGCGATCGCCTTGGATATCGTCCACCGGTCTTCGCTCAGCAATCCTTCCCAGAGCAGGCGGAGGTGTTCGTCCCGGCGTTGGTACCGGGCATCTCCAACCTGAATCCAGATTTCATCCCGGCGAACGTCAACGGGGAAGGTTTGCAGATCGTCGCATTCATAGTTGAAACATCCTCCGCCCTCCAGATCGAAGCTCCGGCCGTGCCAGTCGCAGGTGAGAATGCCGTGCCGGACCGCCCCACGGGTCAGAGGATAGCCCATATGAGGGCACTGGTTGTCGGTCGCGTAGATCTGGCCCTCGACGTTGAACAGTGCGATGCTGCGCCCTTCTCGGAGCCGGATGGCTTTCGCCTCACCCATGGGAACATCGCGTAACGCGGCCGCATGTATCCACTGCAATGAAGGATTCGCCATGACTATCCCTTACCCAACTGCTCCTTGGCGGCGGCCACAATACTCTCCGCCAGGAACCCGAACTTCTTCTGGAGCTCCTTCAAGGGCGCCGAAGCCCCGAAGGTCTTCATGCCGATGGCGCGGCCGCGCAGGCCCAGGTAGCGGTCCCAACCCAGCGTGGAGGCCTGTTCCACGCTGACCCGCGCCGAAACCTCCGGGGGCATGACGCCATTCCGGTAGCTTTCGTCCTGCTCGTCGAATAACTCCCAGGAGGGCACGCTCACCACGCGAGCCTGGATGCCGGCGGCGATGAGCTGTTCGTGCGCTTCCAGGCACAACGAGACCTCGCTGCCGCTGGCCAGCAGCAGGACTTCCGGATGGCCGCCCGGCGCTTCGGCCAGCACGTAGGCGCCTCGGGCCACCCCGGACGCCGGCCCGTACTTGGAGCGATCCAGGGTCGGCAGGGCCTGCCGGGTCAGGATCAGGCACACCGGCCGATGCCGCAACTGCAGGATCAGGCGCCAGGCCTCGACCACCTCATTGGCGTCGCCGGGCCGCAAGGTGATCAGGCCGGGGATAGCTCGCAGCGAGGTGAGTTGTTCGACCGGCTGGTGCGTGGGCCCGTCTTCGCCCACGCCGATCGAGTCGTGCGTGAAGATGTAGATGACCGGCAGCTCCATGATGGCGCTGAGCCGGGTCGCCGGCCGGCAGTAGTCGCTGAAGATCAGGAAGGTGGCGCCGTACGGGCGGATTTTCGCCAGCGACAGCCCGTTCAGAATCGAGCCCATGGCGTGTTCCCGGATCCCAAAATGGAGATTGCGCCCGGCTCGATTCTGGGCGGTGAAGTCGCCGGCCCCGTCGATGGTCAGGCGGGTCTTGGTGGACGGCGCCAGGTCCGCCGCCCCGCCCAGCAGCCACGGCACATTCCGGGCCAGAACATTGAGCACCTTGCCGGAGGAGTCGCGTGTCGCCAGCCCCTTGCGATCCGCGGGAAACTGAGCCAGATCCTTGTCCCAACCGTTGGGCAGCCGGCGATGCTGCATGCCGTAAAGGTGGCCGGCCAGCTCCGGGTACTGCCTCTCATATTCTGCGAAGCGCGCCATCCAGGCCTGCCGCAGGGCGTGGCCGCGCTGGCCCATCCCCGCCTGGAAGTGCTCGCGCACTCCCTCGGGCACCAGAAATTTCTCGTCTTCCGGCCAGCCGTAATTACGTTTGGTCAGCCGGATCTCTTCCTCGCCGAGCGGCTCGCCGTGCGCCGCGCTGGTGTCCTGCTTGTTGGGGGACCCGTAGGCGATATGGCTGTCCACGATAATGAGCGTGGGCCGGTCCGGGCAGGTCTTGAAAGTCTGGAAGGCGCGCTGCAGCATTTCCTGATCGTTGGCGTCCCCCACGCGCGTCACGTTCCAGCCGTAGCCGATGAAGCGCGTGGCCACGTCCTCGCTGAACGCCCAGTCGGTGTGGCCCTCGATGGTGATCCGGTTGTTGTCGTAGATCCAGCACAGGTTGGAGAGCCGGAGATGCCCCGCCAGCGACGCCGCCTCGCCGGTCACGCCCTCCATCATGTCTCCGTCGCCGCACAGCGCGTACACGTCGTACTGGAACATCTCCAGGCCCGGCCGGTTAAAGTATTCCGCCATCCACCAGCGGGCCATGGCCATGCCCACGCTGGTCGCGACTCCCTGGCCCAGCGGGCCGGTGGTGGTTTCCACTCCCGACGTCCAGCGGTACTCGGGGTGGCCGGGGCATTTGCTGTCGAGCTGGCGGAAATTCCGGATATCGTCCAGCGTCACGGTGAGATCTCCCAACCGCTCGTATTGCGGATTCACGGCCTTCACCGCGCACAGATGCAGCATCGAGTACAGCAGCATGGAGGCATGGCCGGCCGACAGGATGAAACGGTCGCGGTCGGGCCAGATCGGGTCGTCCGGATCGAAGCGAAGGCTCCGCTGCCACAGGCAGTAGACCACCGGCGCCATGGCCATGGCGGTTCCGGGATGACCGGAGTTGGCTTGCTGGACGGCGTCCATAGACAGCGTCCGAATGGTATTGATACAGAGCCGGTCCATCTGATCGTGGGTCGCCATGAGTTGTCCTCGCTATGGTGGAGAGCATTGTAACAAGATCCGCTTGCTGACGCGCGCGGCTCTGACTGGGAGGAGCTGTGAAATAATCGCACGTATGCGACGAAACGTTACCGAGCCGCGACCGTGGGGGAGCGGTTGCCGATTGTTTTCACGACTAGCGGAGCGCCTTTTCGATCGAGTGCAGGGTGGTCACGAACTGGATGCCCAGAACATTGTCGCGAGTTCCGGAAACGCCATCTGTCCGCAGCCATTCGTATCCGATTTTCAGTAATTGCTGGCGGTTCAATCGATAGCCCGCGCCCAATTCATAGGACTGGCGATCCGGGGAGAAGGCCTCGCTGGATCGGGTCTGCGAATCCGCCACGCGGTTGTGGCGCTGGAAGCCGGCGCGTGCCGCTACGAAGAACCGGGGGTTGACTACCGCTTTGACCTCGACATAGCCGAAGGAGACGGTTGGCGGCGTGCGAAAGCCCGGGTAGGAGAATCGGAAGCGCTGCCACTCCCCGCTAGTGCTCCACCGGGCGCGCGCCCATTGCACATCCACGCCCGCGCCGGTTGCGGGGAAGTCTCTCACGCCTCGCCCCGCGGGCAGCAGCGCGCTGACGACTCGATCGAGATAAGGGCCTCGAAACGCGGAGTACCCCACGCGGAGCCCGTGGCGGATCGTATAGCCGGCGCCCGCGGTCCACTGGATGTGCTGGCTCCGGGAAAGCAGGTTTTGCGGGTTTGCCGGAGAACTATTGGTCAACTGAATCCTGGCGTCCACGCGGCGCACTGCGAAGTCGGCCTCGATTCCCGGCAATCCATAGAGTGTCGCTGGGACCATCCCATCGCTGTCGGTTTCCGAGCCGCCACACTCGAAATCGACTTCTCTCCCCAGAAGCCGTTGGCGTAGCATATCGCCCACGCCACAGGGCAGTTGATCCGGACGAAGCTTCAAGTAGGCGGTGTGACTGAGCGGCTGGTCGAGGAGGGGATTCTCGGCGTCATCGTAGCGCAAAGGGAATGAGCCGAAGGCCGACGAGAGCTGTCCGGCTTTTACAATCACGGATCCCCTCTTCGCGGTTCGTGAGTATCCCACGAATGCCTGGATCACCTGAAGGTCAACGCGGTGCTGGGGCTCGGGAGTCTCGTGATAGAAGAAGGGCGTCGAGTGCAGTTGGAGCGCCGAATAAGTGAACCAATTCGATCCGAGCTTCAGGGTGGGGTACAGCATCGCCCGGAACCCTCCCGCGACAGTTCCTGCCCCTGGATCTTCGGTCTTCAAGCGGTGGGTGTGGACCGCCTCTCCGGTGAGGGTGAGAGGAACGGCTACGCCGACGGTTGCCTCCTCCGCGCTCAGGGCGCATGCGAGCAGCGCGAAGACCAGCCCGCGCCTAGGCATACCGGCTCTCCGCCACCGCCGCCGGCTGAGCGTCCAGGAGTAAGGGCAGGGTGAACCAAAAGGTCGAGCCTTCCCCAGGAAGACTCTTCACCCCGATTTCTCCGCCCATCAACTTCACCAATTGCTTTGCGATCGCCAGCCCCAAACCGGTCCCTCCATAGCTTCGAGTGGTGGAATTATCGGCCTGAGTGAATCTCTCGAAAATCGAATCCAGCTTCTCTCCGGGAATGCCGATGCCGGTGTCTTCCACCGCCACACGAATCCTCCCGGATTGCTCCGCGAGTTCCACGCTCGCCCGCACGTACCCTTTGTGGGTGAACTTGACGGCGTTGCCCACCAGGTTGGCAAACACCTGCCGGATGCGGCCCTGATCGCCGGTCAGGCGCCGGGGCGTTCCGGGAGCGTAGCGGAGGCTTAGCTCGATGCCTTTGCATCGCGCCTCGGCCGCCATCATCTCCATCACCTCGTCCACCGTTGCACGGAGGTCGCAGGGCTTGGACTCGATGGCCACCTGGCCCGCCTCCATCTTCGAGAAGTCCAGGATGTCGTTGAGAATCGTCAGCAGCGAGCTGGCCGACTGGTGGACCGTCCCGGCGTAGTCCCGTTGCTCGCCGTCCAGGTCGGTATCCAGCAGCAGTCCCGTCATGCCGATCACCCCGTTCATGGGCGTGCGAATCTCGTGGCTCATATTGGCCAGGAACTCGCCCTTGGCCCGGTTGGCGGCTTCGGCCGCGGCCTTCGCCTTTAGCAGCTCCTCCGCCGAACGGCGCACCGAGCCGGCCGCCCGGTTGAACGTGTCCGCCAGAAGATTCACCTCCCGCACCGGAGACTTGATCGAGAGATGGACAGGCAACTGGCCCGTGCGCTCGCTCTGCCTGAGCTGAGCGATGAAGTCTCGCAGGGGTCTTGAGACCGAGCGCGAAGTGAACAGGGTAAACAGGAGAGCCATCAACACACCCAACGCGCCGATCTTGACGAACATCGGAAAAAAACCCGCGCTGAATTCGCCGGCCGCTTGATCGAGCGACCGGAAGCACAACAGCCGATAGCGCGCATCCAGGTTGGCCATCTGGACGGGAAGGACCAGATAATTCTCCCCGTTCAATTCGATGTCGCACTCGCCACCACTTCCTCCGCACTTCGTCTCAAGCTGCTGTTCCGCGCCCTCAACCAAAAGCCGTGGGAGGGTCGTGGTCAGAACCTTATGGCCGGAAACCAGGGCCACCTCGCCCACCGAATGGAGCAAGTTGATGTCAAACGCCTTGCCCACCGTCAAGCTGGCGATCTGTTCCCCGCCCAGGCTGATCGGCAGCGTCTCGACCTCGTACAGGACTCCGCCCAGTTGCAGGAGCGACGGCCCGGCAGGCAGGTTGGGCAGGGACTCCGTGGGTACATGCAGCGCGGCGACCGTCCGGCCCTGCAAGTCGGAAACAGCCAGAAAGTCGTGTCCCACCAGATCGTGGATCTCGCCCAATTGCATCTCGATGGTACGCCGGACCTGGCTTCTGCTCTCGGGATCTTGCCCGGCCTCCTGCAACAGTCCGACCGCCGCCTTCAGTCCGGCGCTCTCGGTCAGCAGCGAGGTGAGCTGTCTCGCCCGCCGGTTGTATTCGGCGCGGGCCTCGTCCAGAAGACCCTCCGATCGGTGGAGGGACTCCCGCACGCCTTTCTTGATGTTATTCCTGAGGGCGCCGTGGAAGGCGAAAAAGCTCGAGCCCAACGCCAGGCAGGCAGGAAGGAACGAGAACCAAAAGGTTCTCGCCGCCAGTGAAGCGTGCATCAGCGTTCCTCGTCGCGCACCGGCATGGTGACTACCACTTCCGTGACTGCGCCTTCCCGCACGCGCACGGTCTTCCGGGCAAACCCGGTCGTCCGGTGCCAGCCGGCCAGACGGTACGACCCCGCGGGAACACCGCTGAAGGTAAACGTCCCATCTTCATCGGGCCTGGCATACCAACGGCTGGGCGCCACCACGATGGCCGCATACATGTTGGGATGAACATGGCAATAAACCTGAACCACTCCGGCGTGATCGAATCTCACCTGCCGGGTGTGACCCGCGGGATAATACCCAAGGTCGAACGGCTTGGTGTTGGAGAGCGAATAAACGTTGTGGAAAAGGGGGTCCAAATTCGGGAAGGAGACGGTCGATCCTACGGGCACAATGAGTATCTCGGGGGAAAAACGGCGGCCTTGCTGGTTGAGGTCCACCCGCACGGCCTCCCCGCCAGGCAGCGTGGAGCCCTCCAGGAAAACGGCCACGCGGCTGTATTCGCTAGCCGCCCCGGAACCGGCCCGTTCCGGAGAGACGGACACGCCGCGCAGGTTGTACATCGCCGCGGTGACGTTCCGTTTCGTCAGGCTCTTGGAGATCACGACCCGGCCGGCCACCTCCCCAGCCCAGAGGGGGAGCACAAGAGCCCCCAGCCATGGTCCGAGACCGACCCGCAGAAGTCGCATTGCAGTGATCTTCTATCGACGGGATAGGGCGATGACTTTAACCCTTGGGGGTCTACTTCTTTTCCGCCGGCGTGTAGAAGCGCCCGCCCACGGTGCGCATGAACTTGCCCCACAGCGCGCGGCCCAGCTCGGAGGCGTCCTCCGGGCGCTCCGGGATCACTTGCACGTGCAGGCCGGACATCTCGTCGGTCGAATCCGGTCCCCACAGCACCCGCTTGGGCGGAGACGACGGATTGCGGGGATTGCGGCCGGAATTGTCGTAGATAAACTCCATCTCCAGGCGCGTGCCGGCCGGGAGCCGGACTGGCTTCTCATAGCGGTACTGCTGTTGCCAGTTGAAGTCCCAGTCCTTGATGGAGAGGAGCCGCAGCCGGGCGCCGCCGGGCAGCATGGCCACCCCGCGTATCTCCCGGCAAATGTAGTGCGCGTGCGGGATCACCCCCACCGCCCACACGCCCACTGGAAGCGTGAAGCGATCCCTCACCCGGTAATCCGGCTCGCCCGGCGCGATGTCGATCTCACGCGAGCCGAGCGGCACGTCGAACAGCTTCTTCTCCGGTGGCTTTTCGGAGAAGTACAAGGCCAGGCTCGACCGGTCGCTCTCCGCTTTGCCGGTGGGGTGATAGTGGATCTGCAGCACCAGGTCCGAGCCCTTACGCAGCCGGATGGCCACGCCTTCCGGGAAGGGCAGCGCCGCCATGCCGGGCGTCCACCCGCCCAGGCCGGCCGAGGGCAGGAAGCCGGGCGCGCCGAAGCAGGGATAGCCGGGGCTTCCATCGGCGCCCTCCTTCTGGCGCGCGGCGCCGGAGCTGTCGGCGAACACCAGGGCGTGATGGAGGGCCCGCCGGCTGCCCGGCCGGAACTCCATCGCCCGCACGTAGCGGTCCGCGGGCAATGCCGGCTTGGCGACGAAGCAGCGGTAGATATCGGGGCCATCCGGGGGGGCGGCGAACGGCGCCGGCATCTCTACCACCAGGTCTGGCGCGCCGAGTTGCCAGCCTTCCGGGAATCTTGGGAGCGGCGGCAGGTCGGCCGGGTTGCCTTGCGGAGCGCCGGTCGCGGACCAGCGCTGGAGGATCGCGATCTGAGCCGCCGTCAGCCGCCGCTCACCGGCGAAGCGCAGAGGGCCCGGTTCCGGCTTCCATGGCGGCATGCGGCGCGCTGCGGTCAGCTTGGCGATCATGGCCGCGCGCGGCGCGGCGTCGGCATAGGACAGCAGCGGAAACGGCGCGACCTGTCCCGGGCGGTGACACTCGGCGCAATGACGGAACAGGATGGGCGCGACGTCCTGGGTGAAGGTGACCGCACACAGGGCGGGCGCCGCCAACAGCAGACTAACAGCCCGTGTCAAGAACGCGCCCTTACGGTCGCGGCTCGGTAAGGTTGTCGTATACGTGTAAAACCTGTGAAAGAATCGAACTTTGCACCGCTTGCAAATGGCGCCGAGCCGCGACCGTAAGGGAGCGGTTGCCGACATTTTCTCAAGCGGTTCCGGCTGCTAGCGGAACTCCACCAACTCGGAGACGGGCCCATCCACGTCCTCGATCCTCACGCCCAGCCGGCGGCGCGCCTGGAGTTTCTCGTCCGGAATCTCAAATCGCGCGGCGATCATCCGGTCCATCGACTGCCGGCCGGCGACCTTGTTGCGTACCCGCAGGCTGTCGTTGAACTTCTGGCCGAGCAGCGGGTAGTACTGGAAGAGCCGCCGGGCGTCGCTCTCCGAGACCACCATGCCCTCCAGCCTCTTGCCATCCTTGTCTTCGAGCCAGACCTGCACCTCGCGCACGACGAAGGGGTAGTTCGACGGGTTGACAAAGCGGAAGTCGACGATCGCCACGGCGCTCGACTCGTCCATGGCCTGGGTTCGCACCTTGAGGATGGCGCCTTTGAGCTCGACGTGCGCGCCGCGCTGCATGTAGAAGACCGCGCCGACGGCCGCCGCCACGGCCACCAGCCCGGCGCCCAGCGCCACGGGATTGACCGGTATCTTCATGACTCGGCGATGCGCAGAATCTCGCGCATCGACAGGTGCGATTTCTCGATCAGGGTGCCGTCGAAATAGTGCGTCTCCAGTCCTACTTTTCCGGCGTAGCCGTCCTTGACAAGCGACGCGAAGATCGCCTTCCAGTCCAGACGCTGCTGGTCGTCGAGCAGGCTCTTGCCCTTGATCTGCACATTGCCGATGCGCTTCTTGGGCAGCCGGTTGTAGCCGTCGGGGAAGGGAACTTCCTGGTGGCCGGTCTCATTGAGCGGGTCCCAGTTGATGCCGATCCACTTCGCGGGCAGCCCCTGGAGCAGATCGGCCACCTCCGCCGAGGTTGCCACATTGCAGGAGCCCTCGTTCTCGATGAGCAGGTGAACCTTTTCTTTTTCGGCGGCGAACGCCATCTCGCCCAGCACGTCGATGATGCGCGGAAACAGCTTGCCCGGCTCGGCGACGCGCGTTCCGGTGAACACGCGCACTTTGTCCACTTCCAGGATGTGGGCGGCGTTCAGCGCCTTTCGCAAGTCGTCCATGCGCTGATTGAAGCGCGCCGATTCCCGCTCCAGGCGCTTGGCGCGCGCTTCCGGGGTCTCCTGCCGCTGCCGAGCGGGTTCCGTGCCGGGCCAGGGAAACTTGAGCAGGGAGCTGTTCAGGAACGACACGCCCAGGCCGTTTCGCTTGAAGGCGGCGGCCGCGGCCTTGACCTCAGCCTCGGGCATGAAGGCGTACTCGGCGCCCTTCTTGCCCGGAACCGCGCGCAGCTCCACCCACTGCAGCTTGTACTGCAGGGCGAAAGCGATGGCGTCTTCCGGCGAAACCCCGATCTCGTCGGTGATCGCGGAAATGCGCGTCCGGTCGATCTTGTTCCTGGCGGCCAGGGCGCTGGCAGCCAGAGTCCCCGCCAGCAGTTCGCGTCTTGTCATGGTTGCATGATACCGCGTTGCCCAGCCCGCCGCACATGAGCGATCACTTCGGCTCCGCGGGGCTGAAACCGGCGGCGGCAAAGTGCTAACATTCACTCCAGGTATTTGCGTGCGCGCCGCATTTCTCATGCTCGTTGCCGGTGGGAGTGCCGCCTTGGCGGCGCCCAAAGCGCCTGCCGCGGCCCCGGATCCCAGGGCGATTTCCGTCCATCCGTTCACTGGCCGGCGCGGCGACACGTTCGTGGCCACCGTACGTGGTATCGGCTTGCGGGAGCCGACTTCCGTGTTTCTGGACCGCGCTCCACTGGCGGTGACCGTGGAGGGAACCCAACCGGAGCCGCCCAACGAAAACGCCGCCAGGAGTAAGGTCCCATTTGATCTGGTGAGGTTGCGCATACAGGCCGCCGCGGATGCCAGGCCGGGCCGCTATCCCTTCCGGCTGGTGACCGCTCGCGGCGTCTCGAACGCGCTGACGATCCACATTACGGACTATCCTGTCGCCGCGGAGCCGGAGGGTTCGCACGAAACCCCGGCGACAGCGGTCGCGGTCGAAAGGCAGCCGGTCGTCTTCACTGGCCGAATTTCCCGCCGGGGCGAATCGGACTACTACGTCTTCGACGCGATGGCGGGGCAGACGCTGACCTTCGAAGCCATCTCCGGACTCCCGGCGATCGGCGCGGCGGGAAGCAACGCACCGGGCTTCGATCCGTCGCTGGCCATCTACGAGCCGTCCGGAAGCTGGTTCGATCCGAAGCGTGTCAACCGCATCGCGTTCAACGACGAGCCCTTGTGGACGTTCGGCCAGCCCAGCGACGCCTATCTGGTCCACAAGTTTGAAAAGACCGGACGTTATTTCCTCCGCCTGGAAGCTTTCTCGGGCCAGGGCGGACCCGATTACGGCTACCAGTTGAAAATCCTCCCTGGCGAAGCGCCACAGGACACCGCGCCTCCGCGCGAGGGCTGGGACGAACACGACTTTCCGCGCCACCTCTCCGCCAACCGGCTGAACGATCTCGCCGAGCGCGGCGGTCGACCGCGGGATCAGAAGTCCATCGAGACCTATGGCGCGTCTCTCTTCAAATTCCCTGGGACGATTGAAGGGGGCATTGCGCGGCCGGGCGAGGCGCATCGCGCGCGATTCCATCTCGACGGGCCGCGGGACATCGCCATCGAAGTGGAAACGCCGGCCACCGCGCCGCCGCTGTTCAATCCGGTTGTCCGCATGCTCAACGCCGCCGGCGAGGAGGTGGCGACGAACGTCTTCGCCGGACGCGGCGCTTGCAGCGGAGCGCTGAACAAGTCGATCCAGGCCAAGACGATCGTTCCCGTGCGCGACCCTGGCGACTACACGGTCGAAATTCGCGATACCACGTCCGACCTGGCGGAACCGGGCTTCCGGTACAGGGTGCAGGTCCGCCCGCAGATCCCCCATGTCGGCAAGGTGCGGATCGATGAAGACCACGTCAACCTCGCGCCGGGCGGCGTGAAAACGGTCCGCGTGATGTTCGACCGCGAGGAAGACTACCGGGGCGCGGTTGTTGTCGCGGTCGAATCGCTGCCGCCGGGGGTCCAGGCTCTGGCCGGCGCGGACTTCGAGGCGGACAAGGACGCGCCGCTTACCGCCAGCAAGCGGGAGCGCTACACAGCGCGGTCCGAGCGCATTGTAGTGGTTCTGACCGCGTCGCCGGATGCGGCCGTAACGAAGGAACCACGGCTGGCGCGGATGGTGGTGCGTCCCGTTGTGGACGGCAACCCTGGGGCGGTTGTGGCTACAAAGGATATTCCCGTGATGGTGGTGGGGACGCCGTGAGCAACGTTGCCGCTCTAAGCTGTGAAAAATATCGGCAACAGCTCCCTCACGGTCGCGGCTCCGCACCATTCGTGCTGCAACGAATGCACCTTCAGAGCCGCGCGCGTAAGCAAGCGGTGCACGGTTCGATTTTTTCCCAGGCCTGCCATGCGTGCTGCGCCGCGCGCGTACGATCGCGGCTCGGCGCCGGACTCCTTCTGATCTGGCAAGCGGCGTGGGCGGGGCCGGGTCCGGTATCGCTGAAGGTTTTCCCGGCGGACGTGACCCTCCGCGGCGCCGGGGCTACGCAGCAGTTTCTCGCCATCGTGACCGGCGCGGACGGCGCCGGGCGGGATGTGACCGCCTCCGCCGCGTGGCGCGTCTCGAATCCGGACCTGGCGTCGATCGCGGATTCGGCCCGTCTCGCCGCCATCGCCGATGGCTCGCTGACCGTCACGGCTACATTTTCGGGAATGCAGGCGCAGTCCCCGGTCCGGATCGAAGGCTCCGCGATCGCTCGTCCGTTCAGTTTCGCGCGCGACATCGGCGCCATCCTCACCAAGCGCGGTTGCAACAGCGCCGGCTGCCACGGCGGCGTCAAAGGCCGGGGCGGCCTCAAACTCTCCGCCAACGCGCTTTATCCCAAAGACGATTACGAGTGGATCACCCAGGGCGGCGGTTACCAGGTTCTGACCACCGAAGTGAAGGGCGAACGCATCCCGCGCGTGGACCTCCAGAACCCCGCGAGCAGCTTGCTTCTCACCAAGCCCACCATGATCACGCCGCATGGCGGCGGAAAACGGTTCGACGCAGGATCCGGCGACTATCAGGCCATCCTTGCCTGGGTCCGGAGCGGCGCGCCCTATGGCGCGGAGGGCCGGCAGGAGAAACTGGCGCGTCTCGAAGTTTATCCCGCCTTGGCCACTCTGCCCGTGGAGGGGCAGCGCCGGTTGCTGGTCACGGCCCACTTCAGCGACGGCCGCACGGAAGACTTCACGCATCAGGTTCTCTACGCAAGTAACAACGCGGACGTCGCTACCGTCAGCGCGGATGGCGTCGTGAGCGGGAAGCGTCTCGGGGAAACGGCGGCACTGATCCGCGCCGCGGGTCAGGTGGCGAGCGCGGGAATCGGCGTGATCGGCCCGGCCATCTCAAATTATCCGGACGTTTCGCGCTGGAACTTCATCGACGAATCCGTCTTCAGCAAGCTGAAAACGTTCCACATCATTCCGTCCGATATCGCGGACGACGCCGGATTCCTCCGGCGCGTCTGCCTGGACCTCACCGGCACTCCGCCGCCGCCGGAGCGCGTACGCCAGTTCATCGCCGGCAAGGACCCGCGCAAGCGCGAAAAAGTTATCGATGCCCTGATCGGTTCCCCCGAGTTCGTCGACTACTGGACCTTCCGTTTCTCCGACGTGTTCCGCGTCGCCATCTTCGCCAACGGACTGATGCCCAAGTGGAGTCAGAAGTATTGGGAGTGGATTCGCTCGAGCATCGAGACCAACCGCCCGTACGACGAGGTCGCCCGCGAGCGCCTTTCGGCGCAAGGCTACGGGCCGGCCTCCCGTCACTTCATCCCGTACAACCAGATCGCTCCGCCGGCCGACGCGATGGCCGAAGAGGTGCGCGTCTTCATGGGACGCCGGCTGGACTGCGCGCAGTGCCACAACCACCCCTACGAGAACTGGAGCCAGGACCAGTTCTGGGGCATGACGGCCTTCTTCTCGCGACTGTTCAAGATGGGATCGGTCGTCTTCGACCACCCCGTCAATATGGACCTCAGCTCGAAGGACGTGGACGGCAAGATCGAGCTCATTCACCCGCGCACGAAGGTCCCGGTTCAGCCGGCGTTGCTCGACGGCGCGCGCGTCAACCTCGCGCCGGACTCGAATCCGCGCAAAGAGCTGGCCCGCTGGATGACCCAACACCCGTACTTCGCCGAAGCGGCCGTCAACCGCGTCTGGGGCCAATTCTTTGGCCGCGGCATCGTCGATCCGGTCGACGACTTCCGCTCCACGAATCCGCCGACGCATCCCGGCCTGCTCGCCGCGCTGGCGAAGGATTTCCGCGACCACGGCTACAACCTGCGCCGCTTGATGAAGACCATCGTGATGTCGCGGACCTATCAGTTGTCGCGGATGCCCAACGCCACCAACCGCGAAGATGCGGTCAACTACTCCCATTCGCTGCCGCGCGCGCTCGACGCCGAAGTGCTGCTCGACGCGATGGTGGATGTGACGGGCGTGCCCGAGACGTTCTCCACGGCGGTCACCGATGGGTCCTCCGTTGGGCAGGCTCCCGCGGGGACGCGCGCGATCAACCTGAAAGATCCGGACATGTACTTCTCGCGCTTCCTGGAGCTTTACGGCCGTCCGAGCCGGGGCTCCATCCCCGAGCGCAGCGCGAAGCCGAATCTCGGTCAGGCCTTGCATATGCTGGCCGGATCGAGCTATGTCGACCGGCTGAGCTCGAAGGACAGCCGCCTGGCGCGCCTGCTGGAGTCCGGCGCGACGGACGCGAAAATCTTCGAGGAGTTCTACCTCGCCGCGCTGGGCCGCATGCCCGCGCCGGAGGAGACGCAGGAGCTGCGGCAGATCGTAGCCCGGCGCGGCGATCGCGAGGCCGGTCTTCGCGAGTTTGTGTGGGCCTTGATTAGTTGCCGCGAATTTGCGGAGAATCATTAAGAGGAGGACGACGGTGCGACACCCCGCTTCCCGCAGAGACTTTCTGAGCGCCGGCTCGCTGGGCTTTTTGGGCCTGACGCTCAGCGACTACCTGGCCGCCGCGCCGGCCAAAGGCAAAGCCAAGGCCAACGCCGTCATCCTGTTTTGGCTGGAAGGCGGACCCAGCCACATCGACACCTGGGACCCCAAGTCCAACAGCAATTTCAAGCCGATCTCGACCAACGTCCCCGGCATTCAGGTCTCCGAGCTGCTGCCGAAGATCGCGAAGAAAATGGACAAGCTCGCCATCGTTCGCTCCATGCACACGAGGGGGAACGACCATCCGCAGGCCACCCACTACGTCGTCACCGGCCACGAGATCAATCCGGCCATGCAATTCCCGAGCGTGGGGTCGATCATCACCAAGGAGCTGGGACCGCGTAATGCCGTTCCGCCGTACGTGCTGGTGCCCAAGTGGGAACGCGGCCGCCAGTACGAGGACTATTTCCGGGCGTCGTTCCTGGGTGGCGATCATGATCCGATGTGCATTCCGGACCCGAGCAAGCCGGATTTCCAGGTCACCGACCTGAGCCTGCCGAAGACGGTGTCTCAGGCGTCGGTCGAAAGCCGGTCGGCGTTCTTGAACGCGGTGGACCGCCGCTACCGGGCGCTCAACGAAACGGCCGAGCATGCCGACATGGACGCCTTCACGGCGCAGGCCTTGAAGATGATCCTCACGCCGGCGGTGCGCGACGCGTTCGATCTGGCGAAGGAATCCGGGAAGACCAAGGAGCGATACGGCAAGGACTCCGTGGGCCAGTCGGTTCTGCTGGCGCGGCGTTTGGTGGAAGCCGGCAGCCGGTTCGTCACCGCCGCGGGCTATCACGGGAACTCCTGGGATACGCACAGCGACAACGACAAGACCCATCGCGACCGCCTCACCCCGTCACTCGACCGCACGCTGACGGCGCTGATCGACGACCTCGACGAGCGCGGCCTGCTGGACACGACGCTGGTGATCGCCATGGGCGAGTTCGGCCGCACGCCGGCCATCAACACCAACCTGGGCCGCGACCACTGGCCCAACTGCTGGTCGTTGGCGCTGGCGGGCGGCGGCATCCAGACCGGCCAGGTAGTCGGATCCAGCGACGAAAGAGGCTACAACGTCACCAACCGTGTGGTCTCGATGGGCGACCTCTACGCGACGATCTACAGGGCGCTCGGCATCGACTGGGAGAAGGAATACATGAGCCCCATCGGAAGGCCCGTGAAGATCGCCAACTCGCTCGAGGATCGGACGGGCGAGCCGGTGAAGGAACTGTTGGGATAAGGGAGAGCCTCGACTTGAAGATGTAAGGTCCCGGCCGGCAATCGAGGTCGCGTCCGGAAGAACCACGGTCGAAGCCCGCTTCGATCTGTCTCGCAACGTCGGCGGGCGCTCGCAGTTTACGGCCGATTCCGAGCGGCCCAACGCGAACTTCAGCGACCCCTGGAAATTTGAGGGAGGGACTTGCTCCAACTGGTCCGGCCCGTGCCAGGGACCGACGTTTACACTGGCCAACAACATCAATCGCCGCACTCCGTACATGCTGCAATGGCTGCTGAATGTCCAGAAGCAACTGGACAAGGACACGGTGATTGAGGCAGGCTACATCGGCAACAGCGCTCACAAGCTGGAGCTGCTTCGCGTCTGGAACCAGCCGGTGAATCGCCTCGGTCCGAATGACTCGCGCACCTTGCTTCAGCGGTCCCCCTTTCCCGCCTACGGCCTCATCCAGGTGGTGGACAATCACGGCAACTCCTCGTATCACGGTCTGGGACTCAAGGCGACGCGCCGCTTTGCCAAGGGTCTCACATCCGGCCGGCTTCACCTGGTCAAAGACGATGGACCAGGGAAGCGCGGTTCGCAACAACACCGGCGACAACCAGTTCGCCACGGACAACTACAACTTCCACCGCGAACACGCACTCTCGCAATTCCACGACGGACACCGATTCGTGGCGTCCGTCCTGTATGAGCTGCCGTTCGGGGAGGGGAAGCGGTTCGCCCACGGGCGGGTCGGCGGCAAAATCGTTGGCGGCTGGCAACTCGGAAGCATTCTCACGTTGTCCGGCGGCACGCCCATCAACGTCGGCCAGATTGGCGACCCGCTCAATATCGGGACTCCCAATGTCCCCGACGCCACCGGGGTCAGTCCGATTCCGTCAAACCGCAACCCGGACCAGTTCTACAACATCGCCGCGTTCAGCGCGTCGGACCCCACCCTCGCCTATCGCTTCGGCAATACCGGACGCAACCTGCTGACCACTCCGGGCTTGCAGCAGTGGGACTTCTCCGCGACCAGGAATACGCGAATCCGCGAGGGCCACAGCCTTGAGTTTCGCTTCGAAGCGTTCAACTCCCTGAACCATCCCAACTACAACACGCCGTCGGTTGATGTCCGCACGCCGTCCACTTTTGGCAGGATCACCTCCGCCCGCACCATGCGGGAAATGCAATTCGGGTTCAAGTACATCTTCTGATATGGGTCACCATGCTCGCCGTGATGAAGGAACTGGTAAAACAGAAGTATCCGCGTCTGGTCTACCGGGCATCCTCGCAAACTCGATGCGGACCGGCAGCCGAACAGCGGATGCTATGCGGGCTGGGTATACAACGTAACGAACGCCAGGGCCATGCTTGCAGGCGGCCCTGATGCGGAAGTTGGGGCGGTTTCTAACAATCGGCGGCCGCGGCCGCCAGAAGGGCTCGGGATACCGTGCGAATGATTCCTTTGCGATGGGCCTTCTTAGGATGTGTTGGTTCAGCGTGAAGTGGAGAGCGGGCGTTCCCCGTTAGCGAGTATAACGCCATTTTCGGCGAGCCAGTTTGGGACGACATCTCCGTACCCGACTCGCAGGCGGTGGAACAGGCGGCGGATGAAACTGCAACTGGTTTCAAAAAGGAAAACACGTTGGGTGGTCCGTGCTCACACAACCCGGTGGGTGGAAGAACAAACTGGCTACGGAAGAAAATAGTGATAGGCTGAGCGTTCACACTCCGACTTCCGGGTGAGCACTTCCCGAAATGCCGGTCGGCCAGCCTTTTCAGCGGATAGGCGACTTCTCGTCCAAGTGGACCGCCCTCTACGGTGAGGGTCTGTCTCGGCCTGAGCGGGGCCACCACCGTTCAACGATTTCTAGACACAGGGCGACCAGGCAGGAGTAATCTGTGTTGCCTAGTTGCTGGTTCGAGTATGGGCGTCCGACTGTGCGTTGACTCTATGAACGAGGTCTAATAGGAACAGCCATGATCGGCCAGACACTAGGGCATTACCGGATCGATTCGAAGCTCGGCGAGGGCGGCATGGGCGTCGTGTATCGCGCTTTCGATACCCATCTCGACCGTGCCGTCGCCATCAAAGTGTTGCGCCCGGACGCCATTGCCAGCCCCGAGCGCAAGCGCCGCTTTGTGCAGGAGGCCAAATCGGCTTCAGCCCTGAATCACCCCGGCATCATCCACATTTACGACATCGACACCGCAAATCTGCCTGAGGGTCCCACCGACTTCATCGCCATGGAGTTCGTGCCGGGCAAAACGCTCGACCAGTGCATCGGCAAAAATGGACTCAGCCTCAAAGATACATTGAAATATGGAATCCAGATCGCCGATGCCCTGGCGCGCGCCCACGCCGCCGGAATCGTCCACCGCGATCTGAAGCCGGCCAACGTCATCGTGACCGACGGGGGCCGCGTGAAATTGCTCGACTTCGGCCTGGCCAAGCTGACTGAAAAAATCGGCGACGATCCGGAAGGCACGACGGTGACCCTGGGGGCGGAGGAGAGCCCTCAAACAGAAGCCGGCGCCATCATTGGCACCCTGGCCTACATGTCGCCCGAGCAGGCCGAGGGCAGGAAGGTCGATGGCCGCTCCGACATTTTTTCCTTCGGCTCGGTTCTCTACGAAATGGTCACCGGGCGGCGCGCCTTCGAGGGCGCCACCAAAATCGCAACGCTTTCCGCGATCCTGCACAAAGAGCCGCCGGCCGCCGGCGAGATTTCAGCGGCCGTGCCGATGGAGCTGGAAAAGATCATCGCCCGTTGCCTGCGCAAGG
>JACOSH010000252.1 GCA_016178945.1 Acidobacteriota bacterium
GCGCCAGGCAGGTGGAAGAGTCCAGGCCACCGCTCAGCAGGCAGACGGCTTTGCTCCCGGAGATCATTTCTTCAGCTTCAGCGCCAGGAGGAATCCGATCAGCGGGAACAGCACCAGTCCCGAGAAGGCGAGCTGCAGGGAGAAGTGATCCGCCACCCAGCCAGTGAGGGGGATGAACAGCAGTCCCGCCATGCCCCAGGCAAAGCCCATCATCAAGGAGGAAACCGTGCCCGCTTGCGAGGGGACCAGTTGCTGCCCCATGACCACGTTCACCGGGATGGTGAACAACAGCACCAGCCCACCCGCGATCAGCCCGAGCACCTAGGCGAGCCCGGTGGTGTGCACAAACACCAGCAGCAGCGGCACCGACCCGATCATGGAGATCAGAATCACCCGCCGTCCGCCGAAGCGGTCGGCCAGATTCCCGCCCAGGAATCCTCCCAGCGCCCCGCCGAGCAGGTAGGCGGAGGTGATGTAGCTGGCGGCGCGCAGCGTGTAGCCGCGCTGCAAGTGCAGATAGAGGGGCAGGAACTGGGAGAACGTGATCTGGACCACGGAGCGCAGGAAAACCAGGAAGTAGAGGAGGGTGATCTGCCGCCAGACCGCGCGGAGCGGCGCCAGGCTGAACCGGGTCTTGGCATGGGCCGCTTCGGCGGAGGGATGCGCCGGCTCCGCGGAAATACGAAGGAATCCCGCCAGCAACAGCGTGACCAGCACTCCGGGCGCGGCCGCCATCCAGGTTCGCTCCAGCCCCACCCGCTCCGTCACCAACGAGAAGTAGGCCGGTCCGACCGCCAGACCGAACGTCCCCGCGCTGATGAAGATGGCCATCGCGCGGCCGCGATTCATGTCCACGCCGACCGTGGCGTTGGCGGTCGCCTGGGGATGGAAGGAGGCGATTCCCGCTCCGCCCAGCCACACCATGACCATCAGGGCGCGGTATCCCGGCGCCAGCCCGAGAGAGGAGATGAACACCGCCGCCATCGCCGGAGCGAGCACCGTGAACAGGCGGGTGTGGAAGCGATCCGACAGCAGCCCGTACACCGGCTGCAGCAGCGAGGAGGAGAATACCAGCATGCCGCCCAGCAGGCCCGCCTGCGTCAAGCTCAATCCGAAGCGGTCCACCAGCAGCGGCTGCATCACGCCCAGCGCGATCGAATAGAGGTCGATGAAGAAATGGGCCACGCAGAACAGAATCAGCGGAGCAAATGCCGCGCGGGCAGTCTTCGACGGCAGCGGGATTTCAAGCAGATCGGTCTGGGATCTCATCGAGCGGGAGCGTTCTATTATTATACCCGCAAGAGCTCCGCCGGCCGGCGGCTGAAGGGCCCTACAGCGAGCGCAAGAAGTTCAAGATATCCTGCCTGGCAGCGGCCGGCAGCGCCTGAAATGCCGCGATCACGACGTTGGCCTCCGATCCGGGGCCGGCATGCGCGGCGATCGCCGCCACCAGGTTGGTGGTGCGCCCGTCATGCAGGAAGAAGATCCGCTGTCCCAGCCCCCACAACGGCGCGGTGCGGAACTCATCCGGACCCGCCACTCCCTGCACAATATTGTCGGCCAGACCGCTTCCCATGTTGTGCAGCGCCAGATCGGAGTACAGGTTCGCCGTCTTATGGCTGAGCGCGGCCGTGGAGGACTGGCCAGTCTTGAGCGATGGCGTGTGGCACAGCGCACAGCCGGTCAGGAGGAAGAGATTCCGTCCGTTGATCGTGGAGGGCGTCGGCGGCGCGGGCGCGGGCGGATTGAGGAAGCGCATGAAGGTAGCGAACCGGAAAACGTCGCCCGGATCGCCCGTGACGAAGTCCGCGTGATCCTCGGGCGTGCCGTTGACCGCGCATCCAGGGGTCTCGTCGCGCTCGGTCTGGAAAATCTCGTTGGTGACGCCTTGCTCCACGTTGTACGCCTCGGCCGAAAACAGCAGCAGCGACTTGTTCTGAGCCTTCCAGCCGAACCGGGTGACGGTCCCGTCATTCCCGCTGGTGTTTACCCGTCCGCGGATGCCCAGCGCCCCCTTGAGCAGCGCGTTGGAAGCCACGTTGGCGCGAATCGCCCAGTCCGGAATCGATTCGATCAGGCCGCCGCCGAAAGCCGGCGTCGGAATGCGGAACGCGAGGTTCGCGGCGTGGGAAAAATCCGGCTGCGCGAGGTTGCAGCCGGGCGCGTCGGAGCGGCCCCGAATGGTGAAGAGATCGGCGACTCCCCCGTCGCGCGAGCCGTCCGGCCGGAACTTGAAGCGCACCTCCCGCACCGGGCCGCTCAGCGAAATGAACGGAGGGAGCACGTTGAGGGCGCCGTTCTTGGTCGCCATGGCCACCTGCGGGTTCACTGCCGGGCTGGTCCCCCCGACCGCCGGCTGCATGTGACATCCGCTGCACTGATCGAGATTGAAGCGCGGACCCAGACCTTCGTCCACGCCGTCGGCCTCTTCAAAGGCCAGCTTTCCCCGGTTGAAGGCGGCAAGCTCGGCCGTGGTGAGTCCCGGCAGCGGCCCTCCGGCGCCCGCCGGGCCTCCTCGGACGCCCGGGTCCACCTGGGCGAAAACGCACACTACCGTCGCGGCCAGCATCCCCATCCGCATGACTGACCTCCTGTTAGTTCGCCGGTTAATCGCGTCTGGATAGAACTAACGACGGGAATGTACCATTACGGCTACTCCAGGTAAATTGGACAAAGTCCCTACGACCTGCTCACCCAAGGCATATGGCCAGGCGTGAAGTCCTTGGCGGGCCCAGGATATATCTCGCAAAGAACGCTAAGATCGCCAAGAAGAACAGCACCGAGCTTCTCAGCCAGGTTTCAACGCCATTCCGGCGATGCGCTGAAGCGTCTCCTCGAAGGGGAGGAGGCCGGCTACAGCGCCCAGTTTCTGGATCGCGAGGGCGGCTACGCCGTTGGCGAAGCGGGCCGCTTCCGGGTGCGTGCCGCCGCGGGCCAGCATAGCCAGATAGGCGCCGGCGAAGCAGTCGCCCGCGCCGGTAGTGTCCAGCACCGGCACGTCGAAGGCGGGCGCCCATGCCTCCGTCCCCGGGCCGAAGACGGCGCAGCCCTGCCCGCTGAGCTTCATCACCGCCCAACGGACTCCTTCGCCGCGCACGGCGCGCGCCGCAGAAGCGGGGCCGGCGTGGCCGGTCAGCATGCGGGATTCATCCTGGTTCATGAAGAGGATGTCGATATAGGGGAGCGCGGCGGCGAAGTCCTCCATCCACTTGCCGCGCGAGTCCCATTGCGTGTCAACCGCGGTGATCAGTCCCGCCGCGCGTGCGCGGCGCAACGTTTCGGCGACGTGCGACCGCTGGCGCGGCAAGGCGAAGGGACTGCCCAGGTGGTAATAGGATGCGCCCGCGATCAGATCGGAGGTGAATTCGATCGGCTCGGCGAAGACTTCCAGGCTGGCGCCGGGCTGGTGCAGGAACATGCGCTCGCCGTCCGACTTCACCAGCGCGACGGTGCCGGCGCTGAGACCTTTCGAGCGCGTGACGCCGCGGGTGTCAACGCCGGCCGAGGCCAGCGCGGCCAGCAGATAGCCGCCGGGCTCGTCGTTCCCGACCATGCCCAGCAGGCGCGTGGGCACGCCCAGCAAGCCCAACGTATAGGCGGTGTTGGCGCCGTTCCCGCCCAGGCTGCGCTCGATGGATTCCACCCAAATCGACGCGCCCCAGCGGATCTGCTCCACGGGGCGCACCAGCGTGTCGAGCACGATGTTCCCCGAAACCAGGACGCCGGTCATGGGGCCGCGGGCCTGCCCGCCAAGGACTCGATCAACGCCCGGTCGACCGGCCACTTGCCCGACACGTGGCGGTCCTGCTGCTGGAAGACGCCCGACATCAGCAGTTGCGCGAAGTCCCCGGGCTTGGGCTGCGTTTTCTCCCGGGCGATGAGGTCGCGCAGCAGCTTGGTGATCCGCTCGAGGGTGGTGGCCAGCAGGGCGGCCTCTCGAGCCGTGGGGCAGAGCACGTCGAGGCGTGCCTCGATCGCCGGGCCGGAAGTCCCCAGCGATAGTGTGAGGCTTTCGGCGTCCTCCATCGCTTTCACAAAAAGCTGCGTGCCAGTGGGGAAACTGTCCGCCTTGCGCAACGCCGCTTGGGGGAGAAAGAGCCACACGGGCTCACTGGGCGGAAAGATGGGGGGCGGCGCTGCGGAGGGCTCGCTCATTTTGGACGCGGCCCAGTCGTCGGCGCTCACCGCCAGGGCCATCAGGTCGCGGCGCAGCAGGAAGAAGGAAATCCGGCGATCCGGGCTGCTCCCCGGCATCCGGCACAGGCTGTTGACGCAACTACCGCCCTGCTCGCGGGCGTAGGCTTCCAGCTTCAGCCAGTCGAATCGGCCGTGGAGCAAGAAGTATACTCCGCTGGAATGAAAGGCCAGGAGCGCGCGATCCAGGTCGCGGCTGTAATCGAACGCGGTCTTGGCGACGAAGGTCTTGTATTCCGGCTCCTGGTCCACTTTCGCGGCGGCCAGCAGGGCCAGGATCCCGGACCGCCGCAAGGCCTCGAAATCCACGGAAAGCACGGGCGCGTTCTGAGCCGGCAGGTGTCGCAGCAACTCCCGCGGGGTGGAGGGTCCGGGGCTTCTGAAAATCACCAGCGCGGCCACCGCGGCCACTACCGCGATCCCGCCCCAGGCGAGCAGAACGCGCTTCCGTTCCATCACACGGCGACGGCCTCTTGCATCCGCGCCTCCTTCCACAGTTGGATGTACGGCTGCAGGTCCTGCATCATCTGGCGGAACTGGCCGATGGTCAGCGATTGGGCGCCGTCGCTGACGGCCTTCTCCGGGCAGGGGTGGACTTCCACGATCAGGCCGTCGGCCCCCACGGCCACCCCAGCCCGCGCGAGGGGCGGCACCAGGCTGCGTTTGCCGGTGGCGTGACTCGGATCCAGGATCACGGGCAGATGACTGAGCTCGTTGAGCACCGGGACGGCGGAAATGTCGCAGGTGTTGCGCGTGGCGGTCTCAAACGTGCGGATCCCGCGCTCGCACAGCAGGACGCCTGAGTTGCCGTGGGCCACCAGGTACTCGGCCGACATCAGCAGTTCCTTGATGGTGCAGCTCAACCCGCGCTTCAGCAGCACGGGGCGGCCGCAGGGTCCCAGCGATTTCAACAGCGCGAAATTCTGCATGTTGCGCGCGCCCACCTGCATGATGTCGGCGTATTCGGCCACCAGGTCCACATCGCGGTCGCTCATGACTTCCGTGATGATGGCCAGTCCCGTGGCCTCCTTGGCCTTCCGCAACAGCTTCAGGCCTACCTCTTCCAGGCCTTGGAAATCATAGGGAGAGGTGCGCGGCTTGAAGGCGCCGCCGCGGAGAATCTTGGCTCCCGCATCGGCGACTGCTTCGGCGGTCTGCATGATCTGGCGCTCCGATTCCACCGAGCAGGGTCCGGCCATCACGATGAACTCGTCGCCGCCGATCTCCAGCCCGTTGACCCGGATCTGGGAATGGTCCTTCTTGAACTCCCGGCTGACGAACTTGTAGGGCGCCGAAATCCGGACCGCGCGCTCCACTCCCGGTGTGGCTTCCAGCGACTCCAGCACGGCCGAGACGTCGCCGACCCCCACCGCCCCGATCACGACCCGCTCCTCGCCGACGATGGAATGGACCTTGTATCCGAACTCCCGGATCCTCTCGCAGACGTGGTCGATTTCTTCCTTGCTGGCGTGAGGCCTCATCGAGATGATCATGGTGTCTTCCTTTCCAAATAAAAAACCCACTCGCCGTCGAGTGGGTTGGCTGTTCAAACCTGCTGCCGTGCTTCTAAACCAACGCCACTCTACCGGCTTCGGGTATAGCCCCAAAACCGGAAGCTAAACGAGTTGGCGTAGGCCACAAGCATCGGAAAGGGACAGTATATCCCGTTCGGGAACGGATGGCAAGCGGAATGTGAGGCGTCTTCAGAATCCGATTCGAAGGCCAAAGCGGAACTGGCGCTCGTCGATGTTCTCGCGCGCCAGGTTGGTGACACTGGTGATACGCCCGAGGTTGGCGTTGCCGACCGTGCCGCCGGGATTGGAGAAATGAGGGCTGTTGGAGAAGTTGAACGACTCCATGCGGAACTGAGCGGTCCAGCGCTCGGTGATCCGGAACAGGCGGAAGACGCCGAAGTCCCAGTTGTCCAGCCGTGGGCCGCGGAATTGGTTGAACCCCAGGCCGCCGAAACGCGCCGCCGTCACCGGCGCGAACGACGCCGGGTCGAAGTAGAAGGCGCCCGAACCGATGCCGCCCAGCACCTTGTATGGGGCGATCTGGTCCGCGGTCTGGGTCGACCCGGGCAGGTCGAGCGAAGTCCCTGGGGCACTAATGCCGAACGGAAGCCCGCTGTAGAAGCTGAACAGGTTATTTACCTGCCATCCCCCCAGCACTTGCGAGAACCACCCGCTGGGAACCCAGGGCTTGCCCTTTCCGAACGGCAGTTCGTAGATCGAGCTGATGTGCGCCACATTGGTGCGGTCGAATCCGCGCACCGACCGGTTCTTGGCATAGTAGGCGTACGCGCGCACGGGCGGCTGGCTGTCGCTGTTGTCGATGATGCCGATCGACTTGGACCACGTATAGTTCACTCCGAGCTGAAGACCATTCGCGAACCGGCGGTCGAGGCTCAACTGAAGGCCGTTGTACTGGGCCGTGGAGTGGGGCACGATCATGGTTGTCGCGCTGTTGCGGCCGAATCGCTGGTTGAGAGGGCGCCCGGCGTTGCCGGCGCCGACGATCTGTCCGGAATTGATGTCGAGGTAGCCGAGCTTGTTGATCTCGCGCGTGCCGATGTAGGCTGCCTGCGCGACGAAGCCCAGCCCAACGTCCTTCTGAAGGGTGAGATTCCAGGACTGGATATACCCGCGTTTGAAGTCCTTGGGCAGCGTGCCCACGGCATAGACTCCGGGAATGTCAATAATGCCGTTGCCGATGTCGGGAGGCCGCACGACGGGAATGCCGTCCTCGATTCGTCCCGAGGGCAGGAAGGAATTGGGGCCGTCGATGTTCTGGGCGATGAGCAAAGGATAGTTGGCCCGCAACAGCTCGGTTCCCTGGAACGGATCGTTCGTGATTCCGTAGCCGGCGCGGACAATGAACGAATTGCTGGCCCGGTATGCCAGCCCGAAGCGGGGCGCGAACTTCGCCCTGCTGACCGAAACGCCGCAGTCCTTTGGCGCCTGTCCCAGGCCGCAAATCAGCATCTTGTTGGTATCCGGATCGTAGCGCTCGATGCCGCGGTCCGGCCGCACGGGAACCGGGAAGTATTCGTAACGGAGTCCATAGTTGAGGGTCAGCTTCCGGCTCACGTTCCAGCGATCGCGCACATAGAAGCTGTAGAGGTGCGCGCGCAGAGCGTACTCGTCCGGCACCACGAGAATTTTTCCGGCGCGGATGGGAAGGCCGAGCAGGAACGAGGCATAGGTGTTGTACACGTTCACGCTGGCGCCGCCGCGGAGAGCGGTCGGCCCGCCGTCGAACGTGAACCCGCCCGAGCCGCCGTGATAGGCCACGCCCGCGATCTCGGGCTGAGCCTGGTTGAGGTGCTGATTGTAGAGATCGAAGCCGAACCGGATCGAATGGTCGCCCTTCGTCCAGTTGAAATTCACCACATACTGGTACTGCGGATCCCGGCGGAAATAGGGCATGAAATCTTCGGCGATCCCGACCGTGGTGAGTCCTCCCGCGCCAAAAGCAAAGCGAGGCCAGCCTCCCTCGATCGACCGCGTCCCATTGGTTCCGGGGATCTTCAGGAGGTCGAGCCCCAGTTTCTCCTCCAGGCGCGGCTGCTGGGAGCTGGTGTCGATGCGCGTGTAGCCGAAATAGGCGTCGATGATGAATCGCGGACTCACGATGTAGGTCCCGCCCACCGTCGAGCTGTAGGTGCCGCCATCGCCCTTGCCGGGGTTGGAACCGTCGAAAACCGGTGGACCGGCGAGCTCGCCGAAAAGCTGGGGATTGCTCGATTTGTACCGCAGGATCGACAGGCGGACGAACGTGCTCAGTTTCTGGGACGCGTTCCAGTTGACCTTGGAGTCCACGGTGCGCCGGTCGAACAGGAACGGCGCGGAGCCGAAAAAGTTGTTGGTCTGGAATGGGTCGCTGGCTGACCGCAAGTTCGGCAGGGGGGTGAGGTCCGCGAGCTTCCGCGTGATCGAGCTGATCCGGGAGGCTGGGATCAGGTTGCCGGCCAGCGGCAGGCGGTTGCTGGCCGTCGAGTCCCCGGTAGCCGGGTCGTACAGTTGGGTTGCCGAAGCCGTCAGGTTGCCCGCTTTCATGAGCGCGTTCGGGACGGTGCCGAACAACTGGGCGTTGCGCCGGTCGTAGGTGGTCTCGTAGTTGACGAAATAGAAGAGCTTGTTCTTCCGGATCGGCCCGCCGATGGCGCCTCCCCACTGGTTGTAGACCAGCTTGGGCTTGCCCTGGCTGGCGGGCAGGAAGAAGGGTCGCGCCTTCAGCTTGTTGTTGGTGTGATATTCGTAAACCGCGCCGTGAAGGTCGTTGGTGCCGCTCTTGGTCGACACGTTGATGGCGGCCCCGCCGGCCAGGCCTTGCTCGGCGTCAAATGAGTTCGAGACCACGTTGACCGTTTCGATGGCTTCCAGCGCCGGAGTGTAGGCGACCACGTGCGGGAGTTGGATGTGGGTCGAGCTCGCGCCGTCGAGCCGGGTGTTGTTCGAGGTCCGGCTTGCGCCGTTGACGTTGAACACCAGCGCGCGGGTCGGGTTGGTCGGCACCGAGTGCGCATTCCCGGGGGGCGTGAATCCGGGCAGAACCCGGAACAACTGCTGGTAATTGCGTCCGCCCGCCACCGGCAGGTTCACCAGTTCCCGCGAGTTGACCTCCTGCCTCACCTCGGAGCGGTCCGTTTGCAGCATCACTGCTTCGCCGCCGACGGTTACCGTTTCGGTCACCTGGCCCAATTGCAGGGCGGCATCGACTCGATGAACCGTGTTGATGGTCACCGACACGTCGGTTCGCAAGTAGGTTTGAAACCCCGGCGCGGAGATCTTCACCTCGTAGACGCCGGCCTGGAGGTTCGGGATATCGAATGCTCCGGCGGTATCGGCCTGGCCCTCGCGTACCGTTCCGGTCTGCTTATTGGTGACCGTCACGGAGGCGCCGGACACCGCCGCGCCACTTGGGTCCGTGACGTGGCCGGTGAGCGATCCGTAAAGGATCTGCCCGTAACTGACGGCGGTGGCCGCGATCCACAGGAACACGGCAAGAACGACTTTTCGTGCAGACATGAGAACGACTCCCTTCCTCTTCGTGACTCTATGCTATTCGCTAGGATGGTCACAGTCAAGCGCGGGGAGGAGGGTGCGGGCCTCTTGACTCGCTCCCCCGCCTGCCGGATAATCGAGCGCGACTCCGCTATGGAATACATTCTGCCTCCCAGCGGCCCGCCGGTGGTGGCGGTCGACGCGCCTGCCGGCCCGCGCCGGGCGCGGCTGGACGCGCGCCTTCTTGCCTTCGTGCTGGACGCCGCGCCGCTGGCCACGCTGGGCGTCGTCACCGCGTTGGTTCTGGCGATGTTCTGGGAAGGGCCCCGGGATAGCGGCGGCTATCCCACCGGCCTGCCGGCCTACTTGGCCGGGGGCCTCACGCTGCTCACCGGCTTTCTCTACTTCTGGCTGAGCGAAGGGCGGTCCGGGGCGACGGCGGGAAAGCTGATCGCGGGCATCCGCGTGTGCAAGGCCGATGGCCAGGCCTGCGACCTGCGAGCCTCGCTGATCCGCAACCTGCTGCGCCTGGTCGATGTCCTCGGCTTCCTGATGGCGCTGCGCTCGGTCAAGCGCCAGCGCATCGGCGATGAATTCGCCCGTACGCTGGTGGTGCAGGACGAAGCCGCTCCCGCCGCGCGCGGGCGCTTGGCGGCGCTGTGGCTGTCGTTTATTGCGTTCGGCTGCGCCGGCTCGTTCCTCGCCCACTGGAAGTACACGGGCGCTCTGCGAATCCGGGACCTGCGCTTCCAGCAGCCGGCCGGCCGGCCCGGCGGCACGGTCTCCATCCGCTACGATGTGCGTGGATACGCCCTCAGCCCGAGCGGCGCGGCGGACCTGACCGTGACAACGGCGACCCTGGCTTCCAACGGCGCTCCGCTGCACCGCCCTCGTGCCGACCACTTTCTCGGTCCATCCAACAGCAACGGCGCAGTCGGTGGATCCTTCACGGTCCGCCTCCCGGATTGGGCTCCTCTGGGGATTTACCGGATCCGAATCGGATTGCACGACAACCTCCGCCCGGCGCTCTCGGAAGTGGTGCTGCGGTTCGCGGTGGAGGATCGCTCCCTGGCTGCGGCGGCCTCGCTCGAGATCCGCGACTTCCAGCTTTCCTCGATCCGCGACGGCCCGCCGCTGCCGGTCTCCGGTCCGCTTCTTTATGGCGGAGGCGCGCTGTACCTGAGACTCCGGCTCTTCGGCGTCCGCTTCCAGGGAGACCAGGTGAAGGTGCGGATCGGCGCGCGGTTGACCGGCCCCGGCGGGAACGTGGTCCTGGACCGCCCGGACTGGATGGAAATCGGCGACCGCTACGAGGGCCATCCGGCCAATTTCTTCCTTCCCGTGCGCGGCGAGCTGGCGGCGCCAGCGGACTTGGAAAAGGGCATCCACACCGCGACGTTCACCTTCACGGACGGTTTCTCCAGCGCGACGGTCGCCAGGCAAGCCAGGTTCGAAGCCGCGCCGGGAGGTTAGCGGACCCGGTTTTCGAGCGGTTCTCCCGCCGCCATCCGGTCGATATTGGCCGCGATGTCGCGAAAGCGCAGCGCAACGACTCGCTCGGTCCAGCCCGAGCTGTGGGGGGTGAGGATCACGTTGTCGAGCTCGTGAAACGGATAGCGCGAGGGCAGCCTCACCGCGCCCTTGCGCGGGTACTGATACCAGACGTCGATGGCCGCCGAGCGGATGCGGCGGTCGCGCAGCGCAAGGTAGAGCGCCTCTTCCTCGACGATCTCGGCGCGCGCCACGTTGATCAGCGACGCCGAGGGCTTCAGGCGCGCCAGCTCCGCCGCGCCGATCAGGCCGCGCGTCCCGGCGGAGAGCGGGCAGGCCACCACCAGAAAGTCCGCCGCGTCGAGAAGCGCTTCGAGCTCCGGCCGCGCGTGACCGCTGCGCAGCGAAGCGATCCGCATGTCGAAGGCCGAAGCCAGCCGCGCCGCTTCCCGGCCGATGTGTCCGTAGCCCACCAGCGCCAGGGTCCGGCCGGCGAGCTCCGAGGCCCGCGGCGGGCCGGTCACGCAACTGGACTCCCAGTTCCCGGCCCGCAGGTTGCGATCCTGGCGGAACAGGTCGCGATCGAGCGCCAGCATGGTCATCACGATGTACTCGGCCATGGAGCGCTCGTGATGGAACACGTTGCACAGAGGAACGCCCGGCGCCTCCGCGATGGTCTCGCAGCCGGCGCCGGAGGAATGAATCAGCCGCAGCTTGGGCGCGGAGGCAATCATCTCCGCGGTCACCGGCGAGCCGATCAGCACCTGCGCTTCCGCCAGGTCGCAGGGGAAGTCGCGCAGGCGATGCGCGGCGCCGAGATGACGCGCCAGGTGTTCGCGGCCGCAGCGGGCGATGTTGCCGATCAGGACGATGTCGATCATTTGCGCGGCCGCCGCAGCTCCAGGACAAGATTCATCACCAGCGTCTCGATCTGGTCGCGCACTTCCCGATGCACGCGCTCGTTCGCGCCGTAGGGATCGCGCACGGTCCACTCCCGGACAGCCGCGAAACCTCCCACCGGATACCCGCTCATGTTGACCACCAGATCGAAGGCGCTCGGCGGGTAGCCGGCCAGGGCCTTGGGAAACTGGCTGGAGAGATCGATGCCCTTCTCGGCCATCACGTGGTGGGTGATCCCGGGAATCGGCACTCCGGGAAACAGGCCGGCGCTGGAGACCTCCATGACATCGGCGCCATACGCGCGCGCGAACCCTTCCGCCATCTGGCTGCGGCACGCGTTGCCCACGCATACGAAGGCGACGCGCATCATTCGAGCTTCTTGAGAAAGAGCTGATGCACGCGCGTGTCCGCGGTCAGCTCGGGATGAAAGGTGGCGGCCAGGTGGGGTCCCTGTTCCACCAGCACCGGATCGCCCTGATAGCGCGCCAGCACGCGCGCGCGCGCGCCCACCCGCCGGATGATCGGGGCGCGGATGAACACCGCCTCCACCGCGCCGGGCTGCGTGCGCGTTTCGAACTCCGGCTCTGCGGCGAAGGTCGTGACGCGGCTGTCGATCTGCCGCCCGTACCCGTTGCGCTCCACGCCGATATCCATGAGGCCGAAGCTCTCCTGGGCCGGACGCGACACCTCCGCCGCCAGCAGGATCGCGCCGGCGCAGGTCCCGAAGATCGGATGCCGGAGTCCGAATTCATGGACCGGCTCCATCAGCCCCTCCTCGCGCAGGAGTTTCAGCATGGTCGTGCTCTCGCCCCCGGGGATCACGAGGCCATCCAGTCCGTCCAGATCGGCCGCGGACCGGACGAAGACCGGCGCGGCGCCCGACCGCTCGAGCGCCTTGCCATGGGCCTCGAAATCCCCTTGCAGCGCCAGCACCCCAACGCGCTTCATCGCCCGCTCCTACCAGCCCCTGGTTTGCAGCAGCTCCGCCTCGGGCAGCTTGGAAATATCCAGACCCGGCATGGCCAGGCCCAGTTCTTCGCTGGCCTCCAGCAGCTTGGCCGGATCGTTGAAATACGTGGTGGCCTTGACGATGGCCCGGGCGCGCCTCTCCGGGTCCGAGGACTTGAAGATGCCTGAGCCCACGAACACGGCTTCGGCCCCCAATTGCATCACCAGCGCCGCGTCCGCCGGGGTGGCGATGCCGCCCGCCGAGAAGTTCGGTGTCGGCAACTTGCCGGTTTGCGCCACCAGCTCCACCAGCTCCAGCGGGGCCTGCAACTGCTTGGACTGCGCCACCAGCTCCTCCTTGCCCAGCACGGTGAGCTGTTTCATTTCCTTCTGGATGGTGCGCATGTGGCGCACGGCCTCCACGATGTTGCCCGAGCCGGCCTCACCCTTGGTCCGGATCATGGCGGCGCCTTCGGCGATGCGCCGCAAGGCCTCGCCCAGGTTGCGCGCGCCGCAGACAAACGGGACCTTGTAGTCGCGCTTGGCGATGTGGTGCTCCTCGTCGGCCGGGGTGAGCACTTCGCTCTCGTCGATGTAATCGACGCCCAGCGCCTCCAGGATGCGGGCCTCCATGAAGTGGCCGATGCGCGCCTTGGCCATCACCGGGATGCTGACCGTGGCCATGATCTCGCGGATCTTGCCGATGGGCGCCATGCGCGCCACGCCGCCCTCTTTGCGGATATCGGCCGGCACCCGCTCCAGCGCCATCACCGCCGACGCTCCCGCCTTCTCGGCGATCAGCGCCTGCTCGGCGTTGGTCACATCCATGATGCAGCCGCCCTTGAGCATCTCGGCTAAGCCGACCTTCACTCGAAACGATTCGTCAAAGTACATGTCCTTGCTCCTCAAACTCGTGGTTTACACCAGCGCGGGCGCCGGCTCCCGATCGCGCGCCGCGCCGGTCCGGCGCAGCTCCTCGCCAAACACCCGGCCCAGGATGGCCAACCCGGCGCGGATCTGGTCCGGCTCCAGGCCCGCAAAACTCAGCCGCAGCGCTCCCGCCTCTGGCCGCGACACCGCGAAGTAAGCGCCGGGCAGGTACGTCACGCCCTCGCGCTGCGATCGCCCCAGCAATCCGGCTGCGTCCAGCGGCTCCGGGAGCCGCACCCAAATATTCATGCCGCCCCGCGGCCGCGTGAACGTGGCGCCCGGCGGCAGATGCTCCCGGCAGGCCTCCAGCGCCGCCCGCAACCGCTGCGCGCCCGCCTCCAGCATCCGCGCCCGGTGCGCCTCCAAGCGGCCCGACTCGGCGAACCGCAGCAGCACCGCCTGCGAAAGCTGGTCGGTATGCAGGTCGCAGACCTGCTTCACCTCGGTCATGCGGGCGATCAACGCGCGGGGGCCGATCGCCCAGCCGACGCGCAGTCCGGGAAACGCGATCTTGGAAAAGCTGCGCAGCAGCACGGTTCCGCCGCCGCCGTCCATCTGCTTCAGGGCGGGCAGCGGCTGGCCTTCGTAGCGCAAGTCGCCGTAGGTGTCGTTTTCCACCAGCACCACGCCGTGAGCCCGGGTCAGGCGCAGAATCTGGTCGCGCGCCGCCAAAGGCAGCGTGGCGCCGGTGGGATTCTGGAAGTTGGACGTGATCACCAGCGCCTTGGGCTGTTCGCGCGCCAGCAGGCGATCCAGCGCCTCCGGCTCGACGCCCTCCTCGCCCACCGGCACGCCCAGCACCCGCGCGCCCGCGCCCAGAAACAGGTTCTTCACGCCCGTATAGACCGGATCTTCCAGCGCCACCGTCTCCCCAGGACGCACCAGCGCGCGTTGCAAGAGGTCCAGGGCCTGCTGGCATCCGCTGGTGATCACCAGATCGTCGCCGTCGCGCAGCAGCCCTTGCCGGCGCGCCTCATCCAGCAGATAGTGGCGCAGGGGCCCGTAGCCGCCCGGCGAGCCTAGTTGCAGAATGGCGCCGGCCTCGCTGCCGCTCAGCACCTCCTGGCAGGTCGCGCGGACTTCTTCCAAGGGGAACAATTGTTCGGCGGGCCGGGACGCCGCAAAGCTGATCGCCTCCGGCGGCGAGGGCTGTGAAACCATTGGGACGAACCGCTCGGGCAGCAACTGGCTCCAGTCCAGCGGACGCAATTCGGGCGACAGGCCGCCGGTCACGAAGCTGCCCCGGCCCACGTGTCCGGCGATCAGCCCGTCGGATTCCAGCAGGGCATAGGCGGCGGAAATCGTGGTGCGGTTCAGTCCAAGTTGCCCAGCCAATTCGCGAGTGGCCGGCAGCCGGGTTCCCTTGGGAAGCTTTCCGGACTGGATCGAGGCCCGCAATTGCTCGAATACTTGCCGGTAGAGCGGAATCTCGGACTCGGCGGTGAGATCCAGGGGAACGACCATCTCAGTCCAATCGTACCAAATTGGACTGAGGCCTGCAAGAATCGGTCGTCGAAGTTGCCAGGGAGCCAGCCGGTTGGTTACTCTGGAAGTTGGCCGACACTACTCCGAAATCCATTCTGGTGGTCGACGACGATCCCCAGGTTCTTTCTCTGATGGCCGATATTCTCAGCGATGCCGGGTATCGTGTCCTGGAGGCCCGGGATGGGCGCCACGCCATGGCCGCTATCCGCAAGGGTCCGGTGGACGTGATGGTGACCGACTTGATCATGCCCGAGCAGGAAGGGGTCGAAACCATCACGCAACTGAAGAAAGAATACCCCGGGATCCGCATCGTAGCCATCTCGGGCGCCGCCGAAGGCGCCTACTTGAAGCTGGCCGAGCTGCTGGGCGCGCACGCCGTGCTGCGAAAGCCCTTCGCCCCGGGCCAGCTCCTGGACCAAATCGCCAAAGTACTGGCCTGAGAATAATCCCTCCCTCGGCCCACTAATAAGGCATGAGGACCGATCAGAGTGCGGCGGGCTGGTTCGCCGTCAACCAGCCGGTCTGGATCACCTGCGCGGAAAGCGGCGATCTCCCGGTGCCAGGAACCCTTACCGAGGTGTCCTCCCGCGCCGTCCGCATCGACGTGGAGCGCGTCCTCCAGCCGGGGTCCTTTGTCGAGGTGTGGTGGGGCAGCCGGCTACTACTGTGCCAGATCGGAGGCCGCAGCCGGGAGTTTCGCGTCCAGATGCGGGTGCTTGAAGCACTGTAACGGGAGGCGGGGGTGCGGCGCGATCGTGAATCTCATCCGCCCTCGAACGATCGGTGGTTGGAGGAAGGGGCAACATCGCGGACAGGTTTCATCGGATGGCCTCCTCATCAAAGAGACTCGTCCATCAATTCCCGCAACTCGCCCGCGTTCAATGCCCTCCTCGCCCAGTGCCGGATGTGGAAGACCTGGACGGTCTGCGTGGCCTCGTCGATTGAGTAGTCCGCGATCTGGTCGAGGTCGGCGAAGGCTCCCGGCGCAATCTCAACGCGAAAAGCCATGCTTGCGCCGGAGTTTCTCCGCGGCGTTTTCGAGGGGGAATGCCTCCCCACGCTTGAACTCTTCCATTCCCTGGCGGATCGCGGCCAGCGTTTCGGCACGCTCCAGACGATCCAAAAGGGCTTGGTAGCTTTCGGCGTTTTGGACGACCAGCTCCGCGCGGCCGTTCACCGTGAGCACAAGCGGTGTCTTCTTCTGCTTGAGTCGTCCGACGTAGTCCTTCAAGTTTCGCTGGAACTCGGTTACCGAGCGAACTTCGCGAAGGTCTATCCTAAGGCTCCCTATGGGCATAGCATTCTTTAAGTGGATTATTACATGCTTCCACCTGCCCGTCAAATGCACGCGTCTCACCGGGTGTGGCTCTGCGGCCACGACGCAGAGCTTGCGAAGCAGGTTTCTCGCCGTTTCTTGTACCAAACCTTGAACAAACAGGGGTCAAGAACAGTCTTCGGAATGGTGGCGGCGCGCGGACTCGAACCGCGGACCTAGGGATTATGAGACCCTCGCTCTAACCAACTGAGCTACGCCGCCGCACCTGAAAACCATTCTACCAGAGAGCCCCGGCTCCCCCGGCCCCACGGCCGGCCGTGTCATCATAGAGTTCTCTATGAATCGCCGCTACTTTTTGACGGGCAGTTTGGGCCTTCCGCTGATGGCTCAGAAGAAACGGTCCGCCCCGGTCGAACAGCCCAACATTCTGCTGATCCTGGCCGACGACCTGGCCGCCTGGATGCTGGGCTGCTATGGCAACAAGGAGATCCGCACGCCCCATATTGACCTGCTGGCGCGCGGGGGCACGCGCTTCGCCTCCAACTTCGTGTGCACGCCCATCTGCTCGGCCAGCCGCGCCACCCTGTTCACGGGACGCGTCCCGCGACAGCACGGTGTCCACGACTTCCTCACCGACCAGCCCATCGATTCGCCGCCCCAGGGTCAGGCTGCGCCCCCGCCTTCCTTCCGCCAGGAGACCATGATCTCCGACATTCTGGCCGCCCAGGGCTACAACTGCGGCTATGTCGGCAAGTGGCACATGGGCGAGGACCGGCAGCCGCAACATCAGCTCAAGTTCTGGTACACGATGCTGGGCGGCTCCAGCCGCTATCAGGACCCTACCATGTGCTGGAACGGCCAGATCGTTGAAGAAAAGGGCTATCTGGCCGACCTGATGACGGCCAAAGCGAATGAGTTTCTGGATCAGCAGACGGCGGGCAAGCCGTTTTTCCTTACGGTCAGCTACTTCAACCCGCACACGCCCTACAACGGGCATCCGCAAAAATACTACGATCTCTATGCCGGCACGCGCTTTGAGACCGTGGGCTGGGAGCCGCCGGCGCGCCACGCCCTGCGCGAGAAGAACCTGCTCCAGGACATCGTGGGGAACCTGCGCAAGTGCGCGGCCTCCACCACCGCGCTCGACGACCAGATTCCTCTGCTGTTGAACAAGCTCCAGCAGCGCGGGCTGCGCGACAACACGCTGGTCATCTTCTGCGGCGATAACGGCTATCTGCTGGGGCGGCACGGCTTGTGGAGCAAGGGCCTGGCCTCGGACCCGATCAACATGTACGAGGAAGTCATGCAGGTGCCGATGATCTGGAACTGGCCCGGACGCGTGCCGGTGGAAGGGGTGCGTCCGGAGCTGGTCAGCTTCTACGATGTCCTGCCGGCGCTGTGCGAGCTGACCGGGGCGTCGCTGCCCGCCGGCCGCAACTACTGCGGCCGCAGCTATCTGCCGCTGGCGCTGGGGCGTTCCCTGCCCAAGAAGGAGCCCTGGCGGACCACGGTTTTCGGACACTTCCGCAACACCGAAATGGCCCGCGACAGCCGCTACAAACTGGTTCTGCGCGACGAGGGCAAGGGTCCCGGCGAATTCTACGACTTGCGCACCGACCCTCGCGAGAGGAACAATCAATATGAGAACCCGGCGCATCTGACCGTGCGCGACAACTTGACTCGCGCGCTTCAGGCGTGGCGGCAACAGTACCGATGAGAGGAGTTCATTCATGAACCGGCGCATTTTTCTTCGTACCGCCACCGGAACGGCCTTCCTGCGGCCGGACGCCATTGACCGCGCCCGCGCCGCCACCACCGGCAACAGCCGCCCCGCGGAAGAGATCGCCCGCGACGAAGACTTCTGGCGCGAGATCCAGATGGCCTTCACGGTCGACCGCAACCTGATCAACCTGAATAACGGCGGCGTGTCGCCCTCGCCGCGGGTGGTCCAGGACGCCATGCGGCGCTATTTGGAAATCAGCAACCTGGCGCCGGTGCACAGCATGTGGCGCGTCCTCGAGCCGCAGATCGAATCGGTGCGGCAGCGGTTGGCCGCCAGTTTCGGCTGCGATCCCGAGGAAATGGCCATTACGCGCAACGCCTCGGAGGCCCTGGAAATCTGCCAGTTGGGTCTGGACCTCAAGCCCGGCGACGAGGTCCTGACCACCGACCAGGATTATCCGCGCATGATCACCACCTGGCGGCAGCGCGAGCGGCGCGACGGCATCGTCCTCAAGACGATCTCGTTCCCCACGCCCCCGCCGTCGCTGGACGACTTGTGCGCGCGCTTCGAGAACGCCATCACGCCGCGCACCCGCGTGATCCACTTCTGCCACATCACCAACCTCACCGGCCAGATCTTCCCGGTGAAGAAGATCTGCCAGATGGCGCGGCGGCGGGGCCTGGAGGCGATTGTCGACGGGGCGCACGCCTATGCGCACTTCCCCTTCAAGCACGCCGACCTGGATTGCGACTACTACGGCACCAGCCTCCACAAGTGGCTGCTGGCTCCGCACGGGACCGGCTTCCTGTATGTGCGAAAGTCGAAGATCCCGAAGCTGTGGCCCCTGATGCCGGCGCCTCCGGAGATGAACGGCAACATCCGTAAGTTCGAGGAGATCGGCACGCACCCGGCCGCCAATCACAACGCCATCGGCGAGGCC
>JACOSH010000253.1 GCA_016178945.1 Acidobacteriota bacterium
CTAATGGTACAGTTGTTCCTGCTCCCGGCTATGGAGGGATTCTGCTGCGATCCCCCGCCCTGTCCGGAGTGTTGCCCGAGCGGCGACCTCTGCCCGAAGTAGCCCCGAGGCGACTCCCCTCTCCGGGGTGCTAGAATCTCTCCAGAGGGATACGGCGCCCCGCGATGACTCTCACGTTAGCAACGGCACTCTGGTATCTGAGTATCGTTGCGCGAATTGGCGTAGTGTGGCGGGTGTTCTCCGCCGGCCTCTACCGGGTCTACCCATGGTTTCTGGCAGTGTGGTGCTTCAGCGTTCTGCGCGCACTGCTCCTGGCGCCCTTCTCCAACGGGAGTCTGGCCTATCTGTCGATCTGGGTGTGGACTGAGCCTCTGGTCTTGCTGGGCGATGTGCTCGTCGTGTCGGAAATCTACACTCTGGTGTTGCGGCCGCACCGGGGAATCTGCACCATCGGACGCTGGTTTCTTTTTGTGGCGGTGGGACTTGCCGCCGTTCTTGCGGTTCTGCTGACCGCCTCGCCGGCCAGCGCCAGGTCGCGGTTTCCGGAGCTGATCGTGCGGGACATCTTGCTGCGGATGGACCGCGGAGTGTCCGTCGCGCTGGCGCTCTTCCTGCTGCTCCTGCTCGGGTTTGTGCGCTGGTATCCCCTACCGTTGAGCCGCAACCTGGTCTTGCACGCCACGGTGTACCCGGCCCTGTACTTCTCCAAAGCCCTGGCGCTCTTTTACAACGATCTTTTCGGCGCTCCGGCGACACCGTTCTTCCACGCAGTGCTGGTGGCGAGTGGATTGGCGGCTCAATTGGCGTGGATCTGCCTGCTGCGCCGGGACGGCGAAGAACAGACCGTCTCTCTCCGTTTCCCGCGCCCGGCAGAGGAGGAGAAACAGCTTTTGGCTCAACTAGATGCGCTTAATGCGACTTTGCTCGGAGCCGCCAAGCGAATAATATGATTGCTTTCTCCGGGTTTCTCGGCTATTCTCATCTATGAAATTCCGCCTTGGGAGGTGCAAGTGGAATTCCTCATCCTTTGCGGGAGTTTAGTGGCGGTTCTCGTCGCAGCAATCGCCTTGTACCGTCTGGTGATCAGCCCGGCCGGCGCCGACGCGCTTTCGGCTGAACAACTCCTACAGTTTTCGACGGAAAGGTACCGCCCCATGGCGCATTTGCTGGCGGAACGGGACCTTTCCTTTCTACAGTCGCAGCCGGGTTGTACTCCGGAGCTGGTCCGGCAGTTCCGGGTCCAGCGCCGGAGTATATTCCGGGGGTACTTGCGCCGGCTGAAGCGCGACTTTCATTGCCTGCACCGTGCGGCGCGCCTGGTGGCGCTGTATTCCAGCGAAGATCGTCCGGACCTGGCGCAAGTGCTGGCCCGGCAACGGCTGGCTTTTTCACTCGCGCTGCTAGCGGTGGAGTGGCGGCTGTGCCTGCATTGGCTGGGCGCGGACGCAGTGGATGCCAGAGGGCTGGTGGAAGCGCTGGAAGCCATGCACCGGCAGGTGCGTCCAGGCCTCGCGTAGAGGCGGCTAGTCGACGCGGATCTCAAAAAGCTTCGGCCACCATTTGCCGGTCACGAACACGCGGTCCTGTTTCGCGTCGTAGGCGATGCCGTTCAGCACGTCGACCGGCTGGGAGTGTTCGGTCAGCAGACCCTTCAGGTTGATCCAGCCAATCACTTGGCCGGTGGAGGGGGCAATGCGGGCAATGCGCTCGCTCTGCCACACGTTGGCCCAGATCTCGCCCTTCACGTATTCCAGCTCATTCAGATTGGACACGGGCGCGCCGCGATCGCGCACCGTCATCTGGCCGATTTCCTTGAAAGTCGCCGGATCGAGGAAATATAGAACGGAAGTGCCGTCGCTCAGGATCAAGCGCTTGCCGTCGTGGGTGAGCCCCCAGCCTTCGGTGCGATAGACAAAGCTATCGAGCAGGCGGAAGGTCTTCAGATCGTAGACGAACCCGATGCGCGTCTGCCAGGTGAGCTGGATCAGTTTGTCCTTCCACAGGGTAATGCCCTCGCCAAAATATTCGGCCTGCAGCGGCGCTTCTTGCACGACTTTGCCCGTCTTGAGCTCGACTTTGCGCACGCCCGACTTGCCGTGCATGCCGGTGCCTTCGTAGAGGTAGCCGTCGTGGAAGACCAGTCCCTGCGTGAACGCTCCGGGATCGTGGGGATAAGCCGAGACCACTTTGTAGCCGTAGGTGCGCGGGTTCTTAGACTGCGCCATAAAGCACAACACCACTGCCAGGCTGATTCGGAGGCTCATTGGATTCGAAGCGTCACGCCGCTCCGGCTGCTGAACTGACCCACTCGCAACACCACCGCCGCGTCGCGCGCCGGAGTGACGCCGGGCGGAACGCGCGCGTTGACCTGCATCAGCCCGGCCACCAGGCCCGGCGCGGCCCCGGCATAGGTCACTTCGGCATCGATGCCATCGATTTCGACCGTGACCGGCAGCATCGGCTTGGGTAGCGGCACAACCGCCAGCTTGCCGTCCACGCCGGGCCCAATGGTCTGGCCCTCGCCGGTCGCATAAAGGACCACGAACGAGTTTCGCGCCGCCGGGTTGGAGGCCGAGTTGACCGTCCCGTTCTGATTGAAGATGGTTCCTTGCCCGCTGCCCGACGCGTCCGCGGTGAACAGACCCGGCGCGGCCTCCGCCACGTTAAGGGCGACGGCGTTCGATCCTTCGCCGCGATATTCCACCTGCGCCATCGTGGTGTTCTTGCCGGCGACGGCATAGGGAACGACGCAACCCAGCACGCCGTCGCCGGCGAAGATCATCGGCGCCGCCACGCCGTCGAAGAGCACGCGCGCGCCCGCGAGCGAAGTAGTGATGAAGCGGCGGTCGGCGCTGAGCTGCGCCAATGCGACATCCTGCGGTCCCACGCCGGGCGCGTAGATCACCACGATCAATCCCGGCGACACAACGCCGGCCGTGTAGTTGGCCCCGTGCACCACCGCGCCGGAGGTGAGCTGAATCCGCGGAGCTTCCTGGTTGACCGTGAACACCTGGCCCGCGACCGCCAGCGTTCCCGAGCGCGGCGTAGCGCCCAGGTTCGGCTCGATCGCGTAGCTCACGTTACCCCGGCCGTTGACGCTCGACCAGGTGAAGGCGATCCAAGCCGAGTCCGAAACCGGCGTCCAGGAGCAGCCGCTGGCGGAGGCGACCTGGAAGACTCCGCGTCCTCCGGCGGCCGGAACGCCGGTTCCCGACGAGGACAGCGCGTAGTTGCAGGGCGCGCCGGCCTGAAGGATCGAAAACGTCTGATTGCCGACCGCCAGACTGCCGTTGCGCGGCTTCGCGGAGGTATTCTCCGTCACGGTGTAGCCGACCGATCCGTCGCCCGTGCCCGTCGCGGCGGAGGCCAGCTTGATCCAGGGCGCCTTGGACGCCGCGGCCCAGGCGCAGACGGATGTGAAATTCACCTGGCCGGCCGCGCCGCTGGCCGCAACGTTGGCGCTGGAAGTACCGAGCGACACCGTGCAGGCGCCCGCGGCTTGATTCACCGTGAAGGTCTGGTCCGCGATCGCCAGCGGGGCGCTGCGCGGAGTGGCGTCCGGATTAGGCCCCACGCTGAATCCAATGGCCGCGCTGCCGGTTCCCGAGGACGGGGTCGTCAGCGTGATCCACGCAGCGCTGGCGGTCACGGTCCAGGCGCATCCCTGCGTCGCGGTCAGCGTCACCAGCCCGGAGCCCCCGCTCTTGGCGAAGTCCTTCGACGCCGGCGCGATCGAGTACTTGCAGGATACGCCTGCCTGCGTCGCCACAAAGACCTGGTCGCCCACCAGAATGCTGTCGGAGCGCGAATCGGGCGCCGTGTTCTTGGCCACGGTGAAGGCGAAGCTGCCGTTTCCCTGCCCGGTGGGGCTGGAGGTGATCGCGATCCAGCGGGCCGAGGTAATGGCGGTCCAACTGCACGCCGGCGGAGTGGTGACCTGGACCGTGGCGGCGCCGCCGTCGGTGGTGAAGTACTGAAAGCTTGGCGAAAGCGACAGCGTGCATGGCAGGCCCGACTGGGTAATGGTGACGGTGGAGGTACCCACCGTGATGGTCGCGGTGCGCGCATCGCCCGTGTTGGGCTGCACCGTGTAGCCGACCGAGCCGTTGGCCGTGCCCGACTGGCCAAAGCTGATCGAAATCCAGCCCGCGCTCGCCGCCGAGCTCCACCCGCACCCGGCCTGGCTGGCCACTTCAAAGGATCCGTTGCCGCCCGCGATCGGGAAGAAGGCCGCGTTCGGGTTCAGCGTGAAGGTGCAGGTGCCCGCCTGGGTCACCGAAAACGTCAGTCCGCCGGCGCTGAGGGTCCCGGTGCGCGAGGTCTTGGCCGTGTTGGCGGCGATGCTGAACGTGATGGTTCCGCCGCTCAGCCCGCTGGCCGCCGACGTCAGCGTGATCCAGGAGGCGTTGGAGGCGGCCGTCCACTGGCAGGTCAACGCGCCGGTGAGGATGAAGCTGCCGCTCTGCGCGCTGGCCGAAACGCTCAGCGAATTGGAGCTGAGGGCGAAGTTGCAGGTCTGGCCGGTTTGCGTGATGCTCACGCTTTGGCCGCCCACGGTGAGCGCGCCGGTCCGCGTCGCCGAAACCGGGTTAGTGACCACGGCAAACCCGAACGAACCATCGCCCAGGCCGCTCTGGCCCGGAGCGACGGAAATCCAGTTGACGGTCGACGTCGCGGTCCAGGCGCAATCCGGCGCGCTGGCGGCCACGGTGACCGCACCCAGTCCTCCGCTGAACGTGAAGCTAGCCGGAGTCGCCGTCGCCGTGAACGTGCAAGGGGACTGGGCGTGAACGGCAGCGGCTGACGCCGCCAGGAGCAGAAGGATCCGGGTCATTTCGCTCCGGGCAGCCTCATGGTATCGCGCGTTGCCGCTTGCCACTGCTCGATCTTCTTGCGCAGGCGGTCGCGCACGGGGGCGTGTTCTCCGCTCTCGTACAGGTTGTGCATTTCCAGCGGGTCTTTGTTGTGGTCGAAAAGCATGGAGCGATCCGTATCGTGCAGCACCAGCTTGTAGCCGTCCGGCGAGACCACCGTGCGGGCGTTGGGACCCTGATCCTCGCCCTCCGCTGTCCACTCGAGAAACACGTGGTCCTCTCGGTGCCGGCGGCCTTCGAGCAGCGACACCAGGCTCTCGCCGGCGTTCTTCTTGCCCAGCAGCTCCAGCAGCGTGGGAACCGTGTCGATGTGGCTGACGGGCTGGGCGACGCGCCGGGGCTTCTGGCCGCGGAACGGCACGCGCAGCAGGAAGGGCACGCGCATGGCCTCCTCGTACATCACCTGCTTGGTGAGCAGGGAATGCGCGCCCATCATCTCGCCGTGGTCCGAAGTGTACACGATGACGGTGTTGTCCATCTGACCCGAAGCTTCGAGCGACCAGAGGATGCGGCCCACCGCCTGGTCCACCAGGCTGCACAGGCCGGCGTAGTTGCGGCTGACCCGCTGCCAGCCGGCGGGCGAGCGCAAATCGAACTTCTCGAATTTCTCCCGGAACCCGGCGCGCCTCCGCTGATACCAGACCGGTTCCCGATCGCCGGCCGGGACGCCCGGGTAATTCCTGGCCAGCGGCGCCTCCGCCTCGCTGTGCAGATCGTCCAGTGCGCTCGAAAACGGCGTGTGCGGCTCCAGGAAGTTGACGTACAACATCCAGGGATCGGCGCGGTGGCGCAGAATGAACTTCGAGGCCTCTTGCGCCAGGAAGGACGGCTTGGAATGCTCCACCGGGAGCGTGGTTGCGAAGCCGCGGCTGAAAATGTTCTTCCCGTTGGGTTTGTATCCCAGGTTGGCCAGAAAGGCGTGGTAGGCGCTGCGCGCGCCGCGGTCGCGTCCCGGGCCGTAGTATTGCTCGTAGATGCCGTCCTCGATGGCGGCCCATTTCTGAAAGCCCCGCTGCGGGAAAACCTCGTCGCCGAGGTGCCACTTACCCATGTAGCCGGTGTGATAGGCCGAATCGTCGAGCAGCTCGGGCATGGTTTGCACCGTGGAGCTGAGCCGGATGTTGTTGCGCACGCAGCCGTTCTGGTGCGGCCAGGCGCCGGTCATGATCGACGACCGGCTGGGCGTGCAGACCGGCTGTGTGATGTAGGCCCGGTCGAAGACCACGCTCTGGGACGCCAGCCGGTTCATCATGGGGACGCGAAAGCGGGTGTTGCCATAGGCGGCCATGGTGTCGGCGCGCTGCTGATCGGTCCAGATAAACAGCAGGTTCGGCTTGTCTCCGGCCACGCGCCGCGCTCCGCGGAGTATCGCCGGCGCGGCCACGGCGGCCCCCAGCCGCAAGGCAGTCCGTCGCGTCATCATGATGTTAACCCAGGGACCTCCCGCACAGTTGCTGTCTCTCGCGACTCTGTTCTTCCACTATAGCGGAGTGTTCGGCGGGCCGCGCTCTCGCAGTATACTGGGCGTTACTAGGGGGAATGGATGTCTCGTTTTCTGTTTGGCGCGCTGTTCGTCTGCGCAGCTTCGATGCCGGCGGCCGAGGCCGGCTCCTCCCTGCTCTTGCAGAAGCCCGCGCTGAGCGCCACGCGCATCGTCTTCGCCTACGCCGGCGATTTGTGGAGCGTGCCTCGCGAGGGCGGCGACGCCAGGCGGCTCACCACCGGGCCGGGCGTCGAGACCGATCCCGTTTTCTCGCCCGACGGTTCGCACATCGCCTTCACGGGCGAGTACGACGGCAACACGGATGTGTTCGTGATGCCGGCCTCCGGCGGGACGCCCCGGCGCCTGACCTTTCATCCCGGCTTCGATGGGGCCATCGGCTGGACCCCGGACGGCAAACGCGTGTTGTTCGCCTCCACCCGGTCGAGCGCCACCGACGGCCCGAAGCTGTTCACGGTCCCGGCCGGGGGCGGATTTCCCGACGAGGTCCCGCTCCCCATCGCCGAGGAAGGCGTCTACTCGCCCGACGGCTCCCGCCTAGCCTACGTGCCCCTCTTCCAGTGGCAAGCCGCCTGGAAGCGCTACCGGGGCGGCCAGACCAAGAAGATCTGGATCGCCGATCTTTCCGACTCCAGCGTGACCGCGATTCCACGGGAAAACTCGAACGACTTCAATCCCATGTGGATCGGCGACAAGATCTATTTCCTGTCCGACCGCCAGGGGCCCGTTTCGCTCTTCAGCTACGACCCGCGCGGCAGGCAGGTGAGGCAGGTCGTCGGGAATCGCGGGCTGGATTTCAAGTCCGCTTCCGCCGGCCCAGGCGCGATCGTCTACGAGCAGTTCGGCTCATTGCATCTTTACGATCTCCAGTCGGGAAAGACCAAGCAGGTTGAAGTGCGGCTGGCGGGCGATCTTCCCGAAGTGCGGCCGCGTCTAGTGAACGTGGCCAAGCGGCTGCGCAATCCCGATATCTCTCCCACCGGCGCGCGCGCGGTGTTTGAAGCCCGTGGCGAGATCCTCACCGTTCCGGCCGAAAAAGGCGATCCCCGGAACCTGACCGGCACCGTCTCGGCGGCAGAGCGCGACCCAGTTTGGTCGCCGGACGGCAAGACCATCGCCTACCTGTCGTATGAATCGGGCGAGTATGCGCTTCACCTTCGGGACCAGAGCGGAGTCGGAGAAGTGAAGAAGATCCCGCTCGGGGAGCGGGACGCTTTCTACTTTGCGCCGCGCTGGTCGCCGGATAGCCGCAAGATCGCCTATCTCGACAACCATCTGGGCATCCGGTACATCGATCTCGAGCGGAAGAAACCGGTGCTTGTGGACCAGGACTACCGTCCTTCCGAACGCGAGCGGGCGCCGGCCTGGTCCCCGGACAGCCAGTGGCTGGCCTACCCGAAGCAGCTCCCGAACCACATGAGCGCGATTCACCTGTACTCACTCGCGGACGCCAAGAGTGCTCAGGTCACCGACGGGATGAGCGAGGCCAAAGATCCGGTTTTCGACAAGGACGGCAAGTACCTCTACTTCACGGCCAGCACCGATTCCGGCGCCGCCATGCAGCCCGACATCCACAGCTTTAGCCGGCCGGTGACCCGCAGCATCTACCTGATAGTCCTGTCCAAGGACCAGGCTTCGCCGCTGGCGCCCGAAAGCGACGATGAAAAAGACAAACCGGACGAGAGCAAGAAAGATTCCCCTAAGGACGAAATGCCCAAGCCTCCCGCTACGGTGGTGGTCAAGATCGATTTCGACAACATCGGGCAGCGGATTCTGGCCCTGCCCATGCCTCCCCGGCGCTACGACGGGCTGCTGACCGGCAAGGCGGGCGTCCTGTTCGCGATCGAAGCGCCGGCCCCGCCGGTGTCTTCGGAGGGGGGCGGCGGACCACTCAGGCTCACGGTCCATCGTTTCGACCTCGGCAAGCGAAAATCGGATGTCGCGATCGGCGGCGTGGCCAGCTTCCGGATTTCCTTCAACGGCGAGAAGATGCTCTACCAGCAAGGGGACCGCTGGTTCATTGCGGCGCCCAAGCCCATGGCCTCTTCCGAAGGCGCCCCGCCGCCGGCGGCGGATCCGGGCCAGGGCGCGCTGAAGACGGAAGGCCTTGAAGTCCGCGCCGACCCCCGCGCCGAGTGGCGGCAGATGTACCACGAAGTCTGGCGCATCCAGCGCGACTTCTTCTACGACCCCGCTTATCACGGCCTGGATCTGAAGGCCGCGGAGAAACGCTATGAGCCGTACCTCGAGAGCATCGCTTCGCGCCGGGATCTGAACTACCTGTTTGTCGAGATGCTGGGCGAGATGTCGGTGGGACACATGTTTATCGGCGGCGGCGATTCACCCGAGGTCAAGCGCGTTCAGACCGGGCTGCTCGGCGCCGACTACAGCATCGAGAACGGCCGCTACCGCTTCACCCGCGTCTACAACGGGGAGAACTGGAATCCGGACCTGAAAGCGCCCCTGACCCAGCCCGGCGTCAACGTGGCGGCCGACGACTACCTGCTGGGAGTGAACGGGCGCGATCTGCGCGCCGCGGACAACCTCTACAGCTTCTTCGAGGGTACGGCGGGCAAGGCGGTAGTTCTGAAGGTGGGGGCCGATCCTTCCGGCGCGAACGCGCGCGAAGCCACTGTGACGCCGGTGGCCGACGAAACCAGGCTGCGCCATTTGGCCTGGATCGAGGACAATCGCCGCAAGGTGAACCAGATGACCAACGGCCGCGTCGCCTACGTCCACATGCCGGACACCTCCCGCGGCGGCTACCTCAACTTCAACCGCTACTTTTTCGCGCAAGTCGGCAAGCAAGCGGCCATCATCGACGATCGCTTCAACCATGGCGGCCAATTGGCGACCGACATCATCGAGTACCTCAAGCGCCCCATGATGAGCCTGGCCTCCTTTCGCGACGGCGCCGACATGGTCCAGCCTCAGGGAGCCATCTTCGGACCGAAGGTCATGATCATCAACGAATTCGCCGGTTCCGGCGGCGACGCCATGCCCTGGTACTTCCGCCGCGCATCGGTGGGCAAGCTGATCGGCAAACGCACCTGGGGCGGATTGGTGGGACTCTGCGGCGTTCCCGACCTGATGGACGGCGGCGGGGTCACTGCGCCATGCGCGCTGATCTGGAATCCCAACGGCCAGTGGGAAGTCGAGAACCAGGGCATCGCGCCGGATATCGAGGTGGAGCTGGACCCCAAGGCCGTGCGCCAGGGGCATGATCCTCAGTTGGAGAAGGCGGTCCAGGTGGTGCTGGAGGAGCTGGAGAAGAATCCTCCGCTCCAGCCCAAACACCCGCCCTACCCGAACTACCACGCGAAATAGCGGCCCTACTGATGAGCCGCGGCGGCGCGCCGCTGCAATTCCTCGGGCGAGAGGTCCTCGACGTGCGTGGCGATGTACCAGTCATGGCCAAAGGGGTCCTTCACGCCGCCGGTGCGGTCGCCATAAAACTGGTTGGCAACCGGCCGGACCAGCTTTGCGCCGGCGGCCACGGCCCGGTCCACGGTGGCATCCACGTCCTCGACGTAAAGGTGAAAACTCACCGGTGAGCCGCCCACCGACTCCGGGCCGCGGTGGCCCCTTTCCGGAAACTCGTCGGCCAGCATGACCTTCGAATCGCCGATCTGGATCTCCGCGTGTCCGATCCGGCCGCTGGGATCGGGCATGCGCAGCACCTCGGTGGCGCCGAAGGCCTGCTTGTAGAACTCCAGCGCGCCGGCCGCGTCCTTGACGATCAGGTAGGCCGTCACGCTGTGGTAGCCGTCCGGAATGGGTTTCACTGGGTTGCTCATGAGTTCTCTCCTCTGCCGTGCAAGTGTGGCGCCTCGTATTGTAGGACAACTGGAACCTGCTATACTAGGAATGTCTTTGCCGCATCCGTTCACTCGCGAGTGCATTCTGGCCGCCGTTGTTCCGGCTCGTTCCTGGTTTCGGTTCCTGACAAAGACGATCGTACTTTGAAAGGATAGCTTCTATGACCAATATCTTCGTCGGCAACCTCAGCTTTCAGACCACACAGGACGAGTTGCAAGCGGCATTTTCGGCCTACGGCGCCGTTGAGCGCGTCAACATCGTAACGGACCGCGACACGGGTCAGCCTCGCGGCTTCGCCTTCGTCGAGATGACGGAACGCCGCGATGCGGAAACAGCCATCTCTCAGTTGAACGGCGCTGACCTCAACGGACGGGCAATGAACGTGAACGAAGCGCGCCCGAAGCCGGCCCGGTCGGGCGACAGCCGTGGCGGTGGCGGCGGCGGCCGCGGGCGCGGTAACAGTGGGCGAGGGTCACGCTGGTAAGACCAGACGCTGGTAAGACCAGGACGCTGGTAAGAACCAGACTGAGTGGAGATCCGTTTCGGGCCGATTCGTGCCGCCTCCGCCCGGAGGCCGCCCGGCGGCCTATCTTTTTTCTAAAGGAGCACTCATGGCGGGGCGCGGATCACAAAGTTTCAAGAAGCGACAAAAAGAGCAGCAGCGTAGGGAGAAGCAGCAGGAAAAATTCGCCAAGCGGCTGGAGCGCAAACGGCAGGGCCCGGCCGTTGAAACGACGGAACCGCAGACGGAAACGCAGATTCCCGATGTTGTTGGAGAAGCGCGTAGTTCCTAGCGGCGCGGCTCGGTAGCCGTGCTGCTAGCCCGCGGCCGGCAACTGTCCGAAGCGCCGCTCGCGCGAGTAGAACTCGGACACCGCGGCTTCCAGGTCTGCGGCGGTGAAGTCGGGCCACGGTTTCTTCACAAACAGCAGCTCGGCGTAGGCGCTTTCCCACAGCAGGAAATCGCTCAGCCGCTGCTCGCCGCCAGTGCGGATCAGCAGGTCGACATCGGGGATCGCTACCTTTTGCTCGATGGCCCACCGCGATGAGTAGTCGATGGCCAGCCGGAGGCGCAGCTTGCCGGCGTGCGCCGTCTTGTACTCGGCGAATTGAATGGTGGCCTGGAGCGGGACAGGCAGCCGGTCCCGGCGCCCAATCACTTCCACTCGCACGCCGTGTTGGGCGCATCGGGAGATCTCCTTGCGCAGATACTCCTGGAGCTGCCGTAGCAGCGCCGAGACTTCGGCCGGCGGCCGTCCCCAGTTATCCGACGAGAAGGCGTACAGCGTCAGGTCGGTGACGCCCACGCCGGGCGCCGCTTCCACGATCCGGCGCACCGCTTCTCCTCCGGCCTCATGGCCGGCGGTGCGGGCCAGCCCGCGGCTGGCGGCCCAGCGCCCGTTGCCATCCATGATGATGGCCACGTGAAGAGCACTTGGTGTCATAAGAAATTCGCTGAACCTCTCACAGTACAGTCACGCAACCGCTCCCTGACGGTCGCGGCTCTGTTCGATTCGTGCAGAGCCGCGACGGTGACGGAGCGGTTGCCGATATTTTTCTCAAAACCTACCTCCGCGTAGCCCGAATCAGCGCTTCCATGTGATCCAGATACTTCTCCAGCGCTTTCCGGCCCGCTTCGGTCAGACGGTATTCGGTCTTGGGCATGCGGCCTTCGAAGGACTTGGTGCAGGCGATGTAGGCGGCCTCTTCCAGCTTCCGGGCGTGCACGCTGATATTACCATCGGTGGTTTTGAGTAATTTCTTGAGGTCGTTAAAGGTCAACGATTCGTTGACCGCCAGGGCGCTGACAATCCCCAGCCGCATCCGCTCGTGGATCAGGCGATCCAATTCCACTGGACCTGCCAGGGCGCCCCCGGCGTCTCGCAGGCCCGTGGTCTCCGGCTTATCTTCCTTCTTGAGCGCGCTTGTTTTGGCCATGGATAAACTCCTACCCTCCATACCTTCGGGCGATGACCGCTCCGAATCCGATATGCAGGCCGCCGAAGCCGGCGGCCATGAACCAGTTGCCCCACTCGGCCGGGGCGAACAGTGCGCCGGTCCCGCACAGCATGAAGCACAGCCCCATGGCCGGCACCACGCGCACCGAAAAAGCGCCCCCATTGACCACCGCGGTTCCGTACAGCAGCAGCCAGACTCCCGGCAGCAGGCCGGTCAAGCCGGCCCGGTACAGCACCACCGTCAACAACGCCCCCACCACCATGGCCGGCGCGAAGCTGGTCGCGAACTTGCGGCCCGGTTTGGACAGCAGTGGCGTGCCCGCAGCCGACGCCTTGCGGTTCATCTGCCAGCCGCACACCGCCACCGACAGCAGCGCTTCGGCCAGCCAGACCGCCAGCCAGCCGCCCGGTGTCATCTGGCGGGAGGCGGCCCAAGCCGCGCCTAGCGCCGTGATTCCGCTGACCACGCCGGCCCAGCCCGGCACCGCCGTAAACGACGCCGCCCCCTCCATCGTTTCGCGGATGAAGGCCAAGTTGTCCATCGCGCGGCTGTGCAGCGCGGGCGGTTCCTCGCGCGGGGCGCGAATCGGTCGTACCGAACCCATGCTGTCAGACTAGCAGCCCCTTCGTCTTTCTGTCAAGTACTTTGTAGTACAAACTATAAACATTTTCCGGCCCGCGGCGTCTAATCCGGTGATGGCGAGCCCAGCCGCGCTCCCTGTGACGTGTGTCTGCCTGCTGCTCTCGGCCTGTAGCCGCCTCCCGCCCACGCCGGTGGCCGCCGCCGAGCTCAGATCCGTCGCTCCGCTCCCCTCTGCCCAAGTCCGCATTACCGGCACCGTGCAGGCCGTCAAAGTCTTTCCCGTGCAGGTGCCTCAAATCAGCGGTCAAGGGGGGCGTCTCACCCTGACCCACCTGGCGCCCAATGGGGAGCGGGTGCGCCGGGGGGATCTTCTGGCGGAGCTCGACAGCACACAGCAGACCGATTTGGCCCGACAGGCCCAGGCGAAATTCGAAGATTTGGGCTACCAGGTGGAACAGAGGCGGGCCCAGAACCGCGCCGACGCGGAGAAGCGGCTGGCCGACCTGCACCAGGCTGAGGCCGACCTGGCCAAGGCCCAGATCCAGCTTCGCAAAGGCCCGCTCCTGGCGGAGATCGAGCTGCTCAAGAACCAGGCCAAGTTTGAAGCGGCGCAGGCCCGGGTGGCCAGCCTGAAGCGCTCGATGCAGGCCCGCGAGCAGGCCGAAGCCGCGGCGCTGAGTATCCTGGAGTTGCAGCGCGACCGCCAGAAAGTCGGGCTGGAGCGCGCCCAGAACAACCTCTCCAAGCTGGCCATCCATGCGACCCTGGACGGCATGGTGGCCCTGGAAAACATCTGGCGCAGCGGCTCGATGGGACACGCACGCGAGGGAGACCAGCTCTGGTCCGGCCAGCCGCTGATCCGGATTTTCGACCCCAGCGAGATGGAAGTGCGGGCCTTTGTCGGCGAGCCGGAGGGCGCCCTGCTGCGGCCGGGCGTGGCCTGCCGGGTCCGCCTGGATGCCTACCCCGCGCTGGCCTTCGATGCGCACCTGGAAGCGGCCAGTCCCGTGGCGTCCTCCGCTCTTGAGAGCCCGGTCAAGACGTTCGCGGCGCGATTCCGGCTCCACCAAACCGATCCCCATCTGCTGCCGGACTTGTCGGCGGCCGTGATTCTGGAGGCCAAGCCATGAAAACGTGGGTGGCGGCGCTGGGGTATCGGGCGCTGGTGGGCGCCCTCATCCTGGCCTCGGCGGGCGGCGCGGTGCAGTACCTGCGACGGGTGCGGGCGGCGAGCCAGGTTCCCACGGCGCCGGCGCGGAAGGGCGAGTTTCTGGTGATGGTCCGCTGCCGGGGCGAGCTCAAAGCGCGCAGCTCGGTGCAGGTCGTGGCGCCGGTGGTCCCCGACCTTCAGATCGTCTGGCAGGCCACGCCGGGCTCGGCCATTCGGGAAGGCGAGCCGGTGGTCCGTTTCGATTCCTCCAGCGCGCAGCGTCAGCTCACCGAGAAGGAAGCCGCTCTAAAACAGGCCCAGGCCGCCCTGGACCAGGCGGTCGCGCTGGCCCGCATCACCGCGGAGCAGGACCGCCTGGACCTGGCGGCCGCCCGCTACCAGGTGGAGCGGGCCAAGCTGGAGGTCTCCAAGCTGGAGATCGTCAGCGCCATGCAGGGCGAGGAGAGCAAGATCGATCTGGGCCTGGCCGAGCGCAAGCTGCGGGTCGAGGAGGCCACTGTGGCGCTGCACCAGGCCTCGGACAAGGCCAAGATGGCCTCGCTCGCCCGTCAGCGCGACCAGGCGCAATCGGAAGTCGACGTGTGGCGCCGGCGCCTGGACCGCATGGAGCTGAAAGCGCCCTCCGGCGGCGTGGTGGTTTACATGCCCAACTATTCCCAGGGCTGGATGAACGCCCGCCCGTTCAAGGTAGGGGATCGCGTCTGGCCGAGCAGCGTGCTGGCCGAGATCCCGGACCTGGCGACCCTGGAGATGGAAGGCAAGATCGAGGAGATCGACCGCGGGCGCATGGTCGCGGGCAGCGCCGTGAAGGTCCGCGTGGACGCGTTCCCGGAGAAGCCCTTCGATGCGAAGCTGGCCAGTATCTCCCCGCTGACCGAGCAGGCCTGGGAGTGGCCGCCCACCCGCAGTTTTCGCGGCTTCGCCCAGATTCAGGCGCCGGACCCGCGCTTGCGCCCCGGCATGAACGGCGGCATGGACGTGGTGGTGGACCGGCTGCCCGCGGCCATCAGCGTGCCGGCCAAAGCGCTGTTCACCCGGTCGGGAAAGCCCATCGTCTATGTCTCGGAGAAGGGAGGCTACCGCGCCGTGGAGGTCGAGGTGCTGGCCCGCAACCAGGATGAAGTCGCCGTGCGCGGCATCGGCGCCGGCGCGATGGTCGCCACCGTCGAGCCCGAGAAGGCGCCCTCATGAAACGATGGCGCGCCATCCTCGGAGTGGCGTTGGTTGCGATCCCGCTGGCGTTGCTGGGGGCGCGCTGGCGCCAGCGCGGTCCCGCGACGGTGGTGAAGGCATCGACTCCCACCACGACCATCAAGCGCGGGGATGTCGTCTTCACGGTGACGGCGCGCGGCGAGCTGCAGGGCGGCAACTCGGAGATGCTGACCACGCCCATGACCGGCGGCAACGAGATGCCCATCACCTTTCTGCGTAAGCCCGGCGAGCTGGTTAACGCCGGCGACGTGGTGGCCGAACTGGACACCACCGAGCAGACCTTCAATCTGCGGGAGGCCGAGGCGGATCTGGCGGAGGCCGAACAGCAGGTGGTCCAGGCGCAGGCCGAGAGCCAGGCCAAGGAGGAGGAGGCCAAGTACCTGCTGCTCCAGGCCAAGGCCGATCTGCGGCTGGCCGAGCTGGAGGCGCGCAAGAATCCGCTGGTGGCCGCCATCATCGCGCGGCAGAACGAGCTGGCTCTGGAAGCGGCGCGCGATCGCGTGACGCAGATCGAGAGCGACCTGGGCAACCGCCGCGCCACCACCGAGGCCGGCGTCGCCATCCAGGAGGCGGCGCGCAACAAGGCCAAGGTCAAGGCGGAGACGGCGCGGAAGAATATCGAGTCCATGACGCTGCGCGCCAAGTCGTCCGGCTACGTCGCCATCCAGCAGAACGTCAACAGCAACTTCATGTATCCGGGAATGCGCCTGCCCATGCTGCAGGTGGGAGACACGGTGCGCGCCGGGATGGCCGTGGCGCAGATCCCAGACCTGAAATCGTGGGAAGCCAGCGCCCGGATCGGAGAACTGGATCGCGGGCATCTGGCGGTGGATCAGAAGGCCGAGTTCAGGCTGGTGGCGATGCCGGGCAGGCAGTTCACGGGCCGCGTCAAGAATCTGGGAAGCACCGCCGGACCGCCCTGGGACCGGCACTTCGACTGCCGCCTGACGCTGGACGATCCCTCGCCCGAGCTGCGCCAGGGGATGACGGCGAACGTCGTGATCACCACCGAGGTGCGGCGCAACGTGCTGTGGGCGCCAGCCCAGGCCCTGTTTGAGAGCGATGGGCGAACCTAC
>JACOSH010000254.1 GCA_016178945.1 Acidobacteriota bacterium
CCCACCGGCCCGCCGCCGTACTTCTCCAGGATGGTGAGCATGATCTTCTGGTCGATCTCATCCAGGCCGTAGCGGTCCACTTCCAGCAGATCGAGGGCCGCCTGCGCGATCGGCTGGGTGACGCGGCCGTCGGCGCGGACCTGCGAGTAATCCCGCACGCGGCGCAGCAAGCGGTTGGCGATGCGCGGAGTGCCGCGGCTGCGCCGGGCGATCTCGATCGCGCCCTCCGCGTCGACGGTCACGCTCAGCAACCGCGCCGAGCGGTTGACGATCCGGGTCATCTCCTCCAGCCCGTAGTGGTTGAGCCGCAGCACCAGGCCGAAACGCCCGCGCAACGGAGCGCTCACCAGTCCCTGCCGCGTGGTGGCCCCGATGGCGGTGAATTTCGGCATCGGCAGCGAGTGGGTGCGCGCGCCCGGCCCCACTCCCACCAGGATGTCCACGCGGAAGTCTTCCAGCGCCGCATACAGCATCTCCTCGACGTCCGGCAGCAGGCGGTGGATCTCGTCGATGAAGAAGACCTGGTGCGCGCGGATGTTGCTCAGGATGCCGGTGAGATCGAGCTTCTTCTGGAGCACCGGCCCGGAGGTCTGCTCAAAGCCGACCTCCAGCTCCGCGGCCACAATCGACGCGAGCGTGGTCTTGCCCAAGCCCGGCGGGCCGTACAGCAGGACGTGGTCAAGCGCCTCGCCGCGGTGGCGGGCCGCGGCGATGGCGATGGCCAGGTTCTCCTTGAGCTTGGTCTGGCCGGTGAAGTCCTCCAGCCGCTTGGGACGCAGGGAAGCCTCAAACTGCGCGTCGTCCTCTTGGGGGGATCCGGATACGATGCGTCGGTCGGCCATTAACCCTTTAGATTATCGCAGTGGATCACGGCCTTCCCGGCGATCTTGCGCTCGGCCAGATCGCGTAAGGCTCGGGGAACGTCTTTCAGCCCGTAGGCGCGCGAGATCACCGGGCGGATCTGGCCGGCCCGGTACATCAACTCCAGGGCGCGCTGGGTTTCCGCCAGGTATCCCGGATGCCGCTGCAGGTATCCGCCCCACACCGCGCCCACCACCGAAATGTTCTTCAACAGAATCCGGTTGGCCGCGATGGAGGGAATGCGCCCGCCGGCAAAGCCGATGATGAGCAGCCGCCCCTCCGGCGCGATGCACTTGGTGGAGAGATCGCAGACGTCGCCTCCGACCGGATCGTAGATCACGTCCGCGCCGCGGCCGCCGGTGATCTCCTTGACCTGATCGACCCAGGCGGCTCCAGTGTAGTCGAGAGCGTGCTCTGCGCCCTGCGACAGGCAGAAATCGCGCTTATCAAAACTGCCCGCGGTGGCCAGCACGCGCGCCCCCATGGCCTTGCCGATCTGGATCGCCGACATGCCCGTGCCGCTGGCGCCGGCGTGCACCAGCAGCCACTCGCCGGCTCGCAGCGCGGCGCGCTCCTTGAGAGCGAAGTAGGAGGTCTGGTAGACCACCAGCATCGCCGCCGCCTGGTCGAAGCTCATGCCCTCGGGGATGCGAAACACTTTTCCCGAGTCGACCACCGAGCCTTCCGCGAAACCGCCCAGCGATGGAAACGCCAGAACGCCGTCGCCTTCGGCGAACCCGGCGACTTCGGCGCCCACGGCATCCACGACTCCGGACAATTCCGCGCCGGGCGTAAACGGGAAGGGCGGCTTGTACTGATACGCGCCGCGCACCTGGAGGAGGTCGAAGAAGTTCAGCCCCGCCGCGCGGTGGCGGATGCGCACCTCGCGCGGACCGGGCCGGGGCGCCGGAACGTCGGCCAGCTTCATGCTCTCCGGCTCGCCCCAGGCGTGAACCTGCCAGGCCCTCATCGGTTCACATCAATCACCAGGCGGCCGCGGACGCGGCCTGCCAGGATCTCTTTCGCCAGGGCGGGCGACTCGCCGAGCGGCGCGACCTGAATCAGACTGTCCAGCTTGTCGAGCGGCAGATCCCGCGCCAGGCGCGCCCAGATGGCTTCGCGCTCCGCGACGGCGACCTCCACGGAGTTGATGCCCAGCAGGTTCACTCCGCGCAGGATGAACGGATACACCGTGGTGTTGAGATGGCCGCCCCCGGCCAGGCCGCAGGCCGCCACGCTGGTCCCGCGCGCCAGAAACCGGATCACGCCGGCCAGCACATCGCCGCCCACCGCGTCGACCGCGCCGGCCCATTGTTCGGACTCCATCGGCTTTCCCTGCGCGGCCAGCGCGGATCGCTCGACGATGCGGGCCGCGCCCAGCGAGCGCAGAAAGTCGTGCTGCTCGGGGCGCCCGGTCGAGGCGGCGACCCGGTAGCCGAGCTTCGACAGGATGGCCACCGCCACGCTGCCGACGCCACCGGCCGCGCCGGTCACCACCACCTCTTTTTCGCCTGGAGCCAGGCCGTGCGCTTCGAGCGCCATCACGCATTGCATGGCCGTGAATCCCGCGGTGCCTACGCCCATGGCCTGCTTCAGGCTGATGCCGGGCGGAATGCGCACGAAGCACCCGGCTGGCAACCGCGACATCTGCGTGTAGCCGCCCCAGAAGGTCTCGCTCGATCCGCAGCCCGTCATCACCACCGGATCGCCCGGCTGGAAGCGGGAGGAGGACGACTCGACCACCGTGCCGGACAGATCCAGTCCTGGGACCATCGGGTACTTGCGAACAATCCGGCCCTGGCCGGTGAGGGCCAGGCCATCCTTGTAATTGAGGCTGGAGTAGGCGACCTGTACGAGCACGTCTCCTTCCGGCAGCCGGTCCCGCTCCAATTCTTCGATAGCGGCCCGCACCTGCTTGTTCTCCTCGTGCAGCAGGAGGGCTCTGAAGGTGGCGTCTGGCATAGAACTTTCCATGGTGTCATAATGTCGGGCACAAGTGGTAGAGAAGCTGCTGTTCTTCTTCGAGACCGATTGCCCCACCTGCCGCCTGGCGGCGCCCTACCTGAACCGGCTTGGAGCGAAGGTAACCGCGATCTCCCAGGATGGCGAGGAGGCGACCGCCGAGTTCGTGCGCCAGACCGGTCTGCGGATGCGGGTGGAAGTAGATGACGGGCTCAGGTTGTCGCGGCGGTTCGATCCGGAGTTTGTTCCGGCCTTGTACTTGCTGGACGGCCAGGGACAGGTCCTGGAAAGCCACGTCGGGTTCGACAAGGAAGTGCTGAACCGGCTGGCGGCGGCGCTGGGAAGCGGGCCGATTGCGGATCCCTACGACGGCGCGCCGTCCCGCAAGCCGGGCTGTGGGTCCCGCCATCGGGAAGGGGGACAGGTCCGCGACGTGCCCGTGACATCGGCGGGAGTCAGTCCCGCTCCAGCCACCCGCATGGCCCTCGACGACTCCCTGGATCCCATCGACTACTGCCGCCAGTTCGGCGACCCGCTGCCGGTCGTACCGCCCACCGTGGAGCGCGTCGAGCGGATGCTGCGCGCGACGCCGCTGCCGGCCCAGGAGCTGGTCGCGCGCGTCCCGCCCAACTACGGCGCGGCGACCGTGGAGAAGATCGCGGCCAATGCCGTGATGGCCGGCTGCGCGCCGGAGATGATGCGGGTCCTGATCCCGCTGGTCCGCGCCGCCTGCGACGAACGGTTCAACATCCACGGCATCCAGGCCACCACGCACTTCGCCGCGCCCCTGATCATCGTAAACGGGCCGGTCCGCAAGGAGCTGGGCTTCGCGTGCGGCAGCAACGTGTTCAGCAACGTCGCGCGCGCCAATTCCACTTTGGGGCGCGCCTTGCAGTTGATCCTGACCAACCTGGGCGGCGCGCGCCCGGGCGAGATCGATATGTCGGCGCTGGGCAATCCCGGCAAGTTTTCCTACTGCATCGCCGAGAACGAAGAACAGAGCCCCTGGCCGCCGCTGCACGACGGGTCCGCCGTGACGCTGTTCGCCGCCGAGCCGCCCCACGGGGTCAGCGAGCATACCGCCCGCAGCGGACGCGAGGTGCTCAAGACCATCTGCTACTCTCTGGCCACGGTGTGGAACTACCGATCCTGCGCGGGGCGGGAGGCGCTGGTGGTGATCGGCCCGGAGCACGCCCGGACCATCGCGCGCGACGGCATCACCAAGGATGAAGCGCGCCAGCTCCTGTTCGACAACACCGGAGTGCCGCTGCGGGTCTTTGAGAACACCGATGCCGAAGGCACGCAGCTCGTGAAGATGTACCAGGAAATCACCATCGACGGCCAGCGCTGTTACCGGAAATTCCAGAGCCCGGAGGCCATCCATATCGTGGTCGCCGGGGGCACGGCGGGAAAATTCAGCGCCGTGATCGGAAGCTGGGCCACCGGCACGCGAGGCAGCCTGATGGTCACCTATCCCGTGTGAGGACTCTTGCCATGCCAACGATTCTTGTAAGCCCCCTGGATGAGACGCCGCGCCCGGCGACCGCGCCGGCGCCGCGTCTGAAAACGCTGGCGGGAAAAACCGTCGGCCTGCTGGACATCGGCAAGCCCGGCGGTGCGATCTTCCTCGACCGGCTGGCCGTGCTGCTGGAACAGCGCGGCGCGGCGCGCATCGTGCGCGAAAGCAAGCCGACCTTCACCAAGCCCGCGCCCGCGGAGGTGATGGACCGCCTGGCGGCCGCAAAGGTCGACGCGGTGATCGAAGGTCTGGCGGATTGAGGGTCGTGCACCACGTGCAGTTTGCACGATTCAATCCGGTTGGAGAATCTGAGAATCCCCGCGGTGGCCGTGGCGACGCACGAGTTCATGACCGCGGCCCGAGCCCAGGCCAGCGCCCTGGGCCGCCCCGGCTACGACGCGGTGTATGTACCCCATCCCATCCAGGACCAGACCCGGGAGGAGATCGAAGCGCGGGCCGACGCGGCGGTCGAGGAGATTGTCGCCAGACTGCTATGAGACTCCTGTTGCTGTTCACAACCGGCCTGCTGGCCGCTCAAACCCACGACGTCCAGGTGGCCGCCACCGTGGCCTTCACCGAAGGCCCTACTGTGGACGCCGAGGGCAACGTCTACTTCACCGAGACCATCACCAACCGCATCATGAAACTCTCGGTGGACGGCGTGCTGTCCACCTTTCGCGAAAACAGCAACGCCGCCAACGGCCTGATCTTCGACGCCCAGTGGCGCCTGATCGCCTGCGAAGGCAACCCCGCCAAACCGCGCGTCACCCGCACGGACCTGAAGACGGGCCGGATCGAAGTATTGGCCGAACAGGGGCTCGTGGGTCCCAACGACGTGACTCTCGACGGCAAGGGACGCATCTACTTTACCGACCCGGGCCGCAAGGGTCCCGAAGCCGTCTGCCGCATCGACCCGGACGGCAAGGTCACGCGCCTGCTGGCGCGGCCCGAGATCCAGCGGCCCAACGGCATCGTGGTCTCACCCGACGACCGGACGCTGTACCTGATCGAGAGCAACGGCGCGGAAGGCGGCGCCCGGATGATCCGCGCCTACGACTTGGCCGCCGATGGCTCACTGAGCGGGATGCGGGTCCACTACAATTTCTATCCCGGGCGCAGCGCCGACGGCATGACCGTCGACGTGGAGGGCAATATCTGGGCCGCCGCCGG
>JACOSH010000255.1 GCA_016178945.1 Acidobacteriota bacterium
GGCCATGGTGTCCGTGCTCTTCTCGCTGGCCACGCTGGGCGTGCTGGTTTCCGGGATCGCTCTGCTGCGCGGGAAGACCGCGGGCCAGATGGCCGGCCTGGTGCTGGCCGCCACACTCTTCTTCTGGAAGGAGACCGCCGCCGAATATGCCGATCTGCCGGTCGGCTTCTTCCTGCTCTCCGCCGTGGCGCTGCTCGGCCTGGCCGGCGCCTTTGCCGCCGAGCACCTGAATCTGCTGCTGCTGGCCGGCTTCGCGGCGGGCGTGGGAGCCTGGACCAAGAACGAAGGCCTGCTCATGTTGTTGGCCGTCGGGCTCGGCTGGCTCGTCGCCACGCGCAAGCTGTCCGAGGTGGTCCCGCTGCTGATCGGCGCGGCGCCTCCGGGCGCGGTCGTGGCGTTGTTCAAGCTCACGTTGGCGCCGCCCAACGACCTGGTCGCTCGCAACGATCCGGCCAGCGCCCTCCAACGGCTGTCGCAGTGGACGCGCCTGGCCGAGGTCGCCGCGGCGCTGGCGCGCGAGCTGGTCCGCTTCGGCGACTTCGCGCTCAATCCGCTGCTGCTGCTGGCGTCGTGTGCCCTGCTCCTGGGCTGGGAGTGGAGACATCGCGCGGGCCTGGTCACGGGCGCCCTGGCTCTGGGCTTGACGCTGGGGGGCTACCTCCTGGCGCTGCTCCTTTCGCCGGCCGCGCTCGGCTGGCAGCTCGACACGGCCCTCAGCCGCCTCCTGCTCCAGCTCTGGCCCTGCGCCGTGCTTACCTGCTTCCTCGGCCTCAAGCCGCTTGCGGTGGCCGCGCCGCCCGCGCCGGTCAAGAAGATACGCCGCAAGTGATGCCCTGAGATTCGACACACGGATGTGCGGCGTCGTGTGGGGCAGCGGGATTGGCCTTGACGAGGATGTACGCACTTTGCGAACGATAGAGCGTGAGGGTCATCAGCCGGAAAGCGATTCTCGAGTTCGCCCAGCCACCCCGACGCTGCTGCGCCGGACGGTCTTTAGCATCCATGGTAACCACTACCGGCTGGTGGCCAGGGTTCACTACAAATGGCAGCAGGTTTACATCCTCAAAATCATGACCCATGCCGGATATGTCCGGGAGGGAATTTGAATGTCGAAAGCTCTGGCAGTTGATGAACGGCGTTACGCCCGGTTGCTGCGGCAGTCTCTGCCGCGCCCGATTCGCACCGAGCGGGAGTATGAAGCCATGAAGCAAAGGCTGCTCGCCGTGGACGAGCTGGATGCGCCGTCCCCGGAACAAGAGGAACTGGCCGAATTGCTGGCGATCCTCATCCAGAAATATGAGGACCGGCACTATCCGCTGGACGATCTTTCTACGCCACGGGAGCGGCTGCTGGCGCTGATGCAGGAGAGGGCCAGTTCGCAGTCTGAAGTCTCCCGGGCGCTCGGCTCGCGAAGCCAGGCCTCCGGCATCCTCACCGGCCGAAGATCGATCAGCAAGACGCAGGCCATGAAGCTGGCGGATTATTTCCGAACGCCGGTTGTCTTTTGTAAGATTGAGCAATGATCGGTCAGACTCTCGGACACTACAAGATTGAAGAACAACTCGGCGCCGGCGGCATGGGCGTCGTCTACCGTGCCACCGACTCGAAACTCGGCCGCCAGGTGGCGATCAAAGTCCTGCCGGAACGCTTCGCGCAGGACCCCGAGCGCCTGGCCCGCTTCGAGCGCGAAGCCCGGATGCTCGCCGCGCTGAACCACCCGAATATTGCTGCCATCCACGGGCTGGAGGAGAGCGGGGGCACGTATTACCTGGTGCTGGAGCTGGTACCGGGCAAGACGCTGCAAGGTCCGCTGCCGCTGGAGGAAGCGCTGCCCATCGCCGGCCAGATCGCCGAAGCCCTGGAAGCCGCGCACGAGAAGGGCATCGTCCACCGCGATCTGAAGCCCGCCAACGTCAAGATCACTCCGGAAGGCAAGGTCAAGGTGCTGGACTTCGGCTTGGCCAAGCCGCACCTGGCCGGGCCGGAGGGGGAAGGGTCGACCGTTTCGGTGGATGCCACGCGCGAAGGGGCCATCCTGGGCACGGGCAGCTACATGAGTCCGGAGCAGGCGCGGGGACGGCCGGTGGACAAGCGCACCGACATCTGGGCCTTCGGCTGCGTGCTCTACGAGATGCTCACGGGCCGGCGGGCGTTTCCTGGGAACACTATCTCGGACTGCATGGCAGCGGTGCTGGCGCGTGAACCGGACTGGGACGCGCTGCCTTAGTCGGCGACGGTGCGAACGTTGCTGCGCCGTTGTCTGCAGAAGGACCCGCAGCGGCGGCTGCGCGACATCGGCGACGCACGAATGGAGTTGGAGGAACCGCCGAGCGTGTCCCCAGCCGAGCCAGCGGTGCGCCCCACACCGCGCCGGTGGCTCTACGCTGTGGCCTGGCTGCTCCCTTCGACAAGCAGCTCTGTCGCCATTTCTCGCGACGGGACGCGCGTGGCGTTTGTCGGCGCCCGCGGCCTCAGGACTCAGGTTTACTTTCGCGAGATCGCCGGGCTCGAGGTCAAACCGGTCCCCGGTACAACCATGGGCAACGGGCCTTTTTTTTCTCCCGATGGCCAGTGGCTCGGCTTTCGGCACAACCAAAGCCTGACGGAGAAGAAAGTAGCCCTCAGCGGCGGAGCGCCGGTCACGATTGGGCCTGTTGACATGTTCGCCGGGGCAAACTGGGAGGCCGATGACACCAGCTCGCCACCGGCGAGCGGCGAGTTCTGGTGGACGGCGGAAGCTTCGCTCGCTACTCCCCCACCGGCCACTTGATCTATGGACGGTCGGGGACACTGCTAGCGGTTCCCTTCGATGCTCGCCGGCTGGCCGTTATCGGACCTCCGGTCCCAGTCCTCGAAGGCGTCCTAATGGCCCTGAGCACCCCCGTAGCTCATTTCGGCCTCTCAGCAAATGGCGCTCTGGTTTACGCCCCGGGCCCGGCGGTCGGCGGCCAGCGTACCGTCGTGTGGGTAGACCGCCAGGGGAACGCCGAGCCTCTCCCCATGCCCCCGCGCATGTACCTGCACCCACGCCTTTCCCCCGACGGCCGTCAAATCGCAGTCGAGATCGAAGGGCCGACTCATGATCTTTACAGTTACGAGATCGCCCGCGGTGTGCTGACGCGGGTGAGTCTCCACGGATCGAGCCACTGGCCGGTGTGGACGCCGGACGGCAAGCGGCTGGCTTTCCGCATCTGGTGGCCGGGTGAAAAGTTCACCATGTGGTGGATGCCTGCCGACCGCAGCGCCGCGGCCGAACGCCTGACCACCTTCGGCAACCGGCAGAGCCCGGCCGACTGGACGCCGGACGGCAAGGTGATGGCATTTACGCAGAACTCTCCGGAAACCGGCCCCGATGTATATGTGCTTCCCATAGTAGACCCGCAGCGCAAACCGATCCCCTTCGCCCAAACGAAATTTGCCGAAGGCTCGCCCAGGTTCTCGCCGGATGCTCGCTGGATCGCCTACACGTCCAACGAGTCCGGGCGAAACGAGATTTATGTGCAGTCGTATCCCGGGCCTGGCCCGAAAATCCAGATCTCCACCGAGGGCGGGATGGACGCCACCTGGAGGCGCAACGGCGGGGAACTCTATTACCGGAACGGGGACAAGATGATGGCGGTCGGGGTCGCGACGCACCCGGCGTTCACCGCGTCGACGCCCCGCCTGCTGTGGGAGGGGCGCTATGCGCTGGGCACCAGCTCGTCCTGTGGAGCTCCAGGCCCCACCTCCTCCAATTACGACGTCACGCCGGACGGCCAGCACTTCCTCATGGTCCAGGACAGCGGCAAAGAGGTGGCCCCCAGCCAGATCAACGTGGTGCTCAATTGGACCGAAGAGCTGAAGCGCCTGATGGCGGACAAGAGGAAGGGTACATGATCGGTCAAACGCTGGGTCATTACCGCGTGGAAGAACAGCTTGGCGCCGGCGGGATGGGCGTGGTTTACCGCGCCACAGACTCCAAGCTCGGACGGCAGGTAGCGATCAAGGTCCTGCCGGAGCGATTCGCGAGCGATCCCGAGCGGCTGGCGCGTTTCGAGCGTGAGGCCCGTCTGTTGGCGGCGCTCAACCACCCCAACATCGGCGCCATTCACGGCTTCGAGCAGTCTGGCGGCACGCACTATCTGGTGCTGGAACTGGTCCCGGGACCCACTCTGGCCGAGAGGCTGGCCGAGGGGCCGTTACCGCCGGAGGAGGCGCTGGGCATCTCGTGCCAGATCGCCGAAGTTTGCAGTTATCGCTCGCCGGTGGAACGACGCGACTTTCCTTCGTGTAGCGGTCGGGGACACGACAAATGGGCAGAGATCGTCTGCCACAACCAAGGTGGTGGTTCCTTCGGTAATCGGCGGTTTGGGGCCCGCACGCCTGCAACTGCCGAGAGCGTACGCCACGGCTGCATCAATAGGTCTTCAAGTATTCAGCGATCTCCCACTCGCTGACGCTCTGGTGGTATCGACGCCATTCCTCCAACTTGACGCCGGCGTAGTAAGTCGCGTAGTCCGTCCCCAGCGCCTCACAGACAACACTATCCTGACGGAAGCATTCCACCGCTTCTTGCAGGGTGGCAGGCAAGAGGCGGATGCCGCGGCGGTGGAGTTCCTCCTCCGGCGTTTCATAAAGGTTCCCGTCGTTGGCCGGGCCGGGATCCATCTTGTGCTCGATGCCGTCCAGTCCCGCTGCGAGCAGGACCGCGGCTGCGAGATAGGGGTTGGCTGCTCCATCGACCGCCCGGGCCTCTATGCGCCCCGGGGCCGGGATGCGGACCATTTGAGTGCGGTTGGCCAGGCCGTACGTTACGTACACCGGCGCCCAGGTGGCTCCCGAGCGGGGGGCGCCCCGAATGAGCCGTTTGTAACTGTTCACGAGCGGCGCCACGACCGCCGGGAGCGCCCGCGCGTGATGGAGAATGCCGCCCATGAACCACCGGCCGAGCTGAGAGAGGGCCAGCGGATCTCTCTCATCCAGAAACAGGTTTGTTCCGCTTTCCGCATCCGCCAGGCTCATATGATAGTGAGCGCCGTTGCCGGTCAAATGAGCGAACGGCTTAGGCATGAAGGTGGCCCATAGTCCGTGCTGCTCCGCCACCGTCCGCACCATCCACTTGAAGAAGGTGTGGCGGTCGGACGTCTTCATCGCGTCCGAGAACACCCAGTTGATCTCAAACTGGCAGTTCGCGTCCTCATGATCGTTGGCGTAAGGATCCCATCCGAGCTCCTGCATGAAGCGGATCAGCGTTGTCATCACATCGAGATTGCGGTAGAGCGCACGAAGGTCGTAACAAGGCTTGGCAGCGGTATCGAGCGGATCCCATGGCGCATAGCGCTCGTCCGAATTCTTCTTGAGGAGCATGAACTCCGGTTCTACGCCCACGTGGAAGACATAGCCCCTCTGGCGCGCCTGCTCGAGTTGCCGCGCCAGAATCGTGCGGGGACAATAGGGCCACGGCGCGCCGTTCACATGCAGGTTGCCGGGGACCCAGGCGACGTTCTTCCGCCAGGGCAAGACGGTGAGGGAGCCGAAGTCGGGAATGCTGACCACATCCGGGTCGTGCGGCCCCTGACATACCTCCCCGCAGGCGAACCCGGCGAAGGCAGCTCCCTCCCGGGCCATCTGGTCGAGATGGGTCGCCGGCACCAGTTTGGCCTTCGGCGCCCCGCTCATTTCCACGAAGGAACAGAAGAAGTACTCGATCCCGTTCTGTTCCACCAGCGACTTGATGCGATCGATCATGCGCACTACCTTCCGAATACCTTTCTTGTGCCCGCCAGAGGAATGCCGCAGATGGCGGAGGCCTCCAACGAAAGAGCGGCCATGTCCTCGGGCTCGAGATGATGAACGTCCGACTTCCCGCACGCTCGCGCCAGCATCTGGATCTCGAGCGTCATCGCCCGCAGGAGATTCGCCACGCGCTCGGCGCCCTCGTCCACATCGAGCCGTTGCATCAGATCCGGGTCCTGCGTGGTGATGCCGACCGGACACCGCCCGGTGTGGCAATGATGGCAGTAATGGGGCTCGGCGCCGAGCTTGTGATAGTCCTCGACGTAGAGCGGCCGGTTGCAGTTAAGCGCGATGAGCGCGGCCGTGCCGATGTAGACCGCATCGGCGCCGAGAGCGATGGCTTTGGCCGCATCCACGCCGTCGCGAATGCCGCCGGCGATGATGAGCTGGACCTCGCCGTAGAGCCCGCAATCCTCGAGGGCGGCCCGCGCCTCGCAAACGGCGGCCAGGGTGGGGATGCCGGTATGCTCCTGCAGGATGGCGGGCGAGGCGCCCGTGCCGCCTTCCATGCCGTCCACAACGATTACATCCGCTCCGGCCTTCGCCGCCAGTTTCACATCGTCGAACACCCGGCTCGCGCCCATCTTGATGAAGATGGGGACCCGCCAGTCCGTTGCCTCTCGAAGCTCCTCGACCTTGACGATCATGTCGTCCGGGCCAAGAAAATCGGGATGCCGCGCAGGACTGCGCTGGTCCACGCCGACTGGAAGATCGCGCTGCCGGGCGATCACGTCGGAAACCTTGGACCCGAGCAGCAGCCCTCCCGTCCCCGGCTTGGCGCCCTGGCCGATCGTCAACTCGATGGCATCGGCCATTCGCATGTGGTGGATGTTGATCCCGTACCGCGAGGGCAGGACCTCATAGATGAGCGTCTTGCTGTTCTCGCGTTCAGCCATTAGCATCCCGCCGTCGCCCGTGGTATTCGAAGAGCCGACGGAGGCGGCGCCCTTGGCGAGGGCCGCTTTGGCGTTGTACGAAAGCGCTCCCCAGCTCATGCCGGCGATCATTACCGGAACGTCGAGTTCGATCGGCTGGGAGGCGAATCGCGTACCCAGCAGCGTCTTGGTCGAGCACTTTTCCCGGTAGCCTTCGAGCGGAATGCGGGTGAGCGAACAGGGCAGGAAGGTAAGGTCGTCGAAGGTTGCCCAGCGGCGTTCGCGCAAGGCGCCGTAGCCGCGGATGCGGTACAGTCCGGATTCCGCCTTCGCCTGGATGTCCTCGATCACGCCGGGCGTAAAGGTGGCGCTGGCCTGCCGGTCAGACATGGATCAGAGGGCCTCCTGCCAGAGTTTCCATTCCCGCTTGTCGAAATTCCAAAGCTTCCGCCCGGCCACGACCTTCTTGAAGTCCCGGCCGGGGATCTTGGTATTCCCGAGATAGCGCGCCAGCGTAGCATCGAGCATGGCAGCCTCCTCCGGCGTCGGGACTTGCACCACGGCATCGGTACCGAGGTCCGCGATGCGGCCGCCGACGAAGCAGACCGTCTCGTACAACGAATCGGCGAACGCTTCGCCCGCGTCGCCGCAGACAATCAGGGTCCCCTTCTGCGCCATGAAGCCGGCCATATAGCCGCAATTGCCGGCGACCAGCACCGTTCCGCCTTTCATCGATACGCCCAGGCGCGCGGCGGCGTCTCCGTGGATGACGACGGTTCCGCCCCGGATCGAAGCCGCCGCTCCGTTGCCGGCGCTGCCATGCACAATCACCTGGCCGCTCAGCATCGATTCCGCCAGTCCCCAGCCGGCGCTCCCGGCGATCTCGATGGTCGGTCCGTCGATCAGCCCGGCGCAGTAATAGCCGGCGCTGCCTTCGAGCCTGACCCGCGCCGGCTGCAAAACGGCGACGGCCAGGTTGTGTCGCGCTCCCGTGTTCCTCACGAGGATGTCGGCGTCCCCCTCGGCGATCCGGCGCCGGATCTCGGCGTTAACCTCCCGGGTCGAGCGGCCGCCGCACTCTATCTCTGCCATACCCGCACTTCCTTCACCTGCGCCTCCCGGACGTCGTAGGCGCCGGGGATCCCCGACCGAATGGAAATCTCCTCCGTTGCCACGGCCACGAAACGCGCGGTCTCCGCGAACACCAGCGGCTTCAATGCGAAGGGGTCCTTCACGAAGCCGAGCTGGGAATCCGTGGCCGCCAGACAACTGAAGGAGCCGTCCAGATCCCGCAACATGGAGCGCAGCGACTGTTCCAGGTCAACGCCTTTGCGGAGACGTTCGGACAGGTAAACCCCGATGATTTCCGAATCGTTCTCCGTGTAGAAACGGACACCGCGCTGCTCGTAGCGCCGGCGAAGCTGGTGATAGTTGGTGATGTGACCGTTGTGGACGATCGCCAGGTCGGGGAAGCCGTGTCCCCAGAACGGCTGCGAATGGCTGAGGTCCACCCGCGACTCGGTGGAAAGCCGGGTATGACCCAATCCATGAGTCCCGCGAAACTGCGAGACGCCGTAGGTCTTATCCAGATTGTCGGGCGAGCCGACCTGCTTGACAATTTCAAGCTTCCGCCCGGCGCTGACGACCTCCACCTCACTGTCCAGCGACTCGATGGATTCGACGAGGGCGCCCAGGTCGGCTTGGCCGGCGATGACGAACCGGGCATACGGGCCGATGATGGAAAACTGGCCGACGGCGCCGAACGATTCGGCCAGTCGAGCGACCTCCTGGGCCTTCCGCTCGAGCTTGCCGTGTTCCCCCAGCTTCACGCGGATCACAAATCCGTCCCGGGCCGGCGCGCCGAACAGCGCTACCCCGGCCGAATCCGGTCCTCGGCATCCCACGGCGTTGAGCATTTGAAGGATGGTGCCTCCCACTGCTCCGCACTCGTCACCCGTCTTGTCCCAGAAACCCACAATGCCGCACATCGGTTGGCCCGTCCGGTAACCTGGAAGTATACCCCAAGAGATCGCCCCTGGACCCCATAGCGGAAGGCTCTGAGGTCGTGGACCTAACATGAGCCTGGATTGCGGTTGCGACAGGCCCGAGGCGAGGGGCCCCACCGGGCCGGTATCCATGGATTTCGAGACGGTTCCGCCCAGAGGGGGTGGCAGCGGTCCAGCGCTCCCCACGTCATAAGCGCTGACCTTGCGGGCAGCGAGGATTCGAACGGGATACGGATACCACAGCAGGAACGTCCCGTGGAGCGAGGTTGTGGGGGCGTCCCGGACGTAGTTGAAGGTTGGTGGTAGACGGCGGCCGGCTTCGATAGAATCCGGTTGAGAAAAACCTTGAATCCGAAAGGAGCCAACCGCCTTGAGTAAAACGTATCAGATTGTCACGCGCGCCGCCAAGGA
>JACOSH010000256.1 GCA_016178945.1 Acidobacteriota bacterium
ATCAAGCGCTGGTTTTACGCCGGCCTGGCCGTTGTGGCTGTGTCTGAAATCGTTCTGCAGCGTGTTCACCGCGGCGGTGAATCCCATTTCTCGTTCGAGGACTTTCCTGCCTGGGGCTAGCTCTACGGGTTCATTTCCTGCGTGGCGATCATCGTCGTGTCAAAACTCATCGGCAAGCTGTGGCTCATGCGCCGCGAGGATCACTATGACCGCTGAGTGGGTGCACCCAGGGCTCTTGCTCATCCTGGGCGCTTGGCTCGTGCCGTTGCTCAGAGGCCGGATCAAGCGCGCGGCGATGCTCATACTGCCTGCCGCGGCCCTGATGGATTGCTTGCTCATGACCCCTGGAATCTACGGCGTGACGAGCATCCTGGGGCAAGACCTCGTGTTCGGCCGCGTGGACCGCTTGAGCCTGGTCTTTTCCTATGTCTTTTCGCTCATGGCCTTGCTGGCCATGATCTACGCTCTCCATGTCGAGGACGATTCCCAGCACGTGGCTGCCCTGACCTATGTGGGGAGCGCGCTCGGGGTGACGTTTGCCGGGGACCTCCTCTCCCTTTACGTCTTCTGGGAGCTCATGGCGATTTCGTCCGCGCTGCTGGTACTGCTACGCCGCGAAGCCTCCGCAGTGGCAGCCGGGTTCCGTTACCTTCTGGTCCACATATTCGGGGGACTGATCCTCTTGGCAGGGATCGTGCTGCATTTTTCGCGGACCGGGTCGCTTGCCTTCGGGGATATGGGAGCTTCTTCCGGCGGCGCGGCCGGGGCCATGATCCTCGCCGCTTTTCTCCTCAACGCGGCGGTCCCGCCACTGGGGGCGTGGCTTCCGGACGCCTACCCCGAGGCCACGGTCACCGGCGCGGTCTTCATGACTGCGTTCACAACCAAGTCCGCGGTCTACGTCCTGATTCGCGGCTACGCCGGGACGGAGCTCCTGGTATGGTTGGGCGCGGCCATGGCGGTCTACGGGGTGGTCTACGCCGTGCTCGAAAACGACGCGCGCCGTCTATTGGCGTACCACATCATTAGCCAGGTTGGATACATGGTCTGCGGCGTAGGCATCGGCAGCGCACTGGCCACCAACGGCGCCACTGCCCACGCCTTCGCGCACATCCTATATAAGGCGCTCCTCTTCATGGGCGCCGGCGCCGTCCTGCAGACGACTGGGCTGCGCAAACTGAGCGAAATGGGCGGGCTGTACAAGACCATGCCGATCACTCTCGGCCTCTACATGATCGGCGCCTTTGCCATCTCGGCAGTGCCGCTTTTTAGCGGCTTTGTGAGCAAGTCCATGGTGGTTTCCGCCGCAGGCGAGTCCCACCGTCCGGCGATCTTTCTCATGCTCACTCTCGCTTCGGCCGGGACTTTTCTGCACACCGGTCTCAAGCTGCCTTACTACATGTTCTTCGGCATGGATTCAGGCCGCCCAGGCCGGGAGCCGCCCAGGAACATGCTCGTGGCCATGGGCCTGGCTGCGGTCGCGTGCGTTTTGATCGGCGTCTTCCCTGGACTCTTGTACCAGCACCTTCCAAACCCGGTGCTTTTCGTCCCCTATACGCTCCAGCACGTCACCAGCACACTCGGAATGTTGGGCTTCACAGCGCTTGGTTTCTTCCTGCTACTCAAACATCTCGACCCCGAGCCCGCCATCAGTCTCGACACGGACTGGTTCTACCGCAGAGGTTCGGCCCGCCTGGTGACACTGGTCCGGGGGCCATTGGCGCGTCTTGAGTCCGGTTTCGTAGGAGAGATCTATGAGTTTGTGATCCGGCGGCCCGTGTTGGGCGCGGCGACTTTCTTGCGCAATCTCGACACCCTTGTAGTCGATTCCGCAATCGTGGGCCTCGGACGTTCGACCGGGACTCTGAGCCAGGTCTTGAAGACCCTGGTGAGCGGCAACGCCCAGCATTACGGACTGATCATGGCGGCCGGGATTCTGTCCCTCCTGGTGCTGGCAATCCTCATCCGATGACGGCCTATCCGGTCCTCACGGCGGCAACATTCCTGCCTCTGCTCGGCGCCGCTTTGATCCTGCTCTTTGGCGGCGATCGGCTCGCGCGCTGGATCGCCCTGGCCACTACCCTAGCCACTCTGGCCGTCTCGGCCCCGCTTTATGCGTGCTTCGACAAGGCCTCCAGCGCTCTGCAATTCGTCGAGTCCAGAGACTGGATCCCATCGTTGAACATCGCCTACGGGATGGGCGTGGATGGCATCAGTCTCCCATTCATCTTCCTCGCATCCCTCCTGAGCGTCCTGTGCATCGGCGCCTCGTGGACTGCGATCCAAACCAGGGCGGGCGAGTTCTACGCCGCGCTCCTGGTCGCGGAGACGGCGATGATCGGGCTCTTTGCGGCATCGAATCTTTTTCTCTTCTTTGTTTTCTGGGAGCTCATGCTGGTTCCGATCTTTCTCCTCATCGGCGTCTGGGGAGGTCCGGGGCGCGTCTACGCCGCGGTTAAGTTTCTGATCTTCACGCTGTCCGGAAGTGTTCTGATGTTGGTGGGCGCCATCGCCATCTACCGCACCTGCGGCACGTTGGACTTCAGGGCCCTGGCCCTCGCCAGGTCGAGCCTGGAGCCTGCGCAGCAGGCCTGGCTCTTCGCGGCCTTTCTGGCCGCCTTCGCGGTCAAGGTGCCCATGTTCCCGGTGCATACCTGGCTCCCCGACGCTCACACCGAGGCCCCCACCGCCGGGAGCGTGATTCTGGCCGGGATCCTCCTCAAGATGGGCGCATACGGTTTCCTGCGGGTCTCGATTCCCATTCTTCCTCACGGCGTGCAGCTCTTCCTCAAGCCCATGTGGATCGTCTCCGCTGCGGCCATCGTCTACGGCGCGTACGTGACCCTGGCGCAAACGGATGTCAAGCGCCTTATCGCTTTCTCGAGCATCAGCCACATGGGCTTCGTCACTCTGGGCATTTTCACGCTCAAGCGCAGCGGGGTCGAGGGCGCGGTTCTCCAGATGATCAACCATGCGATCGTCTCCGCGGCGCTCTTCCTGTGCGTCGGCATGATCTACGAGCGCACCCACACGCGCGAGATCAAAGACTACGGTGGGGTTGCCAGAGCCGCGCCGGTCTACTCCACCTTGCTGGCGCTCTTTTGTCTGGCGGCAGCGGGAACACCGGGGTTGAATTCATTCGTGGGAGAGTTCCTCATCATCGGCGGCGCCTTCGAGACCCAGGCCTGGCTTGGGGCCATGGCTGTCTGGGGCGTAGCCCTGGGAACGACCTATATCATATGGCTCTACTACCGGGTAGCAATGGGTGAGATGAATCCGGGGCTCGTGGGCCTCAAACTCGAGCTCAACGCCCGTGAGGTGGCGACGCTGGCCCCGCTGGCCTTGCTCGCCGTGTCTCTCGGTCTCTACCCCGAGTATGCCCTCTCCTATTTTCGTGCTTCTGTGGGTCAGCTCCTGGCTGCCGGAGTCACGCCGTGAGTCTGGCGCTGCTCGTCCCGGAGCTGATTCTGGCCGGAATGGCCTTGGCGCTGATTCTCGCCGCGCGCCGGATCCAGCAAACACCCGTGGCGGTAGCCGGGACGGTTCTTGCCGCTATGGCCGCTGCACTGGCCTCCGTCTGGGTTTTGTCCGGAGGCGCCAGGGCCGGGTTTGAGGGCATGATCGCCCTGGATGGCTATTCTCAATTCTTCAAGGTGCTCATCTCCGCCACGCTGGCTCTGGCCGCGCTTCTTTCCGTGCGGAACCTCGACGCGGAGCACGTTCCGCGTGCCGAGTACCATGCCTTGCTCCTGTTGGCCTCGACGGGAATGATGCTGGCAGTTTCATCCCGCGATCTGTTGCCCCTCTACCTGGGCTTGGAGCTCATGACCCTCTGCGCGTACATCCTGGTCGGTATCCGGGTGGAGAGGCAGGAGTCGAACGAGGCCGCGATCAAGTACTTCCTGCTGGGTTCCTTCGCCTCGGCGGTGCTGATTTACGGGATCAGCCTGACCTACGCTGTTACCGGTACGACAGACTTTGCCGGCATTGCCTCGGCTCTCTCCAAGCACGGCACGGGGAGCAACCTGCTCCTCCTGGTGGCCATTGGCCTGGTGGCGGCGGGGTTGGCTTTCAAGATTGCGGCAGTACCGATGCACGCCTGGGCGCCGGACGCGTACCAAGGCGCCAGCGCCCCGGTTGCGGGCTTCTTGGCGGCCGGTTCCAAGGCGGTCGGACTGGCCGCGCTGGGAAGGGTCTGCCTGGCCGCGTACGGATCCGAAGCCCGCGTCTTGTCGGTGGTTCTGGCCGGGCTCGCCGGCCTCTCGATTGTCGTCGGGAGCATCATCGCTCTGTCTCAAACCGACATGAAGCGCCTGCTGGCTTATTCCTCCATCGCGCATGCCGGCTACGCCCTGCTGGGCCTCATCGCCGGCACCGGCGATGGAGCCTCGGCGACCATGACCTATGCCTTCTACTATGTCTTCATGACGCTCGGAACCTTTGGCGTGGTCGCCGCCCTGGGCGAGCGAGGCGAGACACTGGACGGCTATCGAGGCCTTGCCGCGCAGCGGCCCGGAATCGCACTGCTCATGTTGCTCTTTCTGATGTCTCTGACCGGCATCCCTCCAACGGCCGGGTTCGCGGCGAAGTTTTTCGTGATCCTCAGCGCAGTGCGCGCCGGCCATATTGCGCTGGCGGTCCTGGCCGTGGCTTGCAGCGTGGTGTCGGCATTCTTCTACATGCGCGTGGCGGTCCTCATGTACATGAACGCGCCACGGGAGCCGGCGCCGTCACGCTTCCCGGCGGCGATGTCCGCGGCACTCGCGGTGGCCGCGCTGGTCACTTTGATCGGAGGAATCTCTCCCGGCAGCCTTGCGCGCTGGGCGGCGCCGCCTATCCCTTAGCAGCGATCCGGACTCCACCGCGGCATAGGCAAACAGGGCGCACAGCGGCAGAATCTCATTGGGGACTCCGCAAATCGTAGCACAACAGCCGCGGCGGCGCGCCGCGGAACACGTCGCGCGTGTTCTGGCTGACGTAGAGCAGGCCCCGGCTCAGGACCGGCAGCGCCCAGGTCTCCCTTGCCGCGAACAGCCAGGCCCGCGCCACCTCCCGATAGCCGCGCGGCGTCAGGTCCATCCACAACAGGTGGCCCAGCTCGCCCAGGCAGAGGAACTGCCCATCGGCCCACAGCAGAGATCCGCGAAAGGTTCCCAGCCGCTGCTTGCGTGGCGACCCGTTGGACTCGAACGTCTCCTCCCACTCCGGGTTGGCGCGCCAAGCCAGCTTGCCGGTCTTCAACTCCAAGGCCACCAGCGATGCGTCCGGCTCGTTACGCCCGTCGAAGCCATAGAGGTAGCCGTCCCTGTGCACGGCGGTGTTCCAGTGCGTGCCCAGATCGCCGGTAGTCCAGGCGACCGAATGTGCGCCGTTCGGCAGCAGGTTGAGCAGCGCCCCACCGGTCCGGTAGCTGGCCGAGATGAATACCTGGTTGCCCACCACCACCGGGGAAGCGGCGTTGACCGATTCGACGCTGCGGCTGCGCCAGGGGAAAGAGAAGTCAACCGCGCCGTTGGCCGGATCGATCGCCATCAGCCCGCCGGTGGGCGGACTGCTCTCCCCGCCCGCAAACACAAATACGCGCCGGCGCCCATCGACCGTGGCCGGCGCCGGCGAGGCGTAGCTCGGTCCCCACTGGTCGCCCGCGCCCCACACCATCTTGCCCGTGCGCTTGTCGAACGCTGCCACGCACGGCCCACGCGGCGCGCCGACATTGACGATGAGCAGATCGCCCTCGATCAACGGCGTCGCGGCCGTGCCGAAGAAGTCCTGCGGGACCCGGAACTCCGCCGCCAGATCCCGCTTCCAGTAGACCTGTCCCGTGTCCAGTTTCAGACAGTGCAGCTTGCCCTGCGCGCCGTAGGTGTACACCCGGTCGCCATCAATCACCGGACTGGCCCGCGGCCCATTGTTGTAGCCGTAGCGATCCTCGAAAGTGGTCAGATAGCCGAACGTCCAGTAGCGCGCGCCGCTCTCCGGATGCAGGCACTCGACACGCTCCTCGCTGCCGGTCCGGTGAAAGTACACCAGCCGGTCGCCCTGGATCGCCGGCGAGGCGTATCCGGTTCCCTTGCGCATCTCCCAGACCAGCGCCGGCCCGCCCTTCGGCCATTGGCGGAGAAGCTTGGTTTCGGGCGACATCCCGTTGTGAGTGGGCCCCAGAAACGACGTCCAGTCCCCGGCCACCGCCCCCGGCGCCAGGGGCTTGGGACGGCCATGCACGCGCACCTCGGGAATGGCTCGGGCGGCGGGCGCCTCCATAGCGGCGGGCGTCCGCACATCCGGCTGCGCCGGATCGCGAAACGCCGGGGACTGGGCACCCAGAACTGGCAGCCAAAGAACCGCAAGCCAACGCATAGAAGAGCGATTGTCGCACACCGCGCGATCCTGGCCGGCATTCAATCCTGAGGTACCGAGGGATTGTCGATCACGAACAGCCAGCGCCCATCCGGCTGCAAGCGAGCGGTTTCCGTATTCCGGCCCTCCCTGCGAGTCTGGCCGCCGTCCGGCCCGGTCCCACGCAAGATCCATTTCCCGTGCAGCATGGCGAGATCTCCGGCACGGTTGACGCCCAGCGTCCGTAGGTTGATGGCCGGGCGCATGGCGAGAAAGCCACGATAGGCTTCGCGAATGGCATCTGTGCCCTGCACAGGTCCGCCACCGCCGGCCAGGACTGCCCCGGGCTCATACAACGCGACAATGGAGTCCAGGTCCTGGCGATTGAACGCGTCCTGAAAGCGGCTGTGCAATTGTTCGGGCGATTCGGTCATGAAGAGATCATCTCCTGGCGGGCGAGGCGGCACGCTCTTCATGGCGATTGTCGCACACCGTGCTGCCCGTCCTACCGCTAGTGCGCCTGCGCGGGAGTGGCTAAAGGTGCGAGTTGCCGGCTTCCCACCCCAGGCAGATTTCAGCCACAATGGGTGCATAAGTGTCTGTCTACCTGAGTGTGTAGGTGTTATATGGAAGAGGCTGTCCGCTGGCGCGTGTTTCATCGCCAGGTGCAGGACATCAAGGCCCGCAACGCCGATACCAGCCCGGAGGAGCTGCAGGCCCTCATCGACGAGGCTGTGCAGGAAGTTCGCGCGGAGAAGCGCCAAAGAAAAAGGCTGACAACGATGGATGGGCGCAGTGATTGATAGGCCAACTATCTCGTGACCGGCGACAAGCGGATAATTTCCGCGAGTGATTTCGCGGCGTTGTTCGCATGAAGGCAGTGCGCGTGACCTCACCGGGCGTGGCGATAGATCAGATCGAGCAGCTCGTCGTACATGGCCTCGGCCTGCTCGCGGCTGCCGGAGCGCAGCGCCTGAGTCGCGCAATGGCGCAGATGGTTGCGCATCAGCGCCCGGCCCACTCCCCGCAGCGCTTCCTGGACCGAGGCCACCTGCACCAGGATCTCGGCGCAGTAGCGTTCTTCCTCGACCATCTTGTGCAGGCCGCGCACTTGCCCCTCGATGCGGCGCAATCGGTTCAAGTTCGCTTTCTTGATATCCGGCTCCACGGCCACAGCCTTGCGACGGGCCCTCACTGGGCCACCTCGCGGAAACGCCGCAGCCGCAGGCTGTTCGAGATCACGCTCACCGAACTGAGCGACATGGCCGCGCTGGCCAGCACCGGACTCAGCGCCAGTCCGAACGCCGGATAGAGCGCGCCGGCGGCGATCGGGATCGCC
>JACOSH010000257.1 GCA_016178945.1 Acidobacteriota bacterium
CGCGCAGTCCACGCCCAGCTCGCGGGCCAGCGCCAGGCGGTGCGGGAGCTTGTCGGCGATGAAGACGCGCGAGGCGCCCGCGATCCGCGCCACCGAAGCCGTGAGCACCCCGATAGGGCCGGCGCCCATCACGCAGACCGTGTCGCCGAGACGGATATCCACCAGCTCCAGGATGTGCAGGATCACGGCCAGCGGCTCGATCACCGTGGCCGCCACCCAGCTCATTGCATCGGGAATGGGCACGGCGTTCTGCCGCGGGGCCGTCGCGTACTCGCGGAAAAAGCCGGGCAGTTGCGGCGAGCCCATGAACACCGAGCTCACACAATTGTTGTGATGGCCCGAGCGGCAGAATTCGCATCGCCCGCAGGTGATGGCCGGCTCCAGCGCGACTCGCTGACCCGCGCGAAGATCGCTGACGCCCTTTCCCACCGCGACGATCTCGCCGGCCGGCTCGTGTCCCAGCACTTGCGGATAGACGGCGGGGATCGTACCGATCGCGCCTTCGGCATACCAGTGCATGTCGCTGCCGCAGATCCCCACGGCGCGCACTCGAACCAGGATCTCTCCAGGTCCCGGTTCCGGCGGATCGGGCATCTCGCGCACTTCCAGGGTGCGGGGGGCTACCAGTTGGACGGATTTCATGGTCGAGGACCAGTTTAACAAGAAGGGCGACGCTTGCATCCGGCCTCCCAATGTGATATTCCTGTCCGCCCAGGAGGTAGTTTAATGGGCTCCTGCCGTTCCTGGTTCTTGGGACTGACGCTGGTCCTGCCGGTTTTCTTCTTACTCTCTTGTTCCAACGAGCCTGCGCCGCCCAAGCCCGGCACGCCGCCCTTCTACTGGGCGGCGGCTCGGGAGAACTTCTCCAAGGGCGACTTCCTGAAGGCCAGCGAACACCTGGAACGCCTCACCAAGTCGGAGAATGAATTCGCCGCGCGGGCCAGGCCGTGGCAGTTGGTGGTGCTGTCGGGATTGGCCGCTGGGTACTTGGAGATCGCCGACCAGTTTGAGCTCGGCTCACAGAACAACAAGACCAACCCGTCGCCGTTGCGAAAGCAGATGGGGAACTACCGCTCGATGGCCTCCCGCCAGGCCCTCCAGTTCGCCGAAGCGTTTCAGCAGTTCCAGAAGGCCGCGACGGAGGCCGAGGTCACGCTGGATTTCTCCAGTCCGACCGGGAGCTCCCGGCTGGATCCGAAGCTGACCACCGTATCCACCGGCGTGATGATTCCGATGGGCGACCTGGAGACGGCGCAGTTGGCCACGCTGCAGCGCGGCGTTCTGCTGGCGGCCTGCCGCGCCGTCGGCGCGCCCAACGACACCGCCCGGCTGGCCGACGTGCTCAAGAGCCCGCCGGCGAAGCTGCCGCGCGACACCTTCGTACTGGCCATGGCCCAAGCGCTCTACGACATTTCCGCGGTCTACTCGCGCAAGAAACTCGATCAGGCCGACCAGCAAAAGATGTTCTTCACGATGGCGCTGGAAACCGTCAAGAAGCTGCCGGAGTCCAAGCAGACCAAGGAGCTGGCGTCGAAGATCGAAGCCGATCTGAAGAAAAAGAGGACGTAGGAGCACTACTCCGCCAGGGGCCGCAGGTCGCGCACGCGCCAGATGAACCCATCCAGCACGTAGTGGGTGGCTTGCGGCACGGCCAGCAGGGGAACCACGATCGCCAGCAGCGCCGGATCGCCGAGCTGAGGCAGCCCGAGCCACTGGTAGAACTGGGTGTGGTCCCGCCACACCAGCGCGTCCCAGAATCCCTCCTCGACATAGGCCAGAAACAGGAGCAGTCCCACGAAGGCCGGGATCGCCCGCGGCACAAACCAGCGGGACAAGTAGCGGCGCTCGGCGTCCCCGGCGGCAGTAGATGCCTGCCGGCGCTGATAGAACCAGACCAGCGCCATGTAGGGAATCCCGTGCGCCACCACGTTGGTCGCCGTGAAGGTCAGATCGCCGTCGTGCCGGACAATCCCGGAGCACCAGGAGAGCGCGGTTCCCAGCAGGACCAGGTTCTTGGGCAGGTTCACAACGCGCGACCGAATTGAGTCCCGAATCTCGCACCCGCAGTACGCCAGCAGGATGGCCACGTAGAGCCACCCGGCCACGCCGGCCAGAAACGGCAAGGGGAGGTGAACAAAGTCACCCTGCAGGAACCAGTGAAAGGACCTGGGATGCGTATGCCAGTAGACCAGCGGGTAGAGAGTGGCCGAGTAGATCGCCGCGGCATCCAGGCGGCGCCGCCAACCTGGGAAGGCTTCCCGGCGGGCATAGAGCCGCAGAAAGCCATACTGCTGGCGCACAAAGTGGAAGACCGCCACATAGGCCAGCGCCCGCCAGAAGACCAGGGCGCCCGACGAATACAGCATCACGCCGCCCACCCAGCAAATCACCGGGATGACCATCAGCAGCGAGAGGCGCCTGCGCCGGGTCTCCGGGTCGAAGTAGGTGCGGTAGAGCGTCGCATAGACATGCGCCACGTCGATCCCCACCGCCAGCAGCAGCCAGGTCCAGGGAGTCACGTCCCGCCGCTGGGCGAAATAGACGGGGAAGATCTCGACGATCGCGGCGACCAGGAAGGCCGGCAGCAGAATGAAGATCAGGTCGCTGGCGGGCGAGAAGAGCCAGGGCTGCCGGCGCGCCGTCATGCGGGCTCGCTACGAGCTCCGCAGCCCCACGCCCGGGCGCTCCCAGGAGGCCTGCCGCTTCCGGACCTGTTCCAGAATCTGGCGGGCGCGTTCTTGATAGCGTTCATGCCCATCCATATGCCGGCATTCGCGGTCGATCAGGATGCGGTCCCCGGACATGAGCGCGAACTGCAGCGCTGTCCAGCAGCGGTACTCGGTCTTGGGCTCGATCCGCTCGCTCTGGCTCATCAACTGGAAGGCCGCGCCCAGGTTGCCTCGCTTGTGCTCGGCCAGAGCCATCACAAACAGGGCGCTGGGATCGGTGGGAATCGCGGCCAGAATTTCACGAGCCTTCGCTTCCGCCTGGGTGTAGTCGCCGGACTGGTAGGAAGCCAACGAGGCTTCCAGAACAGGACGGAACAGGTCCGGCTGACTCAGGGTCCGGATCAGGTCGGCCCGGTCGACGACCACCGCTTCGGCCAGGTCCGCGTACTTGGAGGTCTTGGGCTGGCGCAGAATGGGCATCACCGCCAGCAGGGCCACCGCGGCCGCTACCGC
>JACOSH010000151.1 GCA_016178945.1 Acidobacteriota bacterium
CCGAGGCCCGGCGCCGCCACCCGGACGTGGTCGTGCGGGCCCGCGCGGGATACTACGTAAAATAGCCTGCCTGCCAGCGGCGGTATACTCGGGTCATCGAATTCTCAAGCTAAGAGGGGGTACAAACGATGCGTGTTTCGAGTGTGATTCTCAGTGCTTTCGGGCTGCTCGGCGGCAGTCTGCTAACCGGCCAGGCTCCCACCGTGGACCGGGTCGGATTCCCCACCGGTTACAAGGAGACGTTTAAGAAGCTCCTGACGGTGGACCGGCTCGACAACGGCCAGATCCGGGTGATCTGGGCCAACGACAAGGCGGCCGGAATCCCAATATGGGAGAACTATCCCTATGGCTCGGTGCTGTTGTTTGAGTCCTACACCTCCAAGCGGGACCCGAGCAACAATCTGATGCTGGACGCCGACGGGCGTCTGATTCCGGATACGCTCTCCACTCTGTTCGTGAAGCGCAAGGAGATGGGCTTTGGAGAAGCCTATGGTGTGAACCGCAACGGCGAGTGGGAGTACGTGGCCTACCGGCCGGACGGCAGCCTGCAGACGGCGCCGCAGGCCTCGGCCCCATGCGCGGCCTGCCACGCCCAGGCCGGTCCTCCCAAGGATTGGACCTTCCGGCGCGACCGCTTTCAGCGTCGATCTTCCGGCGCCGCCCCGCTGGCGACCATGTCGCAGTATCAGTTCCTTCCGGGCAACCTGACGGTGAAGAAGGGTACGGTGATCACCTGGTACAACGACGATGAGATCGAGCACCAGATCTACTTCCCTCTCACCGGCGCCAATTCCGACCCGATGTCCCAGGGAGCAAGCTACACGGTCAGGTTCGACGAGGCCGGCGAGTTCGACGTCCGCTGCACCATTCATGCCGGGATGCGAGCCAAGGTGAAGGTAGAGCCGTAGCCGCCTGACCGCTCACGCCAGGACTTCGCGGATCACCCGCCCGCCGATGTCGGTGAGCTTCTTGAAGCGGCCGGCGTGCAGGAAGGTGAGCCGTTCCTGGTCCAGGCCCAGTGCGTGCAGGAGAGTGGCGTGGACGTCGCGCAGCGGGATGGGCTCTTCCAGATTGCGCAGCCCGAAGTCGTCGGTCTGGCCGAAAGTGGCGCCGGCGCGGGTGTTGCCGCCGGCCATCCACACCACCAGCCCGTACTGGTTGTGGTCGCGGCCCGGCTTGTCGGTGACCAGGTTGTTGTCGAAGGGCGTGCGGCCCATCTCCGAGGCCCAGACCACCAGCGTCTCCTCCAACAGGCCGCGCGATTTCAGATCCCGCAGCAAACCGCCCACCGGCCGGTCGACCTCCGCGCAATGTTTCGGCACGCGGCCCTTGATGTCGCCGTGATCGTCCCAGCGGTCGCCGCCCGCGCCGTGCAGCGCCATCACGAAGCGCACGCCGCGCTCGATCATCCGGCGGGCCAGCAGGCACTGCCGGCCGAAGGGCTCCGACACCGGGTTGTCGATCCCGTACAGCTTGCGCGTGGCTTCGGATTCTCTCGACAGGTCTACGAGCTCCGGCGCTTGCGCCTGCATCCGAAAGGCCAGCTCATAGGCCGCGATGCGCGCCTCCAGCTCGCTCGAGTCGGAGCGCTCCGCGGCGTGCTTCTCATTCAGCCAGCGCAGCAGGTCCAGTTCCTTGCGCTGGGCGTCCGGCGCCGGTTGCGGGCGCGGCTTCAAATCCACGATGGGCGTATCGCCCGGACGAAAGATGGTCCCCTGGTAGGCGGCGGGCAGGAACCCGTTGCCCCACACCCCCGCGCCGCCGATGGGCGCGCCGCGCCGGTCGCCCAGCACGACGAATCCCGGTAGACTTTGGTTCTCGCTGCCCAGACCGTACGTCACCCAGGCGCCCACCGACGCGCTGCCCGGGAACATGTTGCCGGTTAGCGTGTGATAGACGGCAGGACCATGATTGTTGTTATCGACCTTGATGCCGTGAATGAAGGCCAGGTCGTCGGCGCACGCGGCCAGGTTCGGCAGCAGGTCGCACATCCACCGGCCCGACTGGCCGTGCTGCGCGAACCGGAATGGACTGGGAACCACGCGATTCGGCGCGGCGGCGAAGGTCGCGATCTCGCCCACGGTACCGCGCGGCGGCGGGATCTGCCGGCCGGCGTACTGTTGCAGCGCGGGACGGTGCTCGAACAGATCCATCTGGCTCACGCCGCCTTCCATGAACAGAAAGATGCAGCGCTTGGCCTTGACCGGAAAATGTTGCGGCCGCGGCAGCAGCGGGTTCTCCGCGCCCTTGGGCGCGCCCAGCGCCGACAGCGCCAGCCCGCCCAGCCCCAGGTACGACTGCGTGAGGAAATCGCGCCGGTTCATGGCTCTCACTCAATATACAGGAATTCGTTGGAGTTCAACAGCACCCGGCAGGCCGCCGCCAGACCGCCCGGAAAGGCCGCGAACTTCTCCATCTCGTCCGGCGCCGGCGGCCGGCTCAAAACGATCTCAAACGCCCGGCGGACTCGGCCCCGCGCATCGGCGCCCGCCTGGCCGGCGATCCGGTCGGCCAGGTGCGCGGCTTCGTCGTTGACCAGATCGCCGTTCATCATCGACAAGGCCTGCAACGGCGTGGTGGTTACGCTGCGCCGCTCGCAGGATTCGCTGAAAACCGGGGCATCGAAGGCCAGCATCATGGGCTGCGGCAGCGAGCGCCGCTGGAAGGTGTACACGCTCCGCCTGCGATCGTCTTCCGGCCGCTCGTTGGGCTCCCACATATCCCCGCCCGTGCGGCCGTAGCGGGCAAAATCGGCCAGGTCCGCCGGCAGCGGCGGAAAGACGCTGGGCCCGCCGCGCTCCGGATTCAACCGCCCGCTCAGATACAGGATGCTGTCGCGGATCGCCTCTGCGTCCAGGCGCCGCCGCGAGAAATGCCACAACAGCCGGTTGGCCGGGTCCGCCGCCGGGTCGCGCACCGCCGGATTCTCCGCGGCCTGCAGGTAGGCGCCTGAGGTCATCATCAGCCGGTGCATCGCCTTGACGCTCCACTTTTCTTCGATGAACTTCAGCGCCAGCCAGTCCAGAAGCTCCGGATGAGTGGGCCGCGCGCCGTTGCGGCCGAAGTCGCTGGGCGTTTCGACGATCCCCCGTCCAAAGTGCTGTTGCCAGATGCGATTCACCATGACCCGCGCGGTGAGCGGATGGTCCGCCCGCGCGATCCACTTGGCCAGCGTGATGCGCAGCCCGCGGGTTGGAAACTGCCGGTAGCGGTCGC
>JACOSH010000341.1 GCA_016178945.1 Acidobacteriota bacterium
CGGGATCGAGTGGTCCGTGTAGACCACGTGCTGCGCATCCACCACGGGATTCTTGGGCATGTGACAGGCGGTGCAATCGTCGCCGGCGTTTCGGCGCGCCGCGAGCCTCTCGCGGCAAGCTCCCGTTTCGTGGCAGGCCAGGCACTTGGAGCGAAACCACGCGGCTCGTTCCGCCGGTTTCGGCAGCGCATGCGGATCGTGACAGGATCCACACCACATTCGTTCGCCCCCGGCCTGTTTACAGGCGCTCTGCGCCAATCTCTCTCCATGGCTCGTGACCTTCAAGTCGGCGCCGCCTCGCACAAATATCGTCATCGTATCCGCCAGCCGCTCACCCGGTTGATAGGAGCTCCAGTCCTTGCCGGGCCGCATCACGCGGACCTCGCCTTGCAGGTGGCACTGTGCGCAAATGCTGTCCCGGCGGTCCGCCGCGAGCTTTGCCGGATTCACGATGCTGCCGCGACTGGCTACGTGCTCACTTCCGGGACCATGACAGCGCTCGCACCCGATTCCAGCTTCATGAAACGGCGGCGAGCGGAAGCGGCTCTGCGTACCGGGAACAGGCTCCACGCCGGTTGCATGGCATGACAGGCAACCCGGCTGAATCGATCGCGCCAGGAAAGGATAGGTGTACAGGCCATAGCCGGGCGCCAGGTCCCACTTCCGGCTCGCGGCATAGTATGCGACCGGCGCTTCGAAGAGAAAACCGTCTGCCTCGAGCAGGTAGGCGCGGGCCATGGCGCCGGAGCCCACGAAGTGGCTCAAACGCTTCCGGGCTTTCACGGAATCCTTGTCGAGATCCAACCACAGGCCCGCGCCGTCCCGGCTGATCCGATACCGATAGCCCGCGCGGACAAAGCTCCTTCCGGCGGCATCCCCTGCCGGTGCGCCGCTGCTCTGAGCCATCGGCGTTCGCGAATACGCTTCGAAGATTCGCCGGTGGCAGGGCGCGCAGGAAAGACTCCCGGTATTCCGGGGAGCCGCGATCGCGCCTTGCACCAGCAGGCTGACCCCTAAGACAAATCGCAGCTCAGAAGGTGAACCTCGCCACCAGTTGTCCATTCCGTGGTTGAGTATACAGCGACGTCGAATTGATGAAGCCCCAGCCCGAGGTCGGAACGCCCGCCGCATTGCGGGCCTGCGGCTGTGTGGGAGCGGTCAACGCCGGGTTCGCCAGATAGGTCAGGTTGAAGATGTTGAAGAACTCGGCCCGCACCTGCAGCGACATTCGCTCGCGGATCGCGAACCTGCGGCCCACGCTCAACTGTTCGAGCGGACGGCGTGCATAGCGGAAGTCGCCGTAGTAAGGCGCCGCGGATCCCCAGGCGCCCGCCGCGGGATTCTGCCACGCGGCCGCATTGAACGCGAAGTCCTTGTTCGGGTCGATGCAGTGGCAGTTCAGATCCTTCAGGAACAGCGGCTGGCCGGACACGCGATTCATGAGCGTGTTTTGGCTGTACAGGGAGCTCATGTTGGTGGTTGCCGTCGGGGTGGGAACCGGCGCGCCGGTGGCGTATCCAACCAGTCCGCCGACGGTCCAACCGCCGGCCGCCAGGTTCAGAAGACGATTCTTCTTGATCCGCGGGGTGTCGTAGTTGAAGCCCATGTTGAAGATCAACGGCTGATCGAAACTGGAGATCGCCTTGTTCACGCCCCGGTTGAAGACATTGTTGACCGTTCCGGCCGGGTTGGCCAGCGATTTCGACCAGGTGAACGCGGCCTGGACACTGAGCCCGTAGGCGTGCCGCTTGGTGAACTTGGTTTGCAGCGAATCGTACCAGCTCCGTCCCAGCGGCGCCCAAACCAGCGGGATGTTGCTGAACTGCGGAAATGGGCGCAGCGCCTGCGCCAGCGTGGAGCCTTGTGGGAAGCCCGCATACGGCGGGCTGAATCCGTTTCGTTGCGGCGTTCCGGAGGCAAACGTCGACAGCAACAGCGTCTGCCCGGCCGTCGTGGCGGGATCGATGCCCCGCGCGGCCAGAGTCGCGGGATTGACCGCGTTGAGATTCACCAGCGTATTGGATGCGAAGATGCCGCTCGGCTGACTGATCCAGGCGCCCCGGTTGCCGACGTAGGCCGCTTCGACGACGATGTCTCTTGTCACCTGACGCTGCAGGCCGATGTTCCACTGCGAGATGCGCGACGGGCGGCCCGCATTCGGATCGACAAGATAGTTCGGCGAATTCAACTGGCCCGGATTGGGCACCAGCCCGGGATTGAGCGACGCCTGGTAGAGCTGGGTCAGATCGGTCTTCAGGCCGTTCCTCAGGACCGCGCCCGCCGTTCCGAACGAGGGCGCCGTGAACGCCGCCTGATTGAAACCCACTCCCAGTAATGCGCCATTGGTAATGTAGAAGTAGGTCGGAAGCTGCGAATAGCTGATGCCCCACCCGCCCCGGATCACCGTCTTCGCATTGATCTGATAGGCCACGCCGAGTCTGGGCGCCACCGCGTACGGATAGGTTCGCGAGAACTCGCAATTGCAGCGGCCCGAGCCGTAGCCTTCGTAGACCAGACCGCCCGGAAGGTTGCCGACCGATGGATTGGGAATCGTGGGCCCGAACATGCTCGTCCGGTGCCAGATTTCGTGGCCCTGGCTCTGCAGGTCCCAGCGGAGACCGTAGTCGAGCGTCAGCTTTCGCGTGACCTTCCAGGTGTCCTGGGCGAAAAGACCCCAGGCCTGTTTGCGCCATTGTGGATCCTGCACGGCATTGACCGTGGCGGAATCGGCCAGCCCGAGCAGAAAGCTGGCGTAGGCGAATCCGATTGTTCCACCGCCGATGTTGGTGTTCGACAGGTACGGCAGCCCGGTCTCGGCGGCGCTGAAGTTGAGAATGCCCTGAGAGCCGCGGGTATTGCGGTCCGTCCAGCTATTCAATCTCCACTCGGCGCCCACCTTGTAAGCATGGTTCCCGCGAATGTAGGCCACGTTCGCGCTGCCCGTGAAGGCGGTGTCGAAGTAGCTGTTCGCGTTGCTGGGCCCGAAATTCACGCTCGATCCGGCCCCCAGCGCGGCGCCCATAAATCCATTGATGCGGGGGAAGCCTCCCGGGCTGGTGGCGCTTCCGGTGAAGCCGAGCTGGCCCGCCGCGTCGTACCCCAAGACCGGCGCCGGCGAGCTGTCCGGGTTGTGGAAGCGCTGCAGACCGGCGCCGGCATGGAGCAGCAAAGTCGGCGTGATCGACCGGTCGTAGTTGGCCCGCGCAGTGGTCCCATAAATCGCCTGGACGCGGACCGCTGTGATCGGATCGGGAAGGCCATCGGGACCGGTAAGCTGGTCGGTCGTCTGCTTCGAGTAATAGAACGATACTTTCGAGTTGTCTTTCAGGATGTGGTCGATCTTGAAGGCGGGAATCGCCTGGCGCTTGTAGTTGGCCGTATTTTGCGCGAAGTTCAGGGTCAAGCCCGCGCGGCTCGGCGAGGGGATCAGGTCCTGAATCTTTTTTGCGACGGGATCGAATCGGCTCTGCGGGACGATGTTGCCCGGGAACGGAGTCCTCAGGATCTGCCCATTCACCGTGCTCGCCGTGGCGGGATCGTAGATCGCGTTCTCCAGGATGGCCGCTCCCGAGGGATCCGTCCCCAGTTGCCGGCCCGTCAGGAGCGCGCTGAAGTCGCCGCCGCGCATGGCCGAGGTGGGCAGCGTGATGAAGTTTCCAGCCGTGTTGACGATGTTGCGGTAAATCTCCAGGTTGAAGAAGAAGAAGGTCTGGTTCTGGCCCTTGTAAACTTTGGGGATCCAGACCGGCCCTCCGATCGTGCCGCCAAAGTCGTTCTTGCGGCTGCGCGGGTTCGCGTACGTGAACGGGCGGGTTGCGTTCAGCGCTTCGTTGGTCCAGTATTCGTACGCCGTGCCGTGAAAAGAGTTGGTTCCGGACCGGGTGGTGAAGTTGTCGAGGCCCCCGCCGATCTGACCGAACTCGGCCGCGAAGTTGCTCGTCTGGAGGGAGAACTCCTGGATCATGTCGACCGACGGCTGGGAGACCGTCGACGTCCAGCCGATGTCGTTCTGGCTGGTGGCGTCCTGGCCCTCCACCTGGACGCGGAACGTATTCTGCTGGAGGCCGTTGACGTTGGCGCTGTCGCCGCTATTCGGACCTCCGAAGCCGGAAACACCCGGCGACAGCAGATTGAACGAGTACGCGCTGCGGATGGCGCCGACGTTGCCGCCTCCGCCGCCGAAGTTCAGCGGCAGCTCGTTGATCCGCTCGCCCGAAATGATCGTGCTCTGCTCGGCGCTCTCGCTCTTGAGCAGCGGCGCTTCGGTGGTAATGGTAATGGACTCGGTGGCGGCGCCGACCTGCAGCGTAACGTCGATACGGGCCGTCTGCGCGACCTGCACCTCGATTCCGGCTTGAACCAGTTTCTTGAAGCCCGGCGCTTCGACGGTCAGGACGTACACTCCGGCCGGCAAGGATGGAATCGTGTAGTTGCCCGTGCCGGTGGCGGCGGTCTTGGACGCCGCGCCCGTCCCGACGTTCGTTGCGATTACGGTCGCGTTCGGCACCACCGCGCTGGTTGGGTCCTGAACCGTGCCGGTGATGGTTCCCCGGTCGTTTTGGGCGGACAAGGCCCCAATGAGAAGCAGACAAAACGCTGACCTCATAACCAACCTCCTTGGCTGCAAAAGGCGGAGACTGGGTCGAGCATACCATGAGAGTGACCGCCCGGTCACTCAGCGCTAGGGTGCTTCCAGGGGTCGAAAAGGGAGGCTCCAGCGCCGTCGAAGTGCCTGATGTTGCGGGTGACAACTGCGAGATTGTGTTGCGCCGCGGTCGCCGCCAGCAGGCCATCAATGACCGAAAGAGGCGTTCCGGCACGCTTCGCCTGGGCCCTAAGCACGCCCCAACGTTCGGCTACCGCCTGATCGACGGAGATCACCCGCCCGTCAAACCAGGTTCGAAGAACGGTTTCCAACCACTCTTGAATCTGCTCGCGCCGCTTCCCTGGGGCCATTAGTTCGATCCCTTTGCGAATTTCACCCAGCGTGAGCACGCTGACGTAAAGGTCATCTTCGGAGGCGTTTTGAAGCCAGCCGGTCACCCTGGCTTCGGGCTTCACGCGAGTCAACTCCGAGAGGACATTGGTGTCAAGGAGGAAACCGCTCATAACTCGACGTCGGCGCCGAAATCTCGGTCCCGGTCAAAATCGAGCTCAGCGCCTGCAAGTGGCGATTCGGCGAACAACTGCACGAGATTCTTGCGGGGGCTGGGAGCCGGCGGCTCATGTTCCTTTTGCCGCAACGCAGCCAGGGCATGATCGAGCACCTCGTCGGCGCTGTGGAAGTGGCCGCTTTGAATCTCCTCTTGGATGATGCGCTCCTGTTCGGGCTTCAGTTCAATGGTCATCGCTGGTTCTCTCGCCACGCTGGACGGTCAATCTTCATGATCCCACGGCAGGACAGCCGTTGCACGCGAGCTCCGCATCGGCGTCGATGACGCGGCGCACTGCGGTGCTGCCTTCCAGGAATTCAGGGCGCAATGGAACGGCGGACGCCGGTACTCGGTTCCCGCTGTTTGCCTTCGTGCATCAGTGCCCGGGAAGCTCCGGCTTCAGGCGTTTCGGACATACCGCTTGACTCTGATGTCCCCTTCCCTTTCGCGGGTCCCGGCGATTTCGTGGGCCGTCTGCATGCGCAGAAGCGTGTCCATTTTCTGGCCGAAAGCTTTCTCGATTCGCAAAGCCATCTCGGGGGACAGCGCGGCGCGGCCGTTGAGTAGAGCCGATAGGGCGGGCCGCGTCACGCCGAGGATCTTGGCGCTCTCGGTAACGGACAACCCCAAGGGCTCGATCACTTCCATCCTGATGAACTGTCCCGGATGGCTCGGACGTGCCATGCGCATCATGTTCTCTCTCCGTCATGAAGATCGCCTACCCTACCCCAGTGGGTAGAGCAGCTGATTCGTAATTTCTAGATTTCTAGATCTCCGGCTATGGATTCTACAGCCACTATCGCGGCTTTGCTTCTATGCATTGGGCCTCGCAGGCGCCAATTGAATCCGATTCTGAATCCAACTTTCATCCCCCTGGGCTGTACCACGCCTTAGGCAAGCAGCGCGCGCCGAACTGCGTCCGGTTCACGTGCGATTACTGTCAGGAAGGCCCGAGCGGGGCCGCTGGGGATTCGGCGTCCGTGCTCCCAATGTTCTAAGGTTCGTTTGCTTAAGCCGAACAGCTTGGCAAACTCGCCTTGAGAAAGAGCGATCTTCTCCCTGATCGCCTTAACGTCGATGTCCTTCGGGACATGTACCTCACACCCGTGGTTTTCCTTGCCCTTGGCGAAAGCGAGTGCCTGTCGGGCACTCTCGATCATTCGTTCGCCCGCGGTTGGTTTCCTCTTTTGCATCTTCATCCCGGCTTCCTTTTAGGTCTGTAGGTCTTGACGATATCCGCCAAGATGCTCTTCAAGACACGCCGTTCTTTCGGCGTCAAATCGGCTTTCTCGTTCTTCGCGAACATGTTGAGCAAGAAAACTGGAGTGTCCGGCCCAGAGAAGAATGTGATGACACGGTAGCCGCCGCTTTTTCCCTTGCTCCTCCGGCGAACCGCGCCTTCCGCGCGCCACCCGTTCCTTCGATCACATCACCGGCCCCCGGGTTGGCTGCAATCCACGCGACGATGGCAAGCCGCTCGGCCTCCGGCAATCCCAAGGACCGTAGTTCGCCCAGAAAGGCTGGTGTCTCCACGACGGTCTGCACAGTTCAGTGTACTCCAGCGGAGTATGCGAATGCGGCTGCAAGCAGGGCCGATCTTTCAGGAAGGCATCACCGAAATGCACAGCATGGTGGCGGAACCGATGCAGCATGGCAGGCTCTTTCTGGCAGCCGCCCTGCTCGACCGGTATTAGGAAGCCTTAGCCCCCTGCGTTCGGCGCCAGTGCTCTCGTTGGGTGACGGTTCCGGTGATGCTTCCCCGATCGTCTTGGTCGCTCGCCATGCGAGGCGTTGCGCCCCTTCACAAAGTAGTAAAATGGCCGCACGATGATCGGCCAGACGGTCGCGCACTACCGCGTTACCGGGAAGGTGGGCAGCGGCGGGATGGGTGTGGTCTATCAAGCCGAAGACACCCGCTTGGGCCGCGTGGTGGCGCTGAAGTTCCTGCCGGCCGCTCTCTCGCGGGACAGCGCGGCTATCGAGCGTTTCAAGCGCGAAGCGCGCGCGGCTTCCGCCTTGAATCACCCGCACATCTGCACCGTGCACGATATCGGAGAGCACCAGGAGCAGCACTTCCTGGTGATGGAGCTGCTCGAAGGCCAGACCCTCAAGGAGCGCCTGAGCCGGGGACGGCCGCCGGTCGAGGAGCTCCTGGATGTGGCGGCTCAGGTCGCCGACGCGCTCGACGCCGCCCACTCCCAGGGCATCATTCACCGCGACATCAAGCCCGCCAACATTTTTATCACCCGGCGCGGGCCCGTCAAGATTCTGGATTTCGGGCTGGCGAAACTGGCGCCCCGGAGCGCCTCCGATCTACAAACTGCCACGGTCGGCGAGGCGCTGTCGAGCCCCGGTATCGTGATGGGCACGGCGGCCTACATGTCTCCGGAGCAAGCCCGCGGCCAGGAGGTGGATGCGCGCTCGGACTTGTTTTCCTTCGGTACGGTGCTTTACGAAATGGCGACCGGGCTGCGCCCCTTTGCCGGCGACACGCTGCCGGTGACCTTCGAGGCCATCCTCAACCGCCAACCCGCGCCGCCCGCCGGCCTCAACCCCGAAGTTCCCGCCGAGCTCGCTCGCATCATCGGCAAGGCGCTCGAGAAAGATCCGGAGCTCCGCTACCAGAGCGCCGCCGAGCTGCGCGGCGATCTGAAGCGCCTGCGCCGCGACACCGAGTCGGGCCGTGCTCCGGCCGCCCCCGCCCAGCCCCCGCCGCGCCGGCGCCTTCTGCCCCTTGCCGCCACGGCCGCCCTCGTCCTGCTGGCGGGTGGCGTTTACTGGTTGTGGTCTTCCCGAAAGGCGGCGCCCGCGCGCGGCGAGTATGTCCAGATCACCAATGTCCCGGACTCGGTCACCCAGCCCGCGCTGTCGCCCGATGGGCGCATGCTCGCCTACATCCGAGGGCCTGGCTCGTTCGCGACGCGCGGCCAGATCTGGGTCAAACTGCTGCCGGATGGAGAAGCCGTTCAGCTCACCCGCGACAATCGTTCCAAAATGAGCCCGGTCTTTTCGCCGGAGGGATCGCGCATCGCCTACACTGTGGTGGACGAAGGGTTTTCCTGGGACACCTGGGTCGTCCCCGTGCTGGGCGGGGAGCCGAGAAAGTGGCTGCCCAATGCTTCCGGCCTGGTCTGGATCGACACGCAGCGCCTGCTGTTTTCCGAGATCAAGAGCGGCATGCACATGGCCATCGTCAGCGCGGCGGAGAGCCGCGCCGAGTCTCGCGACGTTTACGTGCCGCCGCACGAGCGCGGCATGGGCCACCGTTCCTACCCCTCGCCCGACCGCAAGTCGGCCCTGATCGTCGAGATGGAGAACAACGGCTGGTTGCCTTGCCGGCTGGCGCCGCTGGACGGCAGCTCGGCCGGCCGCCGGGTAGGCCCGCCCGGGCCGTGCACCTTCGCCGCCTGGTCGCCGGACGGCCAATGGATGTATTTCAGCGCCGCGCCGGGCGGCGGCTTCCACCTCTGGCGCCAGCGCTTCCCGGATGGAGTGCCCGAGCGCATCACCGCCGGCGCCACCGAGGAAGAGGGCCTCACGGTCGCCCCCGACGGCCGCTCGGTCGTTACTTCCGTGGGCTTGCGGCAGAGCGTGCTGTGGATGCACGACGCCTCCGGCGAACGCCAGGTCTCCACGGAAGGGTACGCGAAGAGCCCGGCGTTCGCGCCGGATTTCAAGCGGCTCTACTACCTCAATCGCAAGCGCTCCCCGGGGATCAACGAGTTGACGGTTACGGATCTCGCCTCCGGCCAGAGCGAGGGCCTGGCGCCGGGCCTCGACATCAATAGTTTCGATCTTTCGCCCGACGGGAAGCGCGCGGTGATCGAGGTCCCCGAGCCGGACGGCAAGCCGCAGCTATGGCTGCTGTCGACGGAGCGCCGGTTTGCCCCCCGCAAGATCCCTTCGGCGCAAGGCGACCAGCCCAGGTACATTGCCACTGGGGAGATCTTCTACCGGGTGGTGGAGGGCGCCACCAACTTCCTCTATCGGATTCGGGAAGACGGAGCGGGGCGAAGCAAGGCCTTGCAAAGGCCGATCCTGATCGTTAGCGGTGTTTCGCCGGATGGAGAATGGATCAGCGCCTTGATCGCGGTAGCGGGCGAAACAAGCCCAGTGGCCGAGCTGATTCCCCTTGCGGGCGGATCGCCCGTGCGCGTACCTGACTCGGTCAGATGGTCGCCGGACGGCCGGCGCCTCACTATCGAGGTAAGACCCACCAGCGGAATGCGCTCGGTACAAACCACCTACGTCCTGCCAGTCCCCGCGGGAAAGCACTTCCCCGATTCGCTGGCCGCCGTAGGCGGATCCGCTGAAAAGCTTGCCAGCCTCCCCGCGGTCACCGCCATCGAGGGCCTGGACGTGGCCCTGGGGCCGTCCCCCTCGGTCTACGCCGTACCGCGCGTCACCGTGCAGCGCAACCTCTACCGCATCCCGCTGCCATAAGAGGCGCACACGCCAGACACCTAACACCTAACACCTGACACCTGAACTCTGCAGCCCCAGCCCCGGCCGGTCCGGCAGGATCAGCTTGCCCTGCTTCACCCCGATCCCGGCATACGGATCGTTGGCGATTAGCAGATTCCCGTCCAGATCCGCGTAGTCCACCAACGGCGACAGGTGCGCCGCGGCGGCGA
>JACOSH010000342.1 GCA_016178945.1 Acidobacteriota bacterium
AACTGTCGGGGCGGCAGCGCATCGCGCTCAAACTCGCGCTGGAACAAGGTGAGTTCCGGATTCAGGACTTCGCGGCCAATTGTCCGGGCGTTCATCGACGATCGTTGCAGCGCGACTTGCGCATCCTGATCGACAAGGGGGTGCTCATGGCGGAGGGCGCTACGAATCGGCTGGTTTATCGCCCAGCCGCCGGCCCGTGACGACTTGCGACAAACTGGCGACACAGCTTGCGACAGTCTCGCGCCATCGACAAGCCCGTCAAGACACTACAAAAGGCGACAAAACACGACAGAACACGAAAAAAAACGCGACCTCTTCGCCGCCAGGGATTGCCGGGCGGCGGAGAGGCCGCCAGTCGCTATGGTAGGAGGGTGGAAGCAGCTTAGCCCCGCCGTTACCCACCCGCCCAAGTAGTGGTAGCAAAGGGCGAAACGTTTCAATCCGGCCCGCCCGTCAAAACTGATAGCGCAGCGACAACTGGATGACCCGCGGGCTGTCGACGCCGCTCACCTCGCCGAACTGCGGGTTGGTCTGCTCCCCGGCGGCGTTGTAGCGGGCGTTGCTGTTCACGCGGTTGAACTGGGTGTGGTTAAAGGCGTTGTAGAACTCCGAGCGGAGCTGTAACTGATGCCGCTCGCGGATCGCGAAGGTCTTGGCCAGCGAGAGGTTCCAGTTGGCAATGCCCGGACCGCGATAGACGTCGCGCGGGGCGTTGCCAAAGTCGGCCTCCTCCGGGCGCGTAACGCCGAAGAAGCCTTGACGGGGACGGGCGAAGGCGGCCGGGTTGAACCAGCGCTCGAAGGTGCGCTCGCTCTTGGCGAGATCCGGGCTGGCCACGACGTTGATCCGCCCGCCTTCGGTGGACCCGGTGAAGTCGGCGCCCGGCTGGGTGTAGGGCACGGCCCAGGGACGGCCGCTGCGGACATTCGAGGTTCCGCTCAACATCCAGCCGCCCAGGATCCGGAGGGAAAACAGATCCGGCATCGCATAAATGAAACTGGCGTTAAGGTTGTGCGTGACGTCGTTGTTGGAGCGGCCGTAGTCGCGCCAGCCGGGAAGCAGAAACGAGCGGCGGTCCCCGTCGAAGTCGGCGTAGCCGAGCGCTTTGGACCACGTCCACGAACTGTACACATTGAACCGGCGGCCAAAACGGCGTGTCACCTGTGTCTGAAACGAATGGTAGCTGGCGTTGGACTGAAACTCGTGGATCACGATGCTGTCATAACCCCGGTAGGGGCGCAGCAGCGTGGGCCGGAGCGGCCGGCCCGGGGCGGTCGGATCCTCGTTTTCCCTCCGGAAAGTCGCCCCGAGCGGCGTGGTGTTGATATCCCGCGTGGCGGGCAAATGACGCGCCAGCGAGCCGACGTAGGCCGTGTCCAGAGTAAACAGGCTGGCGATCCGGCGCTGCGCGCCGATCGAAAAGTTCACCACCGTGGGCAGTTTAGACCGCGGGTCGATGCCCACCACGGTTTGCGGGAACAGAACGCCGGAAGACCCGAGGAAGTTGCTCAGATTGCCGTAATAGACCGTGGGCGTCAGGACCACCGGCGGATTCCCGGCCAGGGATTGGGCGATGGCGCCGGAGGCGCGGTCGTAGAACACGCCCAGACCGCCCCGGACCGCCGTGTCGCCCTTGCCGAAGGGATCCCAGGCAAATCCGGCGCGGGGCGCGAAGTGGGCGCCGCGATGGTTGAACAGACCGCTCGGGGCGCCGGGGTCCGGCCCCAGGAGCATGCCGTTGCCGATGTCGCCGCTGCCCGGAACCAGGGCGCCGATGAGCGCGTTGGGAACCAGCGCGCCGCTCGCCGGATCGCGTCCCACGATGCCCTGAGGCGAGCGGAAGGGCTCATACAGCCGCACCCGGCGCGCCGGATCGTACCGGCTGGCGTCGAAGCCCGCCATGGCGCCCGTCGCCACGTACTCGGGCGGATGCCAGTAGACCCGCAATCCGTACTCCAGCGTCAGCTTCTTGCCGGCCCGCCAGTTGTCCTGCGCGTAGACTTCCAGGTTCGTGAAACGGAACGGCGTCACCGGCCGCGACGACACTTCGCGGTACGTGTCGAAGTTTCCCAGCGCCGCATTGGCGTACGGGTGGCGGGCGTCGCCGGGGTTGTTGTTGTCGATCATGAAATTGAAGGCGCCGGCGAAATTGTTCCCGCCGAGCTGCTCGCCGGCCAGCGAGCGTTCGTAGTAGACACCGGCCTTGAGGACATGCCGTCAGGTGTGCTTGGAGAGGTTCTCCACCAGGCTGTAGGTCTCCAGCTTCTGTTGGCCGAAGGGCTGCTGGATGGTCGGCGTCGCCTCGCCGGAGAGCAGCGCTCCGAAGCTGAGGGCGGGTATCAGGTCGGCGGGGTTGCCGGACTTGTTGAATTGGCCCAGCGTGATGCCGAGCGGGCTCCGTTGCACCTTGGCCAGGTCCGATGCGTCCCGGGGGACGGTGTCGTTGCGCAGGCGGTTGTAACCGAACGTGAGGTCGTTGACCAGGGTGGCGGAGAGGTTCTGGACCGAGCGGACCGAGATGTTCTTGCCGATCCGGGCCAGGCGGGTGCGCAGCAGCGCGTAGTTGGTGACGCCGTCGTTGATCTGGTCGTTGAACTCCTGGATATAGCGGCCGCTGACGGTGTAGCGGCTGGTGGGGCTATAGTCCAGTTTGAGAAGCTCTTCGCGGCGCGGAGTTTCCAGGGGAATCTGCGCCGCCTGGTAGTTGAACCGGCGCTGCTTATCGGCGATGTTGGGCAGCGGGAAGATGTTGAGCAGCGAGACTCCCGCCGCGTTGATCCGGCTGGCGGGGATGCGATTGCCCGCAAAAGGCTCGCGGGTCAGCGGATCGCGGATGGCCAGCAGTGCGCCCTTCTGGTCCACGGTCTCGGAGAAATCGCCGCGTCGCTCGAGGACGGTCGGCATGGTGACCTGCGCCAGCCCCGCCGGAAAGACCGTCGGCTGCTGCGATTCGGAAAAGAAGAAGAACAGCTTGTTCTTGGCCCGGTTGAATTTGCCGGGGATGTAGACCGGCCCGCCCGCGGTGAGTCCCTGCGTCCGGTAGCGATAGCGCTGCCGGGGCTGGCCGAAGCGGTTCTGGCTGAAGCTGTTGGCGTTTAGCGCCTCGTTCCGGAGGAAGAAGTAGGCCCCGCCATGAAAGCCTTGCGATCCGGCGCGAGTGCTGAAGTTGATGGTGGGGCCGGCCGAGCGCCCGTACTCGGCCTGGTAGTTGGAGAGCTGGACCTGGACTTCCTCGACCGCGTCCATGGTAGGCGAGACGGCGAAAGCCGCGTTGGTGCGTATGTTGAGCGCGCCGATGCCGTCGACCGTGAAGTTGGTGCGGTTGTTCCGCCCGCCCTGCACCGACATGGTCCGCAGCGTCTGCGGCGACTGGACCGCGACGCTGTTCCCTCCCCCGATCACCACGCCCGGCAGCATCCCCACCAGCTCCATCGGATCGCGGGAAAGCGCCTGCAGGTTGTCGATAAACAGGCGGTCGAGCACAACGCTCCGTTCCGAGCTGACCGACTGCACCGTTTCGACGCGGCCGGACACGGTGACCGTTTCGCTCACCCCGCCCAGCTCCAGCGTCAGCGTGCCGGTGGACAGCCGCTGATTGGCGGGCAAGCGCAGACCCGGTTTGACCAGCTTCTTGAATCCGGCCGAGACCACTTCCACGTCGTAGGCCCCCGGCGCCAGCGAAAGGAACTCGAACACGCCCAGGTCGTCGGTCAGGGTTTCCAGTTGCCCACGCGTGGCGGCGTTGACCAGCGTCACTCTGGCGAGCCCCAGCGGCAGCCCGCTGGGGTCGGCCACGTCGCCGGTGATCGAGGAGGCGACATGCTGCGCCACCAGCGCGCCGGCGCACGCCAGAAGCCCAAACACTCGCATTGTCTTCATGGAGGCCCCCTTTGCGTAAGAACATGTTCCACTACGTGCGGGTCCTTGTCAACACCTTCAGTCTAGGGGAAGCGTGCAGTCGCGGCAGGAGCGCTGTAGGCCGCCTGATCTGCGCTCGGCGCCCTCCTGGTCTATCTGGCTACGAGCGGGCCGCGGAGGCCGCTCCGTGCGCGACCGCCTCCCCATCCTTGAAGACATACGCCAGCCGCCGCCGGTCGGCCAGGATGGAGATGTCCTCCAGCGGGTTGCCGTCCACCACCAGGAAGTCCGCCGCCTTGCCGGCCTCCAGCGTCCCGCAGTCCCCGGCCATGCGCAGCAGCTCGGCGCCGTGGCGAGTCGCCGCGATGATCGCCTCCAGGGGCGTGAATCCCATATGGTCGACGAGGTATTTCAGGTCGCGCGCGTACTCGCCGTGCGGGACCCAGGCGAAGCCGTAGTCGCCGCCGGTCACCACGCGAATCCCTAAGCGGCGCGCCTTGCGAATCACTTCGCATCCCGAATCGCGGTCCTCCTGGGCGAAGGAGGCCTTTCGAAACGCGGCGTCCAGGCCGAATTGCTCCCCGCGCTCGAAGACGCCGAAGATGTAGCCCAGCGCCGGCACCAGCGTCAGATCCTTCTCCTGGATGATCTCCAGCGTCTGGTCGTCGGCGTAGGTGGCGTGATTGATGATGTCGACCCCGGCTTCCGCGCACCAGCGCGAGCCCAGGCGGTCGCGCACGTGAACCGAGGCCAGGCGGCCGCGCCGGTGCACCTCGTCGACAAAGGCGTCGAGCTCCGCGCGCGTGCAGGTCAACTGGTACTGGTTGCAGTTGAACGAGGCGCCTTCCCCGGAGACGAACAGCTTGATCACGTCGGCGGTCTCCTTGACGTTGAGCCGGACCGCTTTGCGGATCTCGTCTTCGCCGTCGGCGATGATCGTGAGGCCCTCCAGGCCGAGCTTCCACCAGCCGGGATTCCAGTCGGTGAGGCCCGCCGTGCAGCAGATATCGCGGCCCGCGGCCAGCATGCGGGGACCGGGGATCTCCCCGGCATTCACCGCGTTGCGCAGGGCGACGTCGATGCGATGGTGCGCGCCGGCGCACAGCGCCATCGTAAATCCGCATTCCAGCATCAACTGGCAGTGGCGGACCGCGTGGATCATGGTCTCTTCGATGGGCGACAGGATGTCCAGATCGGCGATCGCCTTGGCGTTGTAGTAGCTGGGATGCCAGTGGCCGTCGGTCATGCCTGGCAGAACGGCGCCTCCCTTCGCGTCGATCGCGCGGGCCGCGGAGAACTCGGGCGCAGGACCCCGGTGGACCGCGGCGATGCGCTTATCCTTGACGAACAGTGCGCCGGGAAACGCCTCGGCGCCGGTCGCGTCGATGATCAGGGCGTTGTGGACCGCCAGATCGCATTCGATTCGTGGCATGGCATGGCCCCCTTCACAGCACGGCTTCGAAGAACTCTCCCAGAACGCGGCCGACCTCGGCGGGCTGATCCAGTTGCATGGCGTGCGCGGCGTCCGCAATCTCCACCACTCGGCTCCCGGCTATCCGGCCAGCCAGTTCCTGGACCGCCGCCGGCGGCGCGGTGGGATCGGCCTCTCCGGCTATCAGCAGCGCCGGACAGCGCACCTCGCCCAGCAGGGCGCTGGCATCCGCGCGAAGCAGCGCTTCGCAGTGAGCCGCATAGGAGGCGGCGTCGTTGGCCAGGATCAGCGCGCGGAACAGCGCGTGCACAGCCGGATTCCGCTCGCGAGTCGCGGCAGCCAGCGCGCCCATGGGCAGCGCGTCCGCCATCGGCCCCATGCCCTCGGACCGCACCTTTGCGGCCCGGTCGCGGATAGCGTTCACCGCCGCCTCGGGCAGCTTCGTCACCGGCCCCAGCAGCGCGATGGCGCGCGCCAGCTCGGGGTAGCGGGCGGCGACCGTTACAGCCACGGCCGCCCCCAGCGAGTGCCCCACGAACGCGGCGGCGGAGATCTCCAGCGCGTCGCACAGACCCTTGGCTTCCGCGGCCCAGGCCTCGACGGAATGTTCCCCGCGCGGCTTTGCGGAATTGCCCGAGCCCAACCAGTCGTAGATGACGGTGCGCTGGCGCGCGCTCAGCGCCTGCGCCTGCGGATACCAGATCGAACACGCGCCGCCCAATCCGTGGATGAAAACCACAGCGCTTCCTTCGCCGCGCGATTCATAATAGATCCGATTGCCCGCGACTGTGGTGAACATGTTCCTTGAGTTTGGTCTAGGATTGTACCATGCCGCGTCTCACCGCCCTGCTCTGTCTGGCCTGTGCCGCCTCCTCCTTCGCCGAGCAGACCCTGCTGTCCTCCGCGGAGTGGAACGCGCTCCGGAACGAGGTCTCGGGCGACCGCGCCTGGCACTGGACCAACCGCATCGCCGAGTTCGACCGCAACATCGGCAGCGAGGGCTATGTCGAGGCCATGCGCTACGTCGAGGGCGAGCTGAAGCGCATCGGCATCGCCGATACGCGCGTCGTCGAGCTGCCCTACAACCAGCCGGGCTGGACCGGCGTCGCCGGCGAATTGTGGATTACCGAGCCGGTGGAGCGCAAGATTGGAAGCTGGGCGGACGCGGGCACGGCCATCGCCGTCAACAGCCGCGGCGCGGACCTGACGGCGCCCCTGGTCGATCTCGGGAATGGCGACCAGGAGGCGGATTACTCCGCAAAGGAAGTGCGGGGCAAGATCGTGCTGGCCTGCGGGCGCCTGGATCGCGTCTTCCGGCTGGCGGTGTTTCAACGCGGCGCCGCCGGCGTGATCGCCTGCGCCCCGCGCTGGCCGGGGCCGGCCTTCGATTTTCCCGGCCACATCGGCTGGCAGACCATCCCGGCGCAAGGCGAGAACGGGCGCGAGCCCACCTGGGCCTTTTCGATCTCTCTCCACGCGGCCGAAGACCTGCGCGAGATGATGCGCGCGGGCAAGCCGGTGGTGGCGCGCGTCAGGATCGAGACCCGCATCGCGACGCCGGGAAGAATGCAGATCCTGATCGGCACGCTTCCGGGGAGCCGGATTCGCAACCAGGCGATCGTCTACACGGCGCACCTGGACCACATGCGCGGGGGCGCCAACGACGACGCCAGTGGCTGCGCCAGCATGCTGGAGATCGCGCGGGCCCTGGTCACCCTCACCCGGCAAGGTAAGATCCGGCCGCCGGCGCGCGACGTGCAGTTCTGGTTTACGCCCGAAACCGTGGGCGAGTATGCGTACTTCGCCAAGTTCTCCGAAGAGCGGCGCAAGATTCTGGTGAACCTCAATCAGGAGATGGTCGGGGAGGACCAGACCCGGCTCGGCTCGGCGGCGATCTTCGAGCGCGCGCCCTGGTCGCTGCCCACCTATCTGAACGACGTGCTGCGTCACTTCGTCGAGCATGTCGTTGAAACCACCGTCGGCAC
>JACOSH010000343.1 GCA_016178945.1 Acidobacteriota bacterium
GAACAGCGGAGAGCCGGTCTACTTCCGCGGCCAGGGCGACGTGATTGTTCCGATCCGCGCCAGTTGCTCCTATCCGGGCCTGTTCCAGCCCCTGGAACATGAAGGCCGCCTGCTGGTGGACGGGGCGATGTCGATCGACATCCCGGCCGCCCATTTGCGACGCATGGGCGCCAACCGGGTGATCTCGGTGCACCTGCCCATGCAGCAGGGCGAGCAGGTGGCGCCCAGCAACCTGTTTCAGGTGGTCAGCCGCTGCTTCCAAATCATGCAGGGACATACGCAGGAGCAGTGGCGCCGCCACTCGGACCTGGTGATCGAGCCGGATGTGACGAACATGGAATGGGACTCGTTCCAGAGCGCGGAACGGATGATCGAAGCCGGCGAGAAAGCCGCGCTGGCGGCGATGCCGAAGATCCAGTCGTGGCTGGGGCAGGCGCGATCGGCCGAGATCGAGATAGCGGCGGCGCCGGACCTGCACGTGGCGTGAAGCGCTGCCTGACCGACTCCCTCACGGTCGCGGCTCGGTACCATTCGGCTGCACTCACGGAGCCGCGCGCGTGAGCAAGCGGTTGCCGATATCTTTCGGCACCCTTCGTCGAACGCACTTACACCATTCGTGCATTGCTATCCCTCCAATGACCAGCGGGCCTGCCGCAGAACCGCCTGGGGAGAAGCGCCCATCTTCTCGTACCACACGGTGAGCAGCGAGCCGTTGGGCAGCTCGACCGTGGACGGGTAACCGACATCGGTGGTAGGGGCGTCGCCCGAGAGGATGAGGGGGTCGGACCATGTACGGCCGTGATCGCGGCTGACGCGCGCCTGGTTTCCCAGCGGCGCGCGGCGGTGTCCGTAGGTCATCAGGAGGCGGCCGTCGCGGAGCCGCAGCAGGTGCGAGGGCAGACCCCATACTCCGATCGGATGCGGAACGGTCCAGGTCTTGCCGCCGTCGGAGGATTCGCTCTGCGGCGTTTCGCCCGCATTGGCGGAGTTGTGATTGCGGAGGTGGACCAGGAGACGTCGATCGGCGGTCTCGACCAAGTGCAGCTCATGGTAGTCCTCGTGCTTGTCGCCTGGGCGGGTGGGGATATCGGCCAGCCAGCGCCAGGACTGGCCGTCGTCGCCGGACTCGCAGACGCCGATGCGCCGCGCGCCTTCCCAGAGCTGCTTGCCGGCGTAGAGCACGCGGCCGTCCGAGATGGCGACGGGGCCGTGTGGGCTGTTGACGGGAACGCGATAGGGCGCCGACCAGCTCAGGCCGCCGTCGGTGGAGCGGATCATCCAGGTTCCCAGCAGCGATTCGCGCTGGCCGGCGTCGATCCGCCGGTTGACGGCGACCCAGCGGTCCAGCTTCTCCTGGGGCCAGCCGCGAGCCTTGTCGAGCACCGCCTGATAGGCGAGCGACGTGAAGGTGGTGACCAGCAGGCTGCCTTTGGAGGTCTCGCAGGCGCCGGCGTCGCGGTCGTCGATGGGGGTGTCGATGAGGACTTCGGGCCAGCTCCAGGCGCGGCCCTCGTCGTGCGACCAGATGAGCTCCACGCGGCCGAAGGGACAGACGTGCGCCTCCCGCCCGCCCGAGCAAACCACCAGCAGGTCGCCATTGCGCCGCCGGGCCAGGGTCGGCCATCCATGATAGTGGCCGGGCTGGTGGCTGATGGTCGTGATCGACTCGATGCGCGCGGAGAGGGCCGCGCGGGCGCCATGGCCCAACAGCACGAGTCCGCCTCGCAGCAAGTTCCGCCGGTCAAGCATAAACCCAGTCTATATCGCCTCCAGCTCCTCTTCCAGCAACTGCTTCTGGTAGAGATCGGCGTAATAGCCGCCCGTGCCGATCAGCCCGGCGTGACTGCCCTGCTCGACCACGCGGCCCTTCTCCAGCACGACGATGCGATGGGCTTGGCGGACCGTGGAGACGCGGTGCGAGATGAGGATGACGGTGCGCCCCCGCCAGATGGCCGACAGCCCGGTGAGGATACGCTCTTCGGTGAGGGTGTCGACACTGGAGAGGGCGTCGTCGAGGATGAGAATCGCGGGGTCGCGCAGCAGGGCGCGGGCGATGGCGGTGCGCTGTTTTTGCCCGCCGGAGAGCGTGATGCCGCGCTCTCCCACCATGGTCTCGTAGCCGGCGGGGAACGACTCGATGTCGGCGGCCAAGCCGGCCAATTCCGCCGCCCGGCGGATCCCGTCGGGTGTCGCGGTTTCGACGCCGAAGGCGATGTTCTCGGCGATGGTCGCGCTGAACAGGAAGGTCTCCTGTGGGACGAAACCGATCCGGAGGCGCAGGTCGCGGGGCGACAGGCGGCGCAGGTCGACCCCATCGACCAGCACCGAGCCGGCGCTGGGATCCATCAGGCGCGGGATCAGGCTGACCAGCGTGCTCTTCCCGCATCCGGTGTGGCCGACGATCGCCACGGTCGATCCCGCCTCGATCTTCAGATCCACGCCCTGAAGCGCGGCGCCCGACGGGTAGGACACGGTCACATCCCGCAGCTCGATCTCGCCGCGCAGCCCGTCCAGCGCGACCGGCGAGGCGGGCTCGACAATCGATGGCTGCTGGTCGAGGATCTGATGGATGCGGCCGAAGGAGGCCGTGCCACGCTGCATCAGGTTCACCACCCAGCCCATGGCGATCATGGGCCAGATGAGCGTGCCCATGTAGGTATTGAACATGACGAAACTGCCGAGCGAAAGCTGGCCGTCCAGAACGCGCCGTCCGCCGGCCCAGAGCACGGTGAGGAAGGTAAACCCGATCAGGGCCTCCAGCAGCGGCTGGAACAGCCCGGAGGTGCGCGCCAGGCGGATGTTCTCGGCGATGTACTTCTGGTTGAGCTCCTGGAAGCGCCGCATCTCCGCCTGCTCCTGCGCGTAGGCCCGGACCATGCGCACGCCCGAGAGGTTCTCCTGCACGCGGCTGGAGATATCGGAGAACATGCTCTGAATTTTTTCGAATAAGGCGTGGATCCTGCGGCCGAACAGGATCACGGCCAGGCTCACCAGGGGCGCCGGCAGAATGGCCAGCAGCGCCAGGCGCCAGTCGAAGGCCAGCATGATGCCGACCGCGAGCACAAAAGTGAGGCTGGTCTCGGTCCAGTACATGACTCCGGGGCCGAGCATCATGCGCACGGAGTTCAGGTCGTTGGTGGCGCGGGCCATGATGTCGCCGGTTCGGTTGCGCTGGTGAAAGTCGGGGGAGAGCCAGACCAGATGGCGGAACAGATCGTTGCGGAGGTCGTATTCGATGTCGCGCGAGATGCCGATCAGCACCACGCGCATCCAGTATTGGAAGACACCCTTGAGCAGGGCCATCCCAGCCAGATAGGCGGCGAATTGCAGCACGGCGGCCAGGCCGAGGTGGCGAGAGAGGGTGTCGATCGCCGCGCGGATGATCAGGGGCAGCGCCGCAGCGGCCAGATCCTTGGCCACCAGCGCGCTCATGCCCAGCGCGAGACCGCGGCGGTAACGGATGAGATAGGGCAGGAGCGGGCGGAGAGTCTTCAGCATGCGCCTAGAATCCTGCAAACTCAGCCAGAGTCTTGGACCACTCCAGATAGAAGGTCTTGCGTCCCTGCCGGGTCCGCCACCAGCCGTCGCGGCGGAAGTACTGGTCCGGCGCCGCCACGACGCACATGCGGAGGTCCGGGGCGAGGCGGCGGAAGATGCGGCTGGCGCGGCGCGTGTGATAGTCGCTGGTGACCAGGAGAAAACTGCGCACCCCCAGCCGCCGCAACTCGGGGATCAGATAGTGCGCTTCTTCGATGGTGGTGGTTCCGGCGTGCGGGAATTTCAGGAAATACGCCTCGGGATACCCGTGCTCGACGGCATAGCGGACGGCCAGGTCGCTTTCCCGGACTCCGTAGCAACAGCGCGGGCCGCTGACCAGAACGCGAGGCGCCAGTCCGCGCCGCACCAACTCCGCCGCATGCAGGATGCGGTGTCCGCCGGTGTCTCCGGCCAGGACCACGGCGATGTCGGCGGAAGACGGTTCCTGAGCGTCAATCAGGAGTCCGCCCAGCAGGCTGAACCAGAAGGAGCCGGAAAACAGCACCAGCGGAATCAGGCAGGCAGCGGCCAAGAGGCGCCAGCGCACGAACTACTTCTCGTCCGGCGGAGTCTTCTGGTCGAGGCGGCCGACCGTGCGGAGCCGCTGATAGAGGCGCTCGACCTCGGCTTCATCCTCGGGCCGCAGCATGCGGTACCGCGGCGCCTTCCCATCCGGCGAGGCGGCCAGCATCTCACCCCAGTACTGGCGGTAAGGCAGGCCGTCGATGAGGGCATCGCGCGAGGCCCGCCGCAAGTGCCGCAACAGCGCCTGGCACGCGTCCGGCTCGCCGGGATAGACCAACACCAGGCGCGAGTCGTCGAACAGGGTCAGGCGCACGACCAGCGGGGACTCCCAGCGGGTCCGGTCGACACGGCGGATGTCCATCCAATGGACCACGCGCTTGCCGATCGCCAGGTGATGGGCATGCAGCTCGATAGCCGGTTGAAACGCCAGGATCAGCAGCGCCGCCGCGCTCAGCAGGAACAGGCCGCACGGGATGAAGCCCGGGGCCCAGCTCAACCCCAGCCATCCGGAGAAGACAGCCAGAGCCAGCGCAACAACACCGAAGGAGAGGTAGTGACGAGCCGGCTGATAGCGAATCATGGCAACCCCGACACTTTAAGACTACATCCCAGAGACGTAATCGTCAATCGGGGAAAAACCCTCATCCCCGGATGGGACTTTGGGCCAATCCCCGCCAGAGGTAGTGCAGGCCGCTCGCCACCGTCAAGGCGGCCACGGGCCAGGCGAGCGCCGCGGTCCAGAGGCCGATTCCGGCCTCGGGAGCGGCATGATGGAGCATCGCGGAGAAGGTGTAAGTGATTTGCAGAAAGGTGCTGGCCTTTCCAGCCAGGCTGGGAGGAAAGCGCCGCAGGCGCAGAAAGCGCATCGCGATCAGGGAGCCGGCCAATAGGACGAAATCGCGGGAAAACACGACCCACACCAGCCACCATGGGACCGTTCCGGTCGCGGCCAGCGCGAGGAACACCGCGCTGAGGAACAGCTTGTCGGCGACCGGATCGAGCTTGGCGCCGAGCTCGGTGGCCAGGTGGTAGCGGCGAGCCAGGGCGCCGTCGAGGAGGTCGGTCGCGGCGGCGGCGCAGAAGATCGCCAGCGCCTGAATGCGCCGCCCGCTCAGGATCGCGGCCACCACGAAAGGGATGGCGGCCAACCGGGCCAGCGTGAGCAGGATCGCGGCATTCCACCAGGAGGACAAATTCCACTATAGAATGACAACAGCTATGCCTACACGACGAACTCTGCTCGTTTCCGCCGCCGCCGCTCCCCTGGGCGCCGCGGCTCATAAGGCTACTAACGGCCCCGGCATCTACGCCCGGCTGGGCGTGCGCCCGGTGATCAACGGCGTGGGGGTGGTCACGGTGCTGGGCGGCTCGATCATGCCGCCGGAAGTGGTGCGCGCCATGGACGAGGCCTCGCGCCACTTCGTTCCGCTGCCGGAGCTGCAGCGCAAAGTGGGCGCCCGTATCGCCGAGCTGTTGCATGTGCCCGCGGCGATGGTGACGGGTGGCGCGGCGTCGTCCATCACGGTGGCCACGGTCGCCTGCATGGCCCGCGGCGACTCGAGGAAACTCCAGCAATTGCCCGGCACGACCGGCATCCCCTTCGAAGTGGTGCAGCAGAAGAGCCACCGCAGCGGCTACGAAGCGCAGATGAGCCTGGTGGGGGCCAAGGTCGTTTGGGTGGAGACGCGACAGGAGCTGGACGCGGCCATCCATGACCGCACCGCCATGATGTTTTTCCTCAACAAGGCCGATCCGGACGGCCGGATACGGCGCGACGAATGGGTGCGCGTGGGCAAGGAGCGCGGCGTGCCCACGTTCAACGACGCCGCCTCCGACGCCACGCCCAAGGAGAACCTCTGGAAGTACGTCCAGGAAGGCTTCGACCTGGTGGCTTTCTCGGGCGGGAAGGCGTTGCTGGGACCGCAGTGCTCCGGCCTGCTGTTGGGCCGCAAGGACCTGGTGGAGGCGGCGCTGCCGGGCATGAGCCCAGCCGGCGGCATCGGGCGCGGCATGAAGGTCGGCAAGGAGGAGATGGTGGGGCTGCTGGCGGCGGTCGAGCGGTACCTCAAGGTGGATCATGACGCGGAGATGCGGGAGCTGGAAAGCCGCGTCGAATATATCCTGAGGACGCTCGGCAAGATCGATGGGGTGAAGGCCACCCAGCACGTGCCCAAGATCGCCAACGAAGTGCCCCATGCCTGGATCGAGTGGGACGAACCGGCGCGCAAGATCACTTCGCAACAGGTCGTGGACCAATTGCGCGAGGGCGATCCGCCGATCCATGTGCAGCGCCCCGGGCCGGGAAAGCTGCTCATCTCGGTGTGGATGATGCGGGCCAACGAACACCGGATCGTGACGCGGCGGCTGGAAGAGGTTTTCCGCGGTTGAGCCGTCTCCAGGTGCTCTTTCTTGCGGCCGGGACGGCCTGCTCGCAAACTTCACCTCCGGCCAACCCGCTGGCGTTTCATCTGGGTCCACTCCAGCTTCGCCCTTCCGCGTTCATGGAGTCGATCGCCATGTTTCGCACGGCGACCACCGCGGACACGATCAATACTCGCTTCGGGAGTATCCCGCTCGAGCCGACTCCCGGCCAGGGGCTGATTTCTTTCGAGCATTCCCGCTTGATGCTCAACGGTGAAATGCGGACTGGCGGGGGGACGATCACAGGCTACGCCGAGTCGGACTTCCTGAATCCTCCCGGCCGGCAGCGGTACCGGTGGAGGCAATACTGGGGGCAGTTCGAGATCGACGGCTGGCAGGTGCTGGGGGGTCAGGCCTGGAGCCTGCTGCGCCCCAACCGCAGCGGCATTCAGACCGAATCGGGCCTCATGAGCACCCACGTGGTGGACCCGGCCTATCACCCCGGGCTGATCGGGCGGCGAAAACGGCAGATCCGCGTGGTGCGCCAACTGGGCGCTTCGCGGGCGGCCTTCACTTACGATCAAGACCACGATTTTTCGGGTAAGGTCGCCCATGACTGGAAGAAGACTCACGTGGAGCTAGCGGTGCTGGCCGGCGAGGAGCGCCGCCGCGCGGTGAGCCTGGCGGGAGTGGTCCCGCTGGGCGGAAAAGTGGACTGGGTGTCCCAGCAGTTCTGGTCGCAGGGCGTGGGGCCCGAGGCGTTGGGCGTGCTGCCGGGAGGCGTCCATGGCCACACCACGATTCAGGGTCTGGAAGCGAGGGTGCGGCCGAGTCTGGAGATCTTCGGGTACGCCGGCATCGCATACGGGACCCGCTCGGCGGGCAATCGCGCGGTGCGCCAGTGGACCCTGGGTTTTCTGCAAAGGCTGTTCAACCGGCCTGGCGTTGGGGCGGCATCGGTCTCCGGACAATATTCCCAACTGGACCGCTCCACGTGGACCGGGCAGCGCGGCGGCATGAACTACGTGATGCTCTCGGTCCGGTATTACTATCCGGGCCTCCGCTGAGCGCGGGACTCAACGGATAATCCCCTTACGCACGGCGTACAGGATCAACTCCGGGATGCTATGCAAGTTGAGCTTCTGCAGGATGTGGGTGCGGTGTGTTTCCACGGTGTGGAGGCTCAGGTTGAGCAGCGCGGACACTTCCTTGTTGGTCTTGCCTTCGGCCAGAAGCTGCAGGACCTCCCGCTCGCGAGTGGTGAGCAGCTCGTAGCTGTCCTCCAGGCCCTTGCGCTTCAACTGCTGGACGTAATCGTCTAGGAGAATGCGGCTGATGGCGGGACTGAAAAACGACTTCCCTTCGGAGACCGAGCGGATGGCCCGGATCAGGTCGGCTTCGGCGGAGTCCTTCAGCAGATAGGCGCGGGCGCCGGACTTCAGCGCGCGCATCACATAGCTCTCGTCCGAATGCATGCTGAGGATCACGACGCGGGTGGAAGGAGTGCGCGCGGTGATCTGGCGGGTGGCCTCGATGCCGTTGAGGGTGGGCATGGCGATATCCATGACCACGACATCCGGCTTCTGCGATTCGGCGAGCTCGACGGCCTGCCGCCCGTCCTCGGCTTCGGCCACGACCTGCATTCCGGGTTGGCGCTCGATCAGCAGCCTGAGGCCGCCGCGCATCACGGTGTGGTCGTCGGCGAGCAGGACGCGGATGGGGTTCATGAAGCCGGCTGCAAGATCCCGGCGCCGGCGCCGGCGAGCGGCAGCTCCACCTTGAGCAGGGTTCCGCGCCCAGGCTCCGACTCGACCTGGAAGGTTCCGCCCAGATGCCGGACGCGCTCCTCCATGCCGATCAAGCCGAGGCCGCGCACCCTGGCGGCATCGAAGCCGATCCCATCGTCCTGGACCACCACCAGCAGCCGGTGCGGCTCCTGGCGCACGAGAATCTTCACGAGGCGGGCGCCGGAATGTCGCGAGCAATTCTCCAGCGCTTCCTGCGCCAGCCGGTAGACGCAGGTCTTATGTCCATCCGGAAGCTCGCCGGCCGCTTCGTCCGCCGACACCTCCACGCGCATGGCGGTGCGCCGCCCGACTTCGCGGGCCTGCCAGTGGAGCGCCGGCACCAGGCCGAAATCATCGAGCATGGAAGGCCGCAGAAGCAGCGACATGTTGCGCACCACCCGCAGGCTTTCTTCGGCCAGCTTCTTCATCGAGTCCAGGCGCCGTTTCAGCTCCGGGCTGGAGGCCGGCGCGGCGGCGTCCGCGTTGCCGATGTCCACCAGCAGGGCGCTCATGGCTTGCCCCACTCCATCGTGCAGCTCACGCGACAGGCTGCGCCGCTCCTGCTCTTGCGCCTCGACCAGCCGCGCCGACAAGCTCTCCAGGGCTTCCCGCGCCTCGACGATCTCCCGGTATCGCAGAAAGGCGTCCTTCTCCAGGCGCAGGATATACAGAACGCTGGCCACGGCCAGCAGCAGCCCGATCCCCAGGGTGATACCGAGCATCAGGGCCAGGCGGCGGCGAAAATTCTCCAGCAGCTCCGTGGAGCTGCGATTGCCAACGCTCAGTTGCCGCTCATTCACCGCGCCGATCAGATCCGAGATCTCCAGCAGCTTGGCGCGGTGAGGGAAGACCTGTTCGGTGAGAAACACATAGCCGCGCTCGTGGCGTTGCGGAGCGTTCCACTGGAATACCGGATCGAGGACGCGCCAATAAGTGGTCAGCTCCTGGGTCAGGTCGGAAAAGGGGGCGGCTTCCTCGGGCCGCAGCGAGCCGGCGTAGGCCTGGATGGCCGGGTCGGTCTGGCCACGCAGTTTCTTCAGCCGGTCCCGGTGGGCTTCCGCGGCTGTCGAGTCGGGGTCGAGCAGATAGTCCCGCACGTAGGTGCCGGAGAGATAGAGGGCGGAGCGGATGCTGTTCAGGGCCCGGTCGCGCCGGAGGTAGTCCTGGGTGATGCGGTCGTTTTGCTCCCGGACGCGTTTGAGCACCAGCAGGGAGTCCGCCCCGGCCACCGCCATCAAGGCCAGCATTCCCCCGAACCCGGCCACCAGAACGAGGCGGATCGTCAGCGACGCGGGGCGGGCGGCGCGATCGCCGGCCAAATCGTATTTCTGACCACTCATCCCTTCGAGTAGTGTAGCGAATATTGGTGAGCTCCCTGAATCAGGTGACGCAGATATCCGGGCGGGCACGGCAGCCTGACCACATCGTAGACGCCCTGCTCGATAGCGTCCACCCACAGAGCCCCGTCGAACTCGGAGATCAGCAGGATGACCGCCACCGGGGGATGGCGGCCGGCAAGCGCCTGGACGGCCTCGCGCCACAGCCGGGCCTCGGTCACCAGCACGTGAAGGCCGGTCCTGGCGAGAAGAAGCTCGGCTTCCTGCAAGTTGGCCGCGAGGTGCGTCTTGATCCCCAGGGCGGCGATGGCCCGGCCGGGGGCGGAAGAGCCGGCCAGCACCACGCACTGCGGGTCATCGGGCACGATCCCAGGATAAGAAGGAAGGCCGCGGCGGAACATACGGTCCGTCCTGTATTTTCCGGGCGGCTGGCGGCGCGGAAGGATAGAAAATAGGGTCCCGATTGTATTGGAGAGCGCGCACGGGGTGACGTACTTTGTTAGAGATGCTCACTCCGGAGCTGATGGCGGCCTTCCGCGACCTGGACACGTGCTCGGTGTCCAACGCCATCGAAACCTTCGACGTGCGGCTGCGGAACGAGGGCTTTGCGGATTCCTCGGTGCGCTGCCTGACGCCGCGGCCGCATTCGATGGCCGGCTACGCGGCCACCGCGCGGTTTCGCTGCTCCAATCCTCCCATGGGGCACCGATACTACGACCGAACGGACTGGTGGAAATACGTGTTGACGATCCCGGAGCCGCGCGTGCTGGTGTTCCAGGATTTGGAGGAACGGCCGGGACTGGGCGCCGTAATCGGCGAAGTCCACGCCAGTGTGCTCCTGGCGCTGGGATGCATCGGGGCAGTGACCAACGGAGCGGTGCGGGATCTGCCGGCCATTGAAGCGACCGGCTTCCATTTGTTTGCCGGCAACACAGCGGTCTCGCACGCCTATGTCCACCTGGTTGACTTCGGCAAGCCGGTGGTGGTGGGCGGGTTGCACATTCGGCCGGGAGACCTGATTCAGGGCGACTGTCATGGAGTCCAAACCGTCCCCAGGGAGATCGCCGCGCAGGTTCCGGCCCGGGCGCGGGAGATGCAGGTGGGGGAGCAAAGAGTGATCGACTACTGCCGTTCCAGCCATTTTGCGCTGGACGGGTTGAAAAGGATGGTGGAAGCCCTTGGCTAGCTGTGAAGAGTGCCGGTCACCGCTCCCTCACGGTCGCGGCTCGGAACCATTCGAATGCACTCACAGAGCCGCGCGCGTGAGCAAGCGGTGCAAGGTCGATTCTTTCACAGCATCTCACGGTCGCGGCGCGGTGGCATTCGTGCAAGCGGCTTTGCCGCTCATTCTCGCGGCGTCATTGCTGGCCGGCTGCGGGCGCGAGAAGAAGGCCCAGGCCGGCGCAGGCGACGCTACCGCGCCGCCCGTGGTTGCGGTGGCCAAGGTGACGACCGGCAGCCTTTCCAATCAGATCGATCTGACGGCGGAGTTCCGCCCCTACCAGGAAGTCGACGTGCACGCCAAGGTAGCCGGCTACTTGAAGAAGATCTACGTGGATGCCGGCGACCGCGTGGCGCAGGGCCAGTTGCTGGCCGTGCTGGAGATCCCCGAGCTGGACGATGAGATGGCTCAGATGTCCGCCGTGGAAAGGCGGAGCGAGGCCGAGCTGGCCCGGGCGCGGGAAGAGGTCCAGCGGTCGCAAAGCGCCTTCTCCATCTCCAGCCTCTCCTACAATCGGCTGGCGGAAGTTCTGAAGACGCGCCCCAACCTGGTGGCGCAGCAGGAGGTCGACGAAGCCGAAGCCCGCAATCGCATGGCCGGAGCGCAATTGTCCGCCGCCAAAGCGGCCCTGGCGGCGGCTGAGCAGCAGGTTCAGGTTTCCAAGGCCGGGGAACGACGGATCGGCACGCTGCAAGCCTATTCGCGGATCACGGCGCCCTTCGCCGGCGTGGTGACCAAGCGCTACGCCGATACCGGAGCGATGATCCAGGCCGGCACCGCGTCTCAGACGCAGGCGATGCCGGTGGTGCGCATCTCGGAGAACACACGGCTCCGGTTAGTCTTGCCCGTGCCCGAGTCGCTGGCGGCGCGCCTGCGCGCCGGGCGGCGGGTGGAAGTCCGGGTGGCCTCGCTGGATCGGACGTTTACCGGCATGATCGCGCGGTTCTCGGGCAAGGTCAATACGGCCACCCGCACCATGGAGACCGAAGTGGACGTCCCCAATCCGGCCCTGGTGCTGGTCCCCGGGATGTATGCATCGGCGACCCTGACGCTGGAGCAGAAGGAGAACGCCCTGGTGGTGCCTCTGCAGGCCGTGAGCAGTCATGACACCGAACCCAAGGTTCTGGTGGTCAACGGTGAGAAGAAGCTCGAGGAACGCGCGGTCAAGCTGGGTGTCGAGGATGCGGACAACGTGGAGGTTCTTTCCGGCGTGGGGCAGGGCGACCTGGTCGTGATCGGCAATCGCAGCCAGTTGCGACCGGGCCAGACGGTGGAGCCGAAAGTGGCGCGGGAGGCGATGTAGATGCCCGGATTCGCGATCCGGAATCCTTACTTCATCGTCGTGGTGTGCCTGATACTGGCGGTGGTCGGGATCACCAGCCTGGTGCGGATGCCGGTGGATCTGTTTCCCGCCATCAACATTCCGGTGGTGGTGGTAGCGACCTTCTACGCGGGAATGCCGCCGGAGCAGATCGAGGCCGACATCACCAGCCGCTACGAGCGGTTCTTCACGCTGGCCAGCGGCATCGACCATATCGAGTCCCGCTCGCTGCCCGGCGTCAGCCTGATCAAGGTGTACTTTCAGCCCGGCGCCGACGCCGAGAACTCGGTCTCGGTGATCTCCAATCTGGCGGTGGCCAATCTGCGCCGCCTGCCGGCCGGGACTCTGCCGCCGATCGTGCTGAAATCCGACGCGTCCAGTTTGCCGGTTTGCCTAGTCACCCTGAAAGGGGAGGGGCTGGACGAGACCCGGCTGCGCGACCTGGCGCAATACACCGTGCGGAACCAGATCGCCAACGTGCCGGGATCCTCGGTGCCGCAGCCCTTCGGCGGCAAGCTGCGCCAGATCATGGTGTATGTCGATCCGCAGAAGCTGGAGGCCCACCAGTTGAGCCCCATGGACGTGGTGCGGGCGGTGAACGACTCGAACACCATCATGCCCTCGGGAAGCGTGGAGATCGGCAAGTTCAACTTCAGCCTGTACACCAACAGCCAACTGGACACGATCGAGGAGATCAACCGGCTGCCGCTGAAAACCGTGGGCCAGGCGTCGGTGACCGTGTCCAGCGTCGGCGTCGCGAAGGATGCCGCGCAGATCCAGAACAATGTCGTGCGCGTGGATGGCCAGCGCTCGGTGTACATCATGGTGCTGAAGCAGGGCGGGGATTCCAACACCATCTCGGTGGTGGATGGCATCCGGGCGGCGCTGGACAAGCTTTTCGACGTTCCCAAGCAATTGGTGGCCAATGTGGTTTTCGACCAATCCCAAGCGGTGAAGGCCGCCATCGAGACCCTGGTCACGGAGGGCGCCATCGGGCTGGTTTTGACCTCCCTGATGATCTGGATCTTCCTGGGCAGCCCGCGGGCCACCTTCGCCACGTTCATGTCGATTCCATTGTCGGCGCTGGCCACGTTCCTGGCGCTGGCCGCGGGCGGCAGCTCGCTGAACACCATGGTATTGAGCGGACTGGCCCTGGCCTTCTCCCGGCTGATCGATAACTCCGTGGTGGTGCTGGAGAACATTTTTCGCCACTTGGAGTTGGGCGAATCGCCGGAGGTGGCGGCCAAGAAGGGCGGCGATGAAGTGGTGCTTCCGGTGCTAGCCGCCACCCTGACAACCGCCGTGGTGTTTTTTCCGGTGGTTTTCCTGTATGGAGTCAGCCGGTTCTTGTTCACGGCTCTGGCGCTGGCGGTGGTGTTGTCCCTGGCCGCCTCCTACCTGGTGGCCACGACGGTCGTGCCGCTCTACTGCTCGCGCCTTCTGCGGAGTTCGCATGGCCGAGCCACCCGGTCGTTCGGAGGCCGGTTCCACGAAGAGTTCAACCGTTACTTCGGACGCTTCCTGGACGGCTACACGTCGCTGTTGCAAGTGGCTCTTCGGAAGCCTTTGCCGGTGGTAGCGGCGCTGACGATTCTGTTCGCGGCCAGCCTGACGTTGTACCCGCGGCTGGGTGTGGCCTTCTATCCCAGGACGGACGCGGGGATGTTCACGGTGAACTTGAAGAGTCCCTCCGGGACTCGTCTTAGTGTCAGCGAACAGGAGATCCAGCGAGTGGAAACTCTGGCCCGCCAGATCGTGCCGCCGGAAGAGCTGGACATGATTGTCTCCAATATCGGCTCGAACCCAGGCTTCTCGGCGGTCTACACTCCGAACTCCGGACCGCACACGGCCGTCGTCCAGGTGAGTCTCAAGAAAGGCCACCGCACGGGCACGTACGAGTACATGGAACGGGTCCGGAACCGGATTCGGTCGGAAATGCCCCAGATGACCGCCTATTTTCAGTCGGGCGGCATGGTGGATGCGGTGATCAACCTGGGCTTGCCGGCGCCCATCGACGTGCAAGTCAGCGGATCCAACCTCCAGCGGAGTTATGAAACCGCCGCGCGGCTGGCCAGCCGAATTCGGGGCATTCCCGGAGTCCAGGATGCCTACATTCCCCAGGATCTGGATTATCCCGGGCTGAATGTGGACGTGGACCGGGTCCGCACCAGCCAGCTTGGCCTGAATTCCAAAGAGGTGGTCAGCAACGTGATTACCGCGCTGGCTTCCAACGCGATGATCGCCCCGACGTATTGGGTGGATCCGAAGAGCGGCAACGACTACATGCTGGCGGTACAGTATGCCGAATCCGAGGTGAAAAGCCTCGCGGATCTCAAGTCCATTCCCTTGCGCTCTTCCGGGAATCCGAACCCCGCGCGTCTGGACGCGGTCACCAGGATCAGCCGGATCGAAGTGCCTACCGAAGTCGACCACTACCAGTTACAGCGGGTCATTGACGTGTACGTAGCGCTGTCCGGGGAAGATCTGGGACGGGCCGCCAACCAGATTGACCGAATCATCGCCGAGGAGAAGATTCCGGAAGGGGTCCGGGTGGACCTGCGCGGGATGGTCCAGGGGATGCGCTCTTCCTTTCGCAGTTTTGGTCTTGGGCTGATCCTGGCGGTACTGCTGCTCTACCTGGTTCTGGTGGCGCAGTTTCAGTCCTTCGCCGATCCCGTTCTCATCCTGCTGGCCGTTCCGATGGGTTTGCTGGGCGTTCTGGTGACCCTGCCGGCGACCGCGACCACGCTCAACGTGCAATCGCTGATGGGCGTAGTGATGATGGTCGGGATTGTGGTGTCCAACAGCATCCTGATCGTCGAGTTTACGCGCCGGCTGCGGAACGACGGAATGGAGATCGAAGAAGCTGTCCTAACCGCGGCGCGTGTCAGGCTGCGCCCGGTGCTGATGACCTCACTGGCGACCATCATCGGTTTGCTCCCGATGGCGGTCAAGCTGGGGTCCGGCAGCGAGGCTTTCGCCCCCCTGGCGCGGGCGATTATCGGCGGACTGTGCGCCTCGGTGATTCTCACGGTGTGGCTGGTCCCGGCGGCGTACATTCTGCTGCACCGGCGGCGGGAGGTGGCGGGTTGAGGACCTGGCTGGTCCTGGTTCAGGTTGGGGCGCTGTACCAGGCACAGGGCCAGACCGCGTTGAGCCTGAAGGCCGCTGAAGCCATCGCGGTGAAGAACAATCCGCGGGTGAGCGTCGCCCTCTTGAATGCGCTGGCGGCGAATCAGACGCCGATCGAGATCCGCTCCGCCTTCTATCCGGCGGCCTACGCCAGCGTGACGGTGGCCGGAGCGATCGAGCGCAGCCGTATCGCCGCCGGAGGCCTGAACAATCCCCTCATCCTCGACCGGTTCGCGTCCGGAGTGACGATCAGCCAGTTGATCGCCGATTTCGGGCGCACTTCGCATCTGGCGGAAAGCGCTTCGCTTCGCGCCCGCGCCCAGGAAGAGACGGCCAAGGCCACGCGAGCGGAAGTGCTGTTGCAGGTGGACCGCGCGTATTTCAATGCGCTGCGCGCGCAGTCCGTGTTGGAGGTGGCTCGGCAGACCGTCGCTACGCGCCAGTTGGTCCTGGAGCAGGTGACGGCGCTTGAAAAGAGCAAGCTGAGATCCGGCCTGGATGTCAGCTTCGCCGGCGTGAACCTGGCGGAGGCCAAGCTGCTGCTGCTCAGCGCTCAGAACGATATGGAGGCGGCTTTCTCCGAATTGGACCTGGCGATGGGAACCCGTCAGGAAGGTAAGTACACGCTGGTGGAAGAGAACCTGCCCGCCGAACCGGTGGCCGATGTGGCCACGCTGGTGGACGAGGCGCTCCGCGAGCGGCCCGAGCTGAAGCAGTTCCGCCTGGACGCGGAAGGCGCTAAGAGATTCGCCGACGCCGAGCGCGATCTGTGGCGGCCGGTGATCAGCGCGCTAGCGGCCGCCGGCGCCATGCCCTTCCACGAATCTGCGCTGGCCGGGCGCTACGCCGCCGCGGGTATCAATGTCAGCATCCCGGTGTTCAATGGGCGCCTCTTCAGCGCCCGCCGGGCGGAAGCCGACCTGCGCGCCCGCGCAGCCGAACAACGCGCTCGAGTAATTGAAAACGACGTGCGGAGGGATGTCCAGGTGGCTTGGCTGAACGCGTCCACGGCATTCCAGCGGCTGGACGTCACCGCTCAACTGCTGGACCAGGCCACAAAGGCGCGGGACCTGGCCCAGGGCCGCTACGAACTGGGACTGAGCAGCATTGTCGAGCTTAGCCAGGCGCAACTGAATGAAACCGCCGCCCAGATCGCCGGCGCCAGCGCCAAGTACAACTACCAGATCCAGCACGCGGTCCTGAGTTACCAGACCGGCGCGCTGCGATAGATCCTGGATTGCCTCACCCGGTGGGCGGCGTTACAATCAACGCAAATGTGGCTGGCAAGAAGGGCTCTATTGGCGATGGGGGCTTTGGCGGCGGCATACGGCGCGGACCCTTTCTTGGGCGCCTGGATATTCAACCCAGCGAAGTCCGACGTCAAGCGCGGACTCCTGGTGGAATATTCCATGGACGGGGACAGATTGAAGTACTCCAGCGGCGGGGTTGAGTATGCCGCCCGATTTGACGGCAGGGCATCTGCGTTAATCGGCCTTTCCACTCATGCCACGGTATCGCTGAAGCGGCTTGACGACCACCGCGTGGAAGCAACCTACAAGAGAGGCGAAACCGTCGTCAACACCTCGACGCTGGTGGTCTCGCCGGACGGCCGGCTGTTGACGGTCACCTCCGTGAGCACCAGACCAAACGGCGAGCGGCCGAGTCTGATCAACGTGTACCAGAAGATCTCGGGGACTCAGGAGGGCGATCCGCTGCTGGGGACCTGGGAGCGCAATCCGATGAAGTCGCTGGGCAACGCGCAGGCCCAGATCCGGTATGAGGCGGAAGGCAGCGGCGTGACGTTTTCGGGCGGGCATATCGAGTACTCGGCCGGCTTTGACGGCCGCGATTATCCGGTAAGAGGGTCGGTACTGTCCGATACCGTTTCACTGAAGCGTGTTGAGAGCCACGTCCTGGAGGAGATCTGGAAGGCAAGCGGAAAAGTCGTCAACACCGTAAGACGCGTTGTTTCTCCCGATGGCAGGGTCATGACCGCGACCGCGACAGGCACCACCCCGCAAGGCGATCCGTTCTCGGATGTCTACGTGTACGACAAGGCCGCGCCGTAACCACGAGCGGGAAAGGACTGGCGGATTCGGATGCAAGATCTTGACCGGGCGTTGAAAGAGCTCTTTCAGAACCTGGGCGGCGGCCTCACGGAGCGTCTGGCAGGCGCTCCGGCAAGAGAGTGGCTCAACGTCGAGCTGCCGCAGACCGTCGCGCCCCGAGTCGATCTGGTGGCGTGGCTGGAGGACGGCGCCTTGTTTCATCTGGAGTTTCAGAGCCGCAACGAAGCGCCGATGGCGGTGCGGATGCTGGAATACTATGCGGCGCTCTTGAAGCAGTATGACCAGCCGCCGCGGCAGACCGTGCTGTACGTCGGCAGCGAGCCGCTCCGGATGCCGCGTGGACTCGACCATCCACGGCTCAAGTACAGTTTTGACCTTGTGGACGCCGGCGAGCTCGACGCCGAAGAACTGCTCAGGAGCGAGAATCCCGGGGAGAACGTGCTGGCCATCCTGTGCCGGGCTCCCGAGGCTGGGGTTCGAGTACGGCGAGTGGTGGAGCGGCTGTCGAAGATGGAAGGGGAAACCAGGAAGAGAGCCCTGCGGCTGCTTCTGGTATTATCGGTAGTGCGGGGCCTGGTTGCCCAGGTCGTTCAGGAGGTTGGGCATATGGGTGTAGTGATCGACCCGATGCAGGACGAATTCTGTCGCAAGTTGTACCAACAGGGCCTCACGGAAGGCCTCACGACGGGCCGCGCGGAAGGCCGTGCCGAGGGCGAAGCCGCCTTTCTTCTGCGGGTGTTGGCGAAGCGATTCGGTCTCTTGCCGGCGTGGGCGCAGGAGATGGTGAGGGCGGCCAATGAAGAGCGCCTCAACGACTGGAGCGAGCGGGTACTCCGGGCTGGAAGTCTGGAGGAAGTGCTCGGCCGCCCGTAGCGGCCGCCTTACCGAAGCTTGAGGCGGAGCACAGCGCTCAGTCCCTCATCCGCGGAGACTTCCACTCGAAACAGCCTGGTCGACGGATCATAGACAAGCGGTCCCGCCGCGCCCCTGACTACGGAGGCCGACGGCGCGGACGGTGCGTAGCCCCGCACTACCCGCACCTTCTCGCCCCTGGCAAAAGCGACGGTGACTTCCAGCGTCCCGGTGTCGGAAAGCCGGGGAATGCGCTTCTTCCCCACCGAAACGAAGTGACCGGCATCCCCCAAGAATGCGATCCCGGAATCGCCAATCGGCGCAACGATGTAGTAAGCGCTCCCATCCGCTAGCGATACCTGGACCGATTCGCCGGCTTCCATGAGCCTCCCTTCGCCCGTAAAGTAGTTGTAGACGTACGCGGGCCGAGTGAGACCCAACGAGTCCGGCGTGAATGCCGCCAGGGTCTCTCGCCCGCGTGGATAGGCGAACACATAAGAGAACCGCAGGCCTTCAAAATCCGTGGAGGCAGCCGCCACCATCGGGCGGTCCTGAGCCTGGACCTCGTCGAGGATGCTCTGGTCCAGAGGAACGATTGCTACATCCGGCTTGACGATGACGCCGTCTGGGCGCACGGCGCGCAACAGGTTGTCGCGGTCCAGCCCACCGATCGGGTCGCCAACTCCCAGCGGGCCGGCCGACAGCGTCGATAGCAAAGTATTGTCCCGCTCGGTGCTCCGGAACACGTCCGACCAGGGCCAGACGCCCAGGGCACTGGCCAGCCTCGAGCCATACAGGAACTCGTCCCAGCGATTCCGGTCAAAGCGGTCCTCGCTGACCCGGATAGTGGTGACATTGTCGTAACGCGCCGTCTGGAGGAAGTGCCGGGGCGCCGGCATGCAGTACTGGATCGAGATCCCCTGCTCGCGCAACGCTCGGGCCATCTGCCCCGTGAAAGCCGAGAGGTGCTGCACCGCCAGAGCGGGCTGCGCCTGCGCCCCCAGCCAGTCCTGCTCATAGCTGGCCACGCCCGCTTCCCGCAGGTAGGCCGCCAGGTTGTCCCAATAGAGGGGATCGGTCGACACGTTGCCGGAGAATTCATACCGCCGCCGATAGGGACTGGCGGGGTCGATCCAGCGCGCATGAGTGATCAGGGGAAGCCCGAGTCTTTCACGAAACGAAGCCAGCGTCCTGGGGAAAAGGGACGGATGCGCCACATACTCATGGATCCCCCCGGTAAAATCCTCCCAGGCCCCGAGCGGGCCTTTCGGGTAGAACCAGCTATCCAACTGCAGATACCCGAGCGCGATGCCGGCCCGGGCAAAGTCGTCCCGAACGGCGAGCAAGGTGCCTTCGTATCCCAGAGCCTCCTCAAAACGGTAGTAGTATGCGGCGCCCGCATCAGTCCAGTAACCGAGGCGATCGAGCACCACATCCGCGTCATTGGCCGGGCGGGTTTTCCCGTAAAGGCCGGTGATGGCCTGCCCCCAGGTCTCGAAGGCTTTGTTGATTCCACGCTCGATCACGAGGATGGTTTGATGCGTGAACCCGGCCGGCAGGGTCTTGATCGCCGGGCTGATTCCACTCCGGATTTGTTCCTGGCCGCCCATCGACAGGGCGGCCACGCCGAAGTGGGACAGCGGAGAAATCAAGAACGCGTTGGCCCGCCCGTCGAAGAACAGCCAGGGACTGTCCGGCGCGAGATAGTTGAAACGGTGTGTGCCGAAGATGCCGTCGAAGCTGAGGTGGAGCAGCTTCCTCGGATAGGCGGCGAACTCGGGAAAGGGGGCCGCGTTGGCCGCGCTGTCCAGATACCTCACAGTGAACAGGACAACCGGCCTCCCGGAGTAGGTCCTGATGCTGGCTACTCTTGCACCGCCGTCGAAATAGCGAAACGAGATTTCCTGATAGGGGCCGGTGAGGTCGCTGCCGGCGCCCTCCGCCAGATCGGTCAGTTCGTGGCCTGTGTCCCCGCTAAACCGCCAGCCCCGGACGTGAGCGAGGCTAGTCTCTTCCGGCCTGAGGATGGTGTAGCGGCCACTGGGGCTGACAGTTAGAGTAATGCCTGTGGAAGGCTCGACTACGGTCGCCGCACTGGCCAGAAGCGCCGCCCCGGCCAAGAGGGCGCACACCCTTAGAGGTATACCCATCACCCGTTGTTGCCGCAGAGTATCATGGCGGCAGGCGGAATGTATAGGCTCAAAGGAAGAATGAGACTACCAGTACGCGCCATTCGGCCCCGAGGCTTGAAGCGGGGCTGTCACAGCACCAGGGCGTTGAAAAACAGCTTGAACGTCAAGTAGCTTTGTCCGCGGTACTGGGGCCGCATGCCAAACAGGATGGCGCGCCCCTTGCCCATGGGGGCTTCCACCAGGGCCGAGCGCCTGGCGATCAGCTTGTCGCCCAGCAGCCATCCCGAGGCCAGGATGCCGTTGTCCGGGTAGCGCGCCACGGTCCGTTCCTCGGTCTCCCAGGCCGGGCTGGCTTCGGCCCAGATCGGAATGTCGGCCGGCAGCCCCAGGGCTAATGGATGCGTTGTGTCCAGCTTCACGTTGAGCAACGATCCGGGACAGTAGAACTCGCGGCTGCCAACACCCTTCAGGACATTCTTGGCTCTCAGGCCCAGGTGGTCGGTGGCATACTCGGCGGCGTGATTGAGAAAGATGAGCGTGCCGCCGGCCGCGGCGAACTCCTGCAAAGCGGCGGCGCCCTTCTTGTCCAGCCCGCCGGTGTACTCCTCGGGCATGGCGCCGGCGTGGAAGCCTTCGGCGATCGAAACGGCGGTCTGATCCGGAAACACCAGCACGTCGTACTGCTTGATGAGACCGCCAGCCTGAATCTCCTTGTTGCCGAGGCTGGAGTACTGGAATTCGAACTGCTCCAGCACCCACCGAGTCCATCCTTCGTCCATGACTGGGGTATGGCTCTTGTACAGGCCAATGCGCGGGCGCTTGAGCGGCTTCCAACCCGGCCCCAGGTTGGTGCTGGAAAAGTCGCCGGTTTTGGTTTCGCGGAAAACACTGCCGCCTTGCTTCCAGATTTGATTGACCGCCTGCCAGGAGTCGGTGTCCGAACCCGAAAGCCGCGCGCGGCTGGTGGGAGCGGCAGGAACGATCGAGAGGCGGTCGAGCGGCTGCTCCAGGGTCCGGACGTCGACTCCCATGAGCAGGGGCAGGGTGTGCGCGGTGACGTCGTACGGCCGACGCGGGGGGCCGCCGGGATACATGCGCAAGTCCGGGTATTTCTGCCGCTCCAGGAGCGCTTTTGCCCATCCGCCGTACGGCTGCCCCATGCGGATGCGGCGGCTGCCGTCGTTGTCGATCTCGACCTCGACCATCCCGAAAACCAGTGTCTCCACCAGGCGGCGGGTCGCGCCCGGGTCGCGCTGCTGCGCGGGGATCAGGAAAGCGTAGGGCGACTTTCGCTCGACCTGGCGCTTGGCCACGGAGTAGAAATTGCGCTGCAAGTCCAGCCGCCGGAGGGCCGCCTGATACAGGCAGGATTCAAACGCGATGAGCTGGTAGTCGATAATGTCCCGCAAACGCCACTCACCGCCCGGCCATGGCTCGGGATGATTCCAGGACCGCTCCTGCGGGTTGAATCCGAGCGCGTTGACGTCCAGCTTCTCGCGCGGGATAGTGACCGGCGTAGCGAGCCGGGCGCTGGCCGACTCGGTGAGGATGCGTAGGCCGCCGTGAAACGATTGGTAGTGGCGCGCCGGCGTCCAGAAATCGTAGGAGCCGTGCACGTTGACGCCGGGCTTGCCGGCCGCGGTCAGATCCAGCGCCATGCCCGTGCCAATGTGATTCATCTCCTGCACCAGGATGGCGTCCACGTTGGGCTCCACCGGGTCCAGCCAGGGCGGCACAAACAACCGCGAGCCGGTTTGCCCCTGCTGGTGCACGTCGTAGACGATGTGCGGCCGCCAGACATTGTGCAGCTTGGAGATGGTCAGCCGCGTCTCCGGCTGGGTAAACATGTACCAGTCGCGATTGTTGTCGTGCCCGACATACTTCTGGTAGAGCTCCGGGGGCGAGGAGCCTTCGAAGGGCGTCCCCATGGTCTTGCGATACCATTGGGTGACGATATCCACTCCATCCGGATTGAGCGACGGCACCAGAATGAAGATGGTGTTCTCCAGGATGGCCCGGAAACGCGGCGTGTCCTGCGACAGCAGCCGGTAGGCGAACTCGACGGCGGTATGCGTGGAGGCGACTTCGGTGGAATGAATCGAGCAGGTGATCAGCACGACGCTCTTGCCCTGCTTGACGAGGTCCTCCATCTGCGGCTCTGGCGTCAGCCGCGGATCGGCCAGCCGCCGCTGGATGTCGATGTAGCGGCCCAGATTCTGCAAGGTGTCCGGAGCAGCGATGGTGGCTGCGATAAACGGCCGCCCTCCCGTAGTCTTCCCCAGCTCCTCCACCTTGATCCGCGGGCTGCTCTTCTGCAGTAGTTGGAAGTACCCGACCACCTTTTCCCAGTCCAGCAGCACGCGGTCGACGCCGATGTCGTGGCCGAAATGGGTTCGCGGCGTCGGAATCTGCTGGCCAGGAAGGGGGGGCGGGAGAAGAAAAAAGGCAAAAGGCAAAAGGCAAAAAGCAAAAGGCAAAAGTGATTCGGTAAACTTCCTAATTCCTTTTGCCTTTTGCCTTTTCATCCCTCTCCTCACCCACACTTCCTTCCACGCTCCACGCATGTCGCCTGGCGTCACTCCTCCTGCTCCCTGCTCCACTGCGTATCGCACAGCGTGCAGCGCGGGCCGTAGACGCCGATGTCGTGGCCGAAGGGGAGTTGCTGGGCAAAAGGCAAAAGTGATTCGGTAAACTTCCTAATTCCTTTTGCCTTTTGCCTTTTCATCCTCTTCCTCACCCGCACTTCCTTCCAAGCTCCACCCACAGCGCCCGGTACCACTTCAAAAACCGCTCCGGCTCCTTGCTCTCCTGCGCCTCGCACAGCGTGTAGCGCTCGTACTGGCTCTCGCGCAACAAGGCGAACAGCTCGCGCCACGGGTAGTTGCCGGTGAGCTCGTTGATATGGACGTTCTTGATGTGCTTTTTCAGCAGATCGAAGCTGGCCTTCACCGACCCGTTGACCACGTCGGTGGGGTTGGAGTTCCAGCACACGCCGACGTTCTCGTGCCCGGCGGCCTTCATAATGGCCGCCGCAACCGGCGGATTCTGAGTGTCCCGCCCGTGCACTTCCATCCAGATCTCGACGCCTTTGCCCATGCCGTAATCGCCCAACTGGCGCAGGGCGGCGCCGATGCTCTGGATGGTGGTCTCCCGCGGAACCCCCTGGGGAAGTCCATTGGGGCGAACTTTGACGCCCCAAGCGCCGGTGTCATGCGCCAGGTCGATGAACTGCTTGGCGGTTTCGACATTCCGGGCGCGCACCGCCGGGTCGGGGGAATGGAATTCGCAGGTGCTGCCGTAACTCAAGAGCCGCACCTTGGAGCGCTGAAAGCGTTCCTTGACGCGCTCCCGGGCGGCCGCATCGAGCGACGGCTCGACGCCGTGTTTGTGTTCCGTGCGCAGCTCCACGGCCTCAAAACCGGCGGCCTCGAGGTTCCGGATGATGGTCTCGACGTCCCAGTCCTTCAAAACGTTGTAGGTGACGGCTCCGAGCAACATGGTGATTATTGTACAACTCCCGCCGTTAGGGCAGACACTCGATCGCCCGCGCCATCTCCTCCGGGCTGATGTAGAAATGGGGCGCCATGCGGATCCAACCCTGGCGGGGCGCGGCCACCACGCCCTGCCCGCGGAGCTGGCGCACCACGGCGGCGCTATCCAGGTCCGGCCGGCGAAACGACACGATGCCGGCCCCGTTCGACGGCGTGCGCGAGCCCAGAACATCATAGCCCTTGGCCGCGACGCCGGCCGCAATCTGATCGCCCAGGGCCTGCACGGCGGAGGAGATACGGTCTACGCCGACCTGCAGCAGGAACTCGATGGCCGCGCGTAGCCCGTAGCAGCCGATGGTGTTCAGGGTCCCGCACTCGTAGCGCCCGGCGTCCGGCCGCAGCGTCATGTCGCGGGAGGCGTAGTCGTTGTAGTGGGCGACGTTGGTCCAGCCGAACTCCACGGGCCGGACGGCGTCCTGGATTTCCCGGCTGAGGTAGAGAATGCCGCAGCCTTCCGGGCCCAGCAGCCACTTGTGCCCGTCGGCGGCCAGCGAATGGATGCGAGCGCGGCGGACATCCAGCGGGAAGGCGCCCAGGCCCTGGATGGCGTCGACCAGGAACCAGCAGCCGCGGCGATGGCAGATCTCGCCGATGGCTTCCAGGCAAGCGCGGTAGCCGCTTAGGTACTGCACGAAGCTGATCGCCAGCAGGCGCGCGCCTCGCGCCGCGGCGTCGATCCGGTCGAGCGGATCTTCCACCGAGAGCCACTCGACCTGGACTCCTTGCGCCTCCAGCCGCTTCCACGGATAGTAGTTGGCGGGGAACTCCTCGCGAAACGCGACGACCTTGTCTCCCGGGCGCCAGTCGATCCCGAGGGCCACCGTGGCGATCCCTTCCGAAGTGTTCTTGACGATGGCGATGTCGCCAGGGGCGGCGTGAATCAGCCGCGCCGCCGCCTCGCGCAGGCCGTCGTAGGCGGCCAGCCACTGGTCGTAGTGCGCGCTGCCGTACTGGAGGCAATCCTCGGCCAGGTGTTTCATGGCGTCGGCGGCGGATTTACACAGGGGCGCGACGCCGGCGTGATGCAAGTAAATCCAGTGGGCGGTGACGGGAAACTGGTCGCGATACTGCCGCCAGAGCTCTACTCCCACGGCCGCCTCGGCACGCCGCGGTCCCGATCCTTCACCCGGTCGTAGAGGTACTGCGTCGATACCGTTCCCAGCGATTCGTTGTACAGGCTGATCAATCCAAGGGCTTCGCACAAGTCTTCCTGAAACTCGTGAATGGCCCTCAATTCGCCGGCCAGCGCGGGCTTGCGCTTGCCATCCGGCGACTGGAAGAACTTCTGGAAACCGCCGTCGACCAGCGTGGCAATGGCGCCGCCCAGCAGGATTCCCGCGCGCCCGGCGACGCGCGGCGGCACCCCCTTCTCGACCACGGCGGCGCAACCGTCGCGCGTCACCTGCACGCGGCCGGAAGGCTGCGGCTCCACTTCGAAGCCGGCCTTTCGCAGGGCCTGCAAGCGGTCTTCAAAGGGAATCTCGTGGGGAGCTTCTCGCCGGAAGAACATGTCGCCAGCAACCATTATAATGACTCCGATGCCCTACATACTCTCCCTGGACGAGGGGACCACCAGCGCGCGCGCCGCGCTCTACGACGAGGCGGGCCGCGCCGTGGCCATGGAGTCGGCGCCGATCGACTGCCACTACCCCCACGCCGGATGGGTGGAACAGGACGCGGAGCAGATCTGGCGCGCCCAATTGGACGCCGCGCGCCGCACGCTGGCCAAGGCCGGGGCCTCGCCCTCAAGCGTAGTGGCCATCGGGATCACCAACCAGAGGGAAACGACTGTGGTGTGGGACCGGGCGACCGGCGCACCGGTCGCGCCCGCCATCGTGTGGCAATGCCGCCGCACGGCCGAGTACTGCAACGAGCTGGCCCGCTCGCCGCAGGCGGCCGGGATCGTGCGCACCACCGGCCTGGTGATCGACGCCTATTTTTCGGCCAGCAAGATCCGCTGGATTCTGGAGACTGTCCCCGGCGCGCGGGAGCGCGCGCGGAACGGAGAACTGCTGTTCGGCAATATCGACACCTGGCTGATCTGGAAGCTTTCCAACGGCGGGGCCCATGTGACGGATCCGTCCAACGCTTCGCGGACCATGCTCATGAACCTGGCGACGGGCGATTGGGACGACGCCATGCTGCAAGTCTTCGACGTCCCCCGCGCCATGCTGCCGGCCATCGTGCCCTCCAGCGCGGTCTCCGGGACCGCCGCCCCCGAGCACCTCGGCGCGTCCATCCCCATCGCCGGGATCGCCGGCGACCAGCAGGCGGCGCTGGCCGGGCAGGCCTGCTTTCGCGCCGGCCTCTCCAAGAACACCTACGGCACCGGCTGTTTCGCGCTGCTGCATACGGGAGGGCGCGCGCCAGTCTCGCAGAACCGTCTCCTGGCCACGCGCGCCGCCTCCGCCAACGCGCACGCGCAATTCGCCATCGAAGGCAGCGTGTTCATCGCCGGCGCCGCCATCCAGTGGCTGCGCGATCAACTGGGCGTGATTCAGACCGCGGCCGAGTCCGAGGCGCTGGCCGCTTCGGTTCCCGACAACGGCGGCGTCTATTTCGTGCCGGCCTTCGTGGGTCTGGGGGCGCCCCATTGGGACTCGGCGGCGCGGGGCCTGATCGGCGGGATCACCCGCGCCACTGGACGCGCTCACCTGGTGCGGGCGGCGCTGGAGAGCATCGCCTTCCAGACCGCTGAGCTGGTGGAGGCGATGGAGGCGGATTCCGGGGAGCGGCTGAGCGAGCTGAGGGTCGATGGCGGCGCGGCCGTCAACAACTTCCTGATGCAGTTTCAAGCCGACATCCTGGGCTACCCGATTGTACGGCCTGCAGATGTCGAGACCACCGCCCTGGGCGCCGCCTATCTGGCCGGCCTGGCTACCGGTTTTTGGAAGAACGTCGCCGAGGTCGAGAGCTTCTGGCGCGCCGAGCGCCGCTTCGAGCCTGGCCTGGACGCGCCCCAGCGCCGGCGCCTGATCGGTGAGTGGAAGGCGGCGGTAGCCCGCTGCCGCCAAGCTTAAGTTCTAAGAGAACTACTGGTTTCGCTCCAGAGTACCCTGAGATTCGTTCCTTAAATCTCTTATGACGCTCCTAGGGAGAGCTAATCTATTGAAACAACGTGGGGAATCCTGTTTTCCCAGGAGGGGTACCGGATATTTACAGATTTCTCTCTTCGCGCTACTGTGTGCGATGGAACCAGCAGCTCACCTAGGAGA
>JACOSH010000344.1 GCA_016178945.1 Acidobacteriota bacterium
CGACCGTGAGGAAGCGGTTGCCGATATTCTTCACAGCTTCTCAGGGAGCGGTCCTTACCACGGGCTGCAAGGGCCATCCGCCGCACGCTGGGCTCAGGGGACGGGAACGCGGAAAATATTGCGCTGCGTCGCGACCCGGCAGAAAGCATAGACCGAAGGACCCGGGCCGCCGAACGCTCCACTTTCCGGGATCAATCGCGCTCCCGGCAGGGCAGCCACGTCGGCCTTCGATCGAAGGCCGGATGGGGGCAGAGCTGGCAGCACCTGCCCCGGCCGCAGAGGAATCGCATAGGTGGATCTCTCCCCGACAGACAAGTAGAGAAACTTCTGATCCGGTGACCAGCTCACGACCGGTGGCGTGCGGCCGCGCTTAGGGCCTCCCGCCGAGGCGCAGGCTCCGCAGACAAGCGTGGGAGAGCCGCCGCGGACGGGGTAGACCATCACAGCGTTCAACCATTCGTCGGTTGAGCCCGGTGGGCCGGCCCGAGGCCTGCTCCGGCGACATGTAGGCGATGGTCCCCCGGATCATTCCGGGCCGCGTGCCCCCGGATACGGTTCGAGTCACTGTCTCCGGCGTGGAACGCTCTTCGAGCTTCGCCAGCCCGAAATCCGCCAGTTTGGCGTAGCCGTTCCTGGCGACCAGAATATTGGCGGGCTTGATATCCTGGTGCACGATGCCGGCGGCGTGCGCGGCGGCCAGGCCGTCGGCCACTCCCACCAGCAGCTCCACGATCTGCCGCCAGGCCCGTTTCTCGGCCTCGGCCCAGTCCTTAAGCGTGCCGCCGTCGACGAACTCGGTGACCAGGTACTGGCGGCCCTCCAACTCGCCCACGTCGTGAACGGTGAGGATGTGCGGATGGTTGAGCGACGAAGCCATCTGCGCCTCGCGCTGAAAGCGCCGGCGGGCAGCGGAGTCCGCCAGGTCGTCGGAGAGAAACTTGACCGCCACGGGACGGTTCAGCTTGGTGTCGAGAGCGCGGTAGACCACTCCCATGCCGCCCTTGCCCAGAATGGCCTCGATGCGATACGGACCGAGCTGCGTACCGGAGGTTACAGGCATTGGGCTCATGGCGGCCGGCTTGTTTCACAATTCTACTGCGACTACGCCGCCACAGGTGAGCCCCCAGTCACTACCGCGCGTGAGCGGGCCCGCGAAACACGGCGTTCAAGAACAGCGTGTTCAGCCCGTCGACAAAAGCGCGGAAATTGGGGTCGGCGGTGAACCCGATCACCCACCCCTGGCCTTCCTTCTGGACCACGGTGAGCGGCTTGTAGGCCAGTTGCTGCCGATTCTCCTGCCAGAGATACCCGCTGGCCAGCAGCTTGTCCGCGCCGAGGAACACGGCGGCGTTGACGCCTTTGTCGAGCTTGATGGGCGTGAAGATCATGCGGCCCTGCACCAGCGCCTGAACCGTATCGGCGACCCCGGCGGTGAGCCAGTGGTCGGGATCCGAGCGCGCCTTCACCAGGACGCCGCGCACTTCATCGGGCTGGTCGTTGTCGGGGCGGATGGCGCTCTCGAATTCGGCGTCGTTGTGCAGGAGCTTGCCGGGAACCTTGCCGTCGCTCGCGGCCGGCTCGGGCTTCTTGGCCTCCGCCGGTTTCTCAGCGGCGAGATTCTCCTGCGCGACCGCCAGCAGTCCGGTCTTCGGATCGGCCAGAAAAGCCATCCCGCCGCGGATGCCGATGAGCGTGCCTCCGGCCGTCACCCAGTCCTTGAGACGCCGGGGTCCGTTGGGGCCGAGTACGGCGGCGTAGCCCTCGCCGGTCGAATCGGGCAGAATCAGGACCTGGAACTTGCTCAGGTCCGCGGTGCTCAGACCGGCCGTGCGCACCGGCGTGACCGGGTAGTGGAACTGGCGTTCCAGCACGAAGCGCGTCGCGCCGGCCGAACCGGCCGCGGTGGGCCGATCCCAGGCCAGCGCGATGGCGGGCCCCGGGACCACCTGTACGTGGCGGCTGCCGAAGTTGACGCCGTCCTCCACCCAGCCGGTGCCGGTGGGGACGATCTCGGCCGCGCCGGCGATCCTGGCCACCGTCTCGTGGACGCTGGACGCGTTCTCCTTCACCTTGACGATCAGCGTGCCGCGCGGGAACTGGCGGCCATTCTGCGTGAACGCCTTGTCGCTGGAGTGGACGCGCAGCCCGGCGCGCAGCGCGGCCGTCAAGAACTGGGCCGAGCGGCGATCCCCCCAGGGGACCAGGTAGGCCACCGCAGCCTTGCCCAGGCTGGGGCGCGCCGGAGGAGCGTCCGGGTTGAGCTTCTCGAGCGGTCCGGGCGTGACCGAAGAGGAGGCGATCGCCTCCACGTTGTAAAGCAACGGCATGCTCCACCCCGTGACGTCGTAGATCTCGGTGGATAGCTTCTTCCTGCGGCGACGCTCCTCGTCCTGGAGGAAAAAGTCTTCCATCGAGACCTGGGAGTCGAGCAGCGTGCGGATCAGGCGCTTGGCGGGTTGGGCCAGCGGGATCACGTAGCGGTCCCTGGCGCGCCGCACCTCGATGCCCTGGCGCGCCAGCAGAGTGGCCAGCCTGTCCACGGCGCCGATGTCGCCGCGCCGGGGCAGCACATACTCGCGAACCGGCTCGCGGGAGCCCTCTTCCACCGCGCTCTGGCCGTAGCGATAGAAATTGGCCAGCAGGGCCTCGCGGTTTTTGGCGGCCGCTTCGGCGGTCGAGATCGAGGCGACGAAATGCCGCTGCACCGTGTCCCGAAAATGGAAGACGGTGTCGTCGGCCCGGCGCATCAGCAGGCCGCGCGAGCTGGCGTTCTCGTACGTCATGGCGATGCTGCCGTAGTAGGAGGGCCAGCTCGACCCATAGCCGGGGTAGAACGCGTCATACACCTCGCGGGTGAAATAGCTGAAGCCGAACTGGTCGAACCATCCCGCGTTGTTCTTACCGAACCAGTCCAGGCTCTGCTTCTGCTCCTTGGTCAGGTGCGGATTGAAGGGCACCGCTTCTGGAGCGAAGTAGTAGGTGGAGTTCGAGCCCATTTCGTGGAGATCCACGAACACCAGCGGATGCCACTCCAGCAGCGCGCGAACGCGACCGCGCGTTTCCGGCTGGGTGAGCGCGAAAAAGTCGCGATTCAAGTCGAAGTAGTAGTGGTTGGTGCGCCCGCCGGGCCAGGGTTCGTTATGTTCGGCGGCAGAGGGATGCGCGTCGGGCTCGATGCCTTCGGCCTGCTCGAAGTTGTGCACGAAGCGGTCGCGGCCGTCCGGGTTCTGCGTGGGATCGATCAGGACCACCACGCCCGCCAGGATGCTGTCCACCACCTTGTCCTTGCGGGCGGCGAGCAGGTGGTAGGCCGTCAGCAGCGCGGCGTCGGGAGAGGAGATCTCGTTGCCGTGGATGCCGTAGCCGAGCCAGATCACCGCGGGCAGCGTCGCCATGATCTTGCGCGCCTCGGCCTCGGAGCTCGCCCGCGGGTCGGCCAGCTTGCGCATGGCCGCTTGGATCTCCGGCAGCCGGCGGATATTGGCCTCGCTGCCGACCGCGGCGTAGACCAGCTTGCGCCCCTCCCAGGACTTGGCGTATTCGAAGACCTTGATGCGGTTGGGCGCGGCGGCGGCCAGCCCGTCCAGGTAGCGCATCAGGTTGGCGTGCGAAAGGATCCGCTCGCCGGGCTCGTGGCCCAGCACTTTGTGAAACGTGGGGATGGCCGGATCGTACGCGGTGTTGGGCCAGAACTCCAGCTTGGGCTGGGCCGCCAGCGCCAGCGCGGTCAGCGCGAGCAGCGGAGTTCTCATGCTACTGGATCGCGGCCGCGGCCAGAGCTTGAAAGGCCCTGAGCTCGTCGCCGGCGCCGGGGCGCTGGACCAGGAACACGCCCACCAGATCCTTGGCCGGGTCGATCCACCCGTAGGTGCCGAAGGCGCCGCCATGTCCGAACGTTCCGATCGAGGCCATCGACAGGGTCCCGAGCGGGTTGCGCACGACCGACCAGGCCAGTCCGTAACCGGTGGCCGTCGAGCCGCCCACCTGCAAATCGCCGGTATGCAGCGAGGTCATTACGTCGACGGCGGCCTTGGAGAGGATGCGCTTGCCGTTGTAGGTTCCCCCGTTCAGCACCATCTGGTAGAAGGCCGCCAGATCGGCGGCGGTCGACTTCAGGCCGCCCTCCGGCGCCGGGCTCTTCGAGCCCTTGGTATTCAGCTCGATCTTCTTGAGCTTGCCCTTCTCCAGCAGGTAGGAGGTTGCCACGCGGGGCTGCTTGGATTCCGGGGCGTCGAAGAAAAACGTGTCCTGCATGCCCAGCGGCTGGAAAATGCGCGCGGCCAGGAACGACTCGTAGGATTGATCCGACGCCAGTTCGATCAGGCGGCCCAGCGTGGCGATCGACAGGTTGCCGTAGGCCCACTGCGTGCCCGGCTGGAAGTGCAGGGGCTTCTGCGAGGACAGCAGCACCACCTGGTCGAGCGGCTTCTTGTTGCGGTCCAGCGCCTCGTCGATCGTCTCCGGCGGCATGCCGTACATCCCGTTGGTATGGGTGAGCAGGTCGCGCAGGGTGAGCGGCCGTTTCGCGCGCGTCATGTCGCGATGGGCGTCCTTCTCGTCGCTCTTCTCGATGACCCACTGGTTGCGAAACTCGGGAATGTATTTCTCCACCGGATCGCTCAGCGCGAGCTTTCCTTCATCCACCAGGATCATGATGCCGGTGGCCGTGACCGGCTTGGTCATGGAGGCGATCCAGAAGATCGAGTCGGGGCGCATCGGCTTCTTGGTCTCCAGATCCTGGTAGCCGACCGCTTCGAAGCTGGCCACGGCGCCGTGCCGCTGCACCAGAGTGACCGCGCCGGCGATCGTGCCCTTGTCGACGAAGGCCTTCATGCGGACCGGGATACGCGCCAGGCGCTCGGGGTCCATGCTCGCCTTGGCTGTGTTGACGGCCGGCGAGGCGGCCTGTAGCAGCGAGGCGGTCAGGAGCAGAAAAGTGGCCGTGGGAGTGTTCATCATGGCGATTCGATCATTATAGACCGATTTTCAACCTCCTTCCCGGCGCCCACAAAAACTCGCCCGCCGGATCGTGCCGTTGGTGCCGCTCCTGCGCCAGCGCCCGGTTGTTCACGGCATAGCAGTAGACGCAGCCGTGCGGGCAAGTGTCGTACTCGCCGATGTCCCGCGATTCGTAGCAGCCGCAGTCCGGACGGTTCCCTTTGAGCGCCGCCGGGATTGCGCGCCCGGCCACGTCCGAGAGCCGCCGCGCATCCACGCAGCGGGCGTCTTCGATACCCGGCCCCAGGTATTGCCGCTGGGAGCAGACACTCAGCGTCATGCCGTGGGAGCGCGCGCACTGCGCCAGTTCCCCGGCCAGCGACAGCTTCGTCTCGTCCGCCGGATCCTCCCAGGTGAAGCCGAATTCGCGGGCCGCCCACTTCATGTTGCGGCGCGTCTTGCGGTAGATCTGGGCGAAGGAGACGACCACTTCGTCGGTGCTGCCTTCAAGCCGCCGCGCGATCCGCTCGAAATTCCGGAGATGAAACTCGCGTCCGGTCTCCGAAGAAAAGACCACCGTGTCATAGCGCCAGACCGGGACTCGCGGGCCGTACTCTCCGCTGAGGGCCTTCATGTGCTCGATGGATTTCGCGGCGTCCACCACGGAGAATTCCAAGGTCCGGGGATAGCCGTTAATCGAGTATTGGACCACAAACGGATATCCCCGCCGCCGGATCTCCGGCAGATGCGGCAGGAAAGGCCCGGCGTTCTTGGTCCAGAACACGAAGCCGTCGACGTCGTCGCGTGCGAGCGAGATGCGGTAGACCTGGCGTCCGTAAGGGTTGACCGACTTGCAGTAGCCCGCGCGAATCCGGCCCATCAGCCACTCGCCGTAGAAGGTGGGGATATCCGTCTTGTAGCTGGCGGAGATGATCATCGCCGTTCCCTCCCGATGATACCGTCGCTTGCGCCTCTCGGGAGAAACCGTTGATAATCGGGGATCATGTTGAGTTACGCACACGGGCCGCGGACCGCGCTGCTCGAAACCACCATCGGCGAGCAATTGCGCGAGACCGCGCGCCGATTCCCGGACCACCTGGCGTTGGTGTCGCGCCACCAGGGCCGCCGCTTGAGCTGGCGCGAGCTGGACGCCGAGGTGGACGAATGGGCGGGCGGGCTGGCCGGCATGGGGCTGCATGCAGGCGACCGGGTGGGCATCTGGTCCACCAACTGCGTCGAGTGGGTGCTGCTGCAATTGGCCTCCGCGCGGGCCGGCCTGGTGCTGGTCAACGTGAATCCGGCCTACCGGTCGCATGAGCTGGGATTCGTCCTGCGGAAATCGCGAATGAAGGCGCTGTTCCTCTGGGAGCGGGACGCGCGGGCCAACTACCGGGAGATACTCGGCCAGGCCGTGAGCGAGGACATCCGCGTGACGAGCGTCTATTTCGGCGCGGGATTCGGCTGGAACCGGATGGGCGAGGTGCGGCGCCAGGGCGGGCCGAACGACGTGGTCAACATCCAATACACCTCCGGGACCACCGGGTCTCCCAAAGGCGTGCTGCTCACTCACCGCAACATCCTGAACAACGGGCTGCTCATCGGACGCCAGGTGAACATCTCCGAAATCGACCGGATCTGCGTGCCCGTGCCGCTGTACCACTGCTTCGGCTGCGTGATCGGCGTGATGACCGCCGTAGTGTACGGCTGCGCCATCGTGCTCCCCTCCTGGTCCTTCGATGCGCGGGCGGTGCTGGAAGCGGTCGACCGCGAGCGCGCCACGGTGATCTTCGGCGTCCCGACCATGTTCATCGCCGAGCTGGAACACCCGGACTTCGCGGCGTTCGACGTGAGCTCGCTGCGCACCGGCATGATGGCGGGCGCGCCCTGCCCGATCGAAGTGATGCGCCGCGTGGTCGATCAGATGCACGCCCGCCAGATGACCATCGGCTATGGCCAGACGGAAAGCTCGCCGGCCATCACCATGTGCGCGGCGGACGATCCGCTGGAGGTGCGGGTCTCGACCGTGGGGGCGGCGCTGCCCGAAACCGAGGTCAAGATCGTCGATCCGGCGTCCGGGGAGACCACGCCGGCGGGCGTCCAGGGAGAGCTCTGCACGCGGGGCTACCTGGTCATGAAAGGCTACGACGGGGAGGAGGAGGCCACGCGGAGGGCCGTCGACCCGGAAGGCTGGCTGCACACCGGCGACCTCGCCGTCATGCGCGAAGACGGCAATTTCAAAATCACCGGGCGGGCCAAGGACATGATCATCCGCGGCGGCGAGAACATCTATCCGCGCGAGATCGAAGAGTTCCTGTATACCCATCCCAAGATCGCCGACGTGCAGGTGGTGGGGCTGCCCGACGCCCGTCTGGGCGAGTGCGTGGCCGCCTGGATCCGGCTGAAGAGCGGCGAATCCCTGGATGAGCCGGAGTTGCGCGCCTGGTGCCAGGGCCGAATCGCGCACTTCAAGGTCCCGCAACATATCCGCTTTGTGGAGGAGTTTCCCATGACGGTGACCGGCAAGATCCAGAAGTACCGCATCCGCCAGGCGGAGATCGAGCGGCTGGGCCTGGAACAGGCGGCCCGGATCGAGACCGCCTAGGCGGCGTACCTCAGTGACGATCAAACCGCGGTTTCGGATCACCAACACCATCGCCGGCGATCTCACCCGGATCGAGCGGGCACGCGGGTTTCTTGATGCCGCCCGGCTTTCGGAGGAGTGGATCGCGGGCATGCAGCAACGTGCGCTCGTCCTCGAGGCGCATCACACGACCCACATCGAAGGAAGTGAACTGACGCTGGATCAATCGCAACGCTTGCTGGCTGGTGAGAAGGTCTCCGGGGTCAACACGGATGATGCCAAGGAGGTCCTCAACTACCGGAAGGCGTTCGACCTTGTCGCCGACTACCTCGGCAGCGGTGAGCCGATCACCGAAGCTCTGATCCGGGAGATCCACAGGTGCCTGGTTCGGGGCGTTCGCGGTAACACGGCGTCGCCGGGAGAGTACCGGCGAATTCAGAACTACGTGGCGAATTCCCTCACCAAGGAGATCATCTACACACCGCCCGCACCCCACGACGTTCCCCCGTTGATGACCGCCTTTGTCTCCTGGCTGAATTCAGAACAAGAGATCCACACGATTCTGGTCGCCGGCATCGCCCAGTTCCAGTTGGTTCACATCCACCCGTTTGTCGATGGCAACGGCAGGACCGCGCGCCTGCTCTCCATGCTCTGCATGTACCGGAAGGGATTCGACTTCAAGCGGCTGTTTACGCTCAGCGAGTACTATGATCGGGACAGGTCCGGTTATTACCGGGCCATTCAAAGCGTCCGCCGGCAGGATCTTGACCTGACGGAATGGCTGGAGTACTTCACGCACGGCCTGAGTTTGCAGCTCAGGGAAGTTCAAGACAAGGGCGAGGCCATCATCCGGCTGGATGTCGTCACACAGAAGCACAAACTGTCGGGGCGGCAGCGCATCGCGCTCAAACTCGCGCTGGAACAAGGTGAGTTCCGGATTCAGGACTTCGCGGCCAATTGTCCGGGCGTTCATCGACGATCGTTGCAGCGCGACTTGCGCATCCTGATCGACAAGGGGGACAAAACACGACAAGACACGAAAAAAACGCGACCTCTTCGCCGCCGGAGGATTGTCGGGCGGCGGAGAGGTCGCCAGTCGCTATGGTAAGAGGGTGGGAGCAGCCTTGCTCCGCCGCTACCCACTCGCCTAAGTAGTGGCAGCAAAGGGCGAAACGTTTCAATCCGGCCCGCCCGTCAAAACTGATAGCGCAGCGACAACTGGATGACCCGCGGGCTGTCGACGCCGCTCACCTCGCCGAACTGCGGGTTGGTCTGC
>JACOSH010000345.1 GCA_016178945.1 Acidobacteriota bacterium
ACCCGCTCCGGGTCGATGCCGAAGGGCTGCTGCCCGGCCATCACTTCGCCGCTGAGCTTGAGCAGGATGCGTTTGTACGGGTCCATGGGCGAACCGGGCGGTCCCTATTCGGCCGCGGTATCGCCGACCTTGAAGCGGATGAAGCGGGCCACGGCGATGTTCTCCTGCAGCTTGGCGATCTTGGTCTTGATCAACTGATCCACCGTCAGGGTGTTCTCTTTGACGAACGGCTGGTCATAGAGGCAGACCTCTTCGTAGAACTTGCCCATGCGGCCTTCCACGATCTTGTCGGCCACCTTCTCCGGCTTGCCCTCGGCGATCACCCGCGCTTTCTGGATCTCGCGCTCCTTCTCGAGCGCCGCCGGGGCCACGTCTTCCCGGCGGATGAACTTGGGATCGGCCGCGGCGATGTGCATCGCCAGGTCGTGCACCAGCTCCTGGAAGTCGGCGGTACGTGCCACGAAGTCCGATTCGCAGTTGACTTCCACGATGACGCCCAACTGCCCGCCATGGTGAACGTAGCTGCCGATCAGGCCCTGCCGGGTGGCGCGGCTGGCCTTCTTGCCCGCCGAGGCGATGCCGCGCTTGCGCAACACCACTTCCGCCTCCGCCAGGTCGCCCTTGGCTTCCACCAGAGCGCTCTTGCACTCCATCATCCCGGCGCCGGTGCGCTCGCGTAGGTCCTTCACTAGTTGCGCGGTGATTTCGAGCATAAGGGTTAGTCAGTTAGTCAGTTGTCAGCTAGTCAGTATGTCAGTTATCAGTTGTCGGTGGATCAGGGACGATCACAACTTTCGTTTCTCAGCCTGTCGGCCTCCCTTGGCATCGGAACGTAGGCGCTGACGAACTGACTAACTGACCAACTGACTAACTAGATTCGGTCGCTACCGGCTCGCCGGCGTCGCCTGTTTCCGAGGCGGGGCCTTTGCGCAGGCCGACCGACGGCAAATCTTCTTCGGCGATGCTGGCCGTTTCCGCCATGATCTCTTCGGCGTACTTGGGGTCGACGTACTGGGTGTATTCCGGGACCTCGCCGGCGGGGGTCTCGTCGGTGATGATCTTCTCGGCGGCGAACTCCTGCTCGGTGGCCAGCGCCCGTCCCTCGATCACCGAATCGGCGACCTTACTGGTGAACAGGCGGATGGCGCGCAGCGCGTCGTCGTTGCCGGGAATCACCCAGTCGACTTCGTCCGGATCGCAGTTGGTGTCCACGATGGCCACCACCGGGATTCCCAGCCGGCGCGCCTCCTTGACGGCGATAGCTTCCTTGTTGGAATCGATCACGAACAACACGTCCGGCAGGCCCGGCATGTTTTTGATGCCCGCCAGGTTCGAATCCAGGTGCTTGCGCTCACGCTCCAAGCGGATCACTTCCTTCTTGGGACGCGCCTCGTAGCCGCCGTCGGTGGACATCTGCTCGAGTTCCTTCAGGCGCTTGATCGATTTCTGCACCGTCGCCATGTTGGTGAGCAGGCCGCCCAGCCAGCGCTGGTTGACGTAGTACATCTCGCAGCGGAGGGCCTCTTCGGCCACCGCTTCCTGGGCCTGGCGCTTGGTCCCGACGAACAGCACCGTCTTGCCCTGCGCAGCCATCTCGCCGACGAACCGCGCCGCGTCCTTGAACATCTTCAAAGTCTTCTGCAGGTCGATAATGTAGATTCCGTTACGTTCTCCGAAGATGTACTCCTTCATCTTCGGATTCCAGCGCTTGGTCTGGTGCCCGAAGTGAACGCCGGCTTCGAGCAATTCCTTCATCGATATTGCGGGCAAACTGCCTCCTTCATAGATTGTTACTTCGCTCCGCCATCCGGGGCCGGTACGCGCGCGGTCCAAAGCGGGATTTGCTCGCGCCGGGAACCCGGAAATCCATTGACGCTAGCGCTTGGAGAACTGGAACCGCTTGCGCGCGCCCTTCTGGCCATACTTCTTGCGCTCGCGGGTGCGCGGGTCGCGGGTCAAATAGCCCAGCTTCTTCAAGCGCGGCCGCAACTCGGCGTTGAACTCCACCAGGGCCCGCGCCAGGCCCAGTCGCACCGCGTCGGCCTGGCCGGTCAACCCGCCGCCATTGGCCAGAACCAACACGTCGAACTTGTCGGCCGTCTCGGTAGCGAGCAACGCCTGCTTCACCGTTACGCGCGTGGCCTCACTGGGAAAGTAGTCCTCCAGAGTCCGGCTGTTTACCCGAATCTCGCCCCGGCCCGGCCGCAAAAACACGCGCGCCACGGAGGTCTTCCGTCGCCCCGTACCCAAATATTGAACCGTCGATGCCAATCTCGTGTACCTCTCGTTTTTCAGCTCTTCAAGCCACGCTGGCCGCCACCGGCTTCTGCGCCGCGTGGGGATGCTTATCGCCGGCGTACACCTTCAGCTTGCGATACATCTGCTTGCCCAGTTTGGTCTTCGGCCGCATGCCGAAGATCGCGTCTTCCACCAGCCGGGCCGGGCGCTTCGCGCGCACTCGCCGGACATCCATCTCGACCAGCCCGCCCGGGTAACCCGTGAAGTGCCGGTACTTCTTCTGCTGCTCTTTCTTGCCCGTCAGCTTGATCTTCGCGGCATTGATCACGATCACGTGATCGCCCGTATCCAGGAAGGGTGTATAGCTGGCCTTGTGCTTGCCCATCAACAGCACGGCCGCCTTACCGGCCAGCTTGCCGAGAATCTGGTTCTCGGCGTCCAGTACATGCCAGGTGCGTAGGATCTGATTCTTAGAAGGAAATGCCGTACTCATTTGACACACGTCTCCACTTGCAGCCGCAAACTATCTAGCGTAGCGGACCGGGCGGCGGAAAGTCAAATGCGATGCCGCTCGCAATCCGGCTTTTCGCGGAACATTGGAGCTTCCCGCGGTGTCTAACACCGGCATGCTGGAAGTGCGCGGGCTGACCAAGTATTACACGCGCACCGCCGCCGTCGAAGACGTGAGCTTCCAGGTGCGGCCATACGAGGTGCTGGGCTATCTGGGGCCCAACGGATCGGGCAAAAGCACCACGGTGAACATGCTGACCGGGCTGCTGGAGCCGACGCGCGGCCACATCTTGCATAACGGCCAGGACATTCGCGACCATCTGATCGAGTACAAGGGCCTCCTGGGGTACGTGCCCGAGGAGCCGCACATGTATCCATACCTGACGGGGCTGGAATACCTGGAGCTGATCGGACGGCTGCGCGGACTGCCGCGTAAGCGGTTGGACGGGAGGATCCACGACCTGTTGCAGCTTTTTTCCCTGCATCCCCACCGGCACTCGCCGATCTCTTCCTACTCGAAGGGGATGCGGCAAAAGGTCCTGATTCTGGCGGCGCTGCTGCACGACCCGGAGATTCTGATCTTCGACGAGCCGCTCTCGGGTCTGGACGTGACTTCGGCCCTGATCTTCAAGAACCTGGTCCGGGCGCTGGCCGGCGAGGGAAAGATCATCGTCTACAGCTCGCACGTGCTGGAGGTGGTGGAAAAGGTCTGCTCGCACGTCATCATCCTGCGCCAGGGCCGCATGGTGGCAAACGATTCGGTGGAGCGGCTGCGCGACCTGATGAACCTGCCTTCCCTCGAGGACATCTTCTCGCAGCTCGTGCAGGCCGAGGATACCGGGAAGATCGCCGGCGAGATTGTGGAGGTCATGAAGAGTGCCCCCTGAGGAGTCCCAATTCCTCCTGCTGGCCCGCCACTTTTTCGGCCGGTTCTTCGACAACGAGCTGGTTTCCCGCCACGGCGAGATGCGAGTGACGGTGGTCCAGATCCTCGCCGTACTGGCCGTGCCCGGCCTGTTCGTTTCGCTGTACCTGATGCCACGCTATGTGAGCCTGGCCTTTCAGCCTCCGGAACAGCGCCTGCTGGCGCTGACGGTGGATCGCTACTTATTCTTGCAGTTCGGCATGGTGGTGATGGGATTCATCACCGTGCTGGAATGGGACGCGCTGTTTCCCGACCGGCGCGACTACCGTATCCTGACGCCGCTGCCGCTGCCGCTGCGGGCGATCTTCACCGCCAAGCTGTGCGCGCTGGTGCTGTTCCTGGTGTTGTTCGCCGTGGACGTCAATGGTCTGGGCGCTTTCCTCTTCCCCATGGCGGCGGCCGGCGCGCACGAGCCGCTGGTCCACACTCTGGCTCAAGCGGCCGCGCATCTGGCGAGCCTGCTGGCCGCCAGCGCGTTCATCTTTTTCTTCTGCGTCGCCCTGCAAGGAGCGATGTTGAACGTTCTCAGTATCCGCCTCTTCTTGCGGGTATCGCCGTACATGCAGTTTCTCCTGCTGTCGGCGTTGCTGCTGCTGTTGTTGCTGTTCCCTCGGATCTCGATGGCGCTCCATCCGTGGCGCCACGCCAACAGCGCCGTCCTTTACCTGCTGCCGCCGATGTGGTTTCTGGGGATCTACGAGGTCTTGCTGGGCTCGACCGATCCGGTGATGCATGCTCTGGCCGCCGTGGCTTGGAGGGGGCTGGGAACGGTCGTGCTGCTCACGACGGCGACGTACTGGATGAGCTACCGGCGGCAGATCCGCCGCACGATGGAGTCGCCCGAGAACGGCGCGGCATCGCCTTCCCGGATCGGGGCGCTGGCGGCAAAGTTCGCCGAGGTTTTGGTGGTGCGCCATCCCGTGGAGCAAGCGGCCTTCTATTTCGTGGTCAAGACGCTGGCGCGCAGCCGCAAGCACAAGCTGTTCCTGATCGGTTACGCCGGGTTGGGCTTCGCACTGGTTCTGGAGGGACTGATCGGGGTGATTTCGGCCCGGGGATTCGTGTTTCAGCCTAGTCCGGAGATGCTGTCGGTTCCGCTGGTGTTGTCGTTCTTTCTGCTGTCGGGGATGCGGGTGGTTTTCGCGGTGCCCGCCGAGCTGAGGGCCAACTGGGTGTTCCGCCTGGCGGAAGGCGACGAGCGCCGCTGTCTGGCCGGCGCCCGCAAGGCCATGGCGACGTTGGGTATCGTGCCGCTGTTCGCCGCCATGGCGCTGCTGTTTGGGACGCTGTGGGGCTGGTGGCCGGCCTTGGTCTACCTGATCTTCAGCCTGACGCTGGCGTGGCTCCTGATGGAGGCGCTGCTGCTGAATTTCCGGAAGATCCCCTTCACCTGTTCCTACCTCCCGGGCAAGTCCAATATGACGCTGCGGGGGGTCTTTTACTGGGTGGGCTTCACTCTCTACGCCTATTCGATGGCGCGCCTGGAGTTGTGGCTGCTCGACAACCCGCTGCGGCTGGCGGTCTTCTACGCGATGGCTTGGGCGGGGCTGATCGCCCTGGTGCGCTACCGCAATCGGCTGCTCGAAGAGGATTCCACCTTGATGTACGAAGAGGAGCCGGAACCGGTGGTCCGAACGTTGAATCTGAGCGAAGGGTTGCGCCTGGCGGGGGGCGGCAAACTGGGATACAGTGGGATTGCACCGCGATGGCCACCTTCGGACTGATCGAGTACGAACAGGCGAGCCCCGAGGTCCGGGCCGTCTATGACGACATCATGGCGACCCGCCAGACCGGCTGGGTCAACAACTTCTGGAAGGCGATCGCCCATGACCCGGCGGCGCTGCGGCGGACCTGGCTCAGCGTCAAGGAGATCATGGCTCCTGGCGCCCTGGATGCGTTGACCAAGGAGATGGTCTACCTGGCCGTCAGCGCCAGCAATCAGTGCGGCTACTGCATCGCTTCGCACACGGCGGCGGCCCGCAAGGCCGGCATGAACGAGGCCATGTTCGCCGAGCTGATGGCCGTGGCCGGGATGGCCAACGAGACCAACCGGCTGGCCAGCGGGTATCAGGTGGAGATCGACGAGCGCTTTGCTCCCGAGTAACGGACCATGCGCGAGGACCAGAATCCGCCCCAGTACAGCGAGGACGGCGTCGACTTGACGCTGATTCGCTGGATGCTCTCGCTGACCCCGGCCGAGCGGCTGCAAACGCTGCAGCAATTCGTCGACTCGGTCATCCAGGTTCGTGAGGAGAATGCCGAAAGCTGATTTCCTGGCGGTTCTCCGCACCCTCGCCGAACAGGGCGTCGACTTCATCGTGGTGGGAGGAGTCGGCGCGGTGCTGCAGGGCGCGCCGGTCAGCACCTTCGATCTCGACGTAGTGCATTCCCGGGAGGCGGGCAATATCGCGCGGCTGCTCAGCGCCCTGGAGTCTTTGGTCAGCACGGATGCTTCCCGTCTCTCCTCGCTGGGTCATCAACTCTTGATGACTCGGTTCGGGCCGCTGGACCTTTGGGGAGAGATCGGGAAATCCCGAGGCTA
>JACOSH010000346.1 GCA_016178945.1 Acidobacteriota bacterium
ACACAAGCTGATTTCGCGGGTACCTCCTCTCCGGTCAGGCAAGGCTCCGGACCCGCTCGGCGTTGCAAGCCCTCCAAAGCAAACAGGCTGATCAGACCATCGGGAGACAGCCGGTAAATGCCCCTGTCGAGCGCCATGTACAGGTTCCCGGCGGAGTCGGCCACTAGGCTGATAATCTGGGTGGAAAACGACACTTGCGCGGCCGGAATGGGAAGATTCAGATCGGAAAGGAACGCGCTTCCGTCACCGGCAACCACCGTGCTTGTGCCAGTTTCCGGGGAGATGCGAAAGAGCTGGTTCGCCGCCCCAAAATAGTAGAGGTCTCCGCCCGACGTGACCGCCAGAGCTCCAGCTCGCGCGACTCCGCCTCGCAGCCGAGCCACTTCGGAAATCGCTCCTCTGGCATCGACACGCCGGATGACCGCGGCGAAATCTCTTGCCTGATCGGTGAAATAGACATTGCCGGACGCATCGGCCGCGATGTGGCCCGGACGATTCAGATCGGCCTGAAGCGCCTGCCCTCCGTCCCCGCCAAATCCCCGCTTTCCTGTCCCGGCGACTCGCTCGGCGGTCCCATCGACTCGGATTCGAAAGACCAGGGCTTGCTCGGCGTCGCTCACGTACAAATTGCCGGCCGGATCTGTGGCCAGCCGCAATTCGCGCCCAACCGCCAGGGTGGCTCCGGACCGTGCGTTGGCTTCGTGGAGAGAGCCGGAACCGGCGGCGGTCTCGATCACTCCTCGAGTATTCACCCGGCGCAATCGGTGGTTGCCGCTGTCGGCGATCAGCAGGTTGCCGAAGGCGTCGATCGAGACGGCGGACGGAGAGTCCAATCTCGCCGACGAAGCCCCGCCGCCGTCGCCTCCAAATCCCCCGCCGCCGGCCTCGGCTGGACCGGAACCCGCAACCGTGTCGATGAGACGGTCCAGAGTAACGCGCCGGATCCGGTGGTTATTGGTGTCGGCGATGTAAAGGTTGCCCGTTTCGTCCAAGGCTATTCCTAAAGGACCATTCACGTCCGCGACCAGGGCCGGGCCGCTGTCGCCGTAAAAGCCTACCCTCTCGTCCCTGCCCACGACGATGCTGATCTTCCCCTCGGGCGTCACTCGCGAGATCCGGGCGGACTCTGCGATATACAGATTCCCCACAACGTCAATTGCCAGTCCCGCTGGATTGAGCAGGCGTGTTTGCTCGGCTGGAGTGCCCGGACTTGGGTTGTTCGGGTCAACATTCCCAGCGATTTTCCGGATGGCGCCGTCTCGACTGACTCGATAGACGAGTCCTAGCCCGGACCCAAAAGCTTGGCAGGAGATATAGACATCCCCCCCGGAGTCAACGGCCAGACCGCGCGGCCGGCCGATCGGAGTCTCGTCGGCTCGCCCGGTGCGGCCTCCTTGAAACCCTTGAAACGCGCCCGTTCCGGCGATCGTGCGGATCACCCCCTCGGGCGACACACCGCGCACGCGATTATTCCCGGTATCGGCGATGTACAGCGTCCCGTCGGCATCTACGGCCAGCGCGCCGGGGCTGGACAGGGAGGCATTGACGGCCAGCTCGTCGTCGCCGCTGAATGCCCGGAACCCATTTCCCGCCACCACCCGGACTCGGCCGTCTGGCGAAAGCCGCACCACCACATCGACCGCCGCAAGTGAAATATAAACGTTTCCCTCGCGGTCCACCGCCAGCCCGGAGGGCCTAGCCAAGGGTGCTTCCAGAGCTGCGCGCGGTTCGCGCGGGAACAGCACGTCGGTCCCGGCGACCGTGCTGATGATTCGCGGCTGAGCGGCGGCTGGAAAAATTGCACCGAGGAGCGCCAGGCACGCTTTCACCAGCCTCGTGCACCGACCTATACCAGGCATACGCCTCGCCGCATTGTATCACCTCGTTTTCCGCAATGCATTCGGTGCGCCATCCCAGGATTCATGAAAAACGGCTCTTTCCCGCTGAGATGGCTGGATTGTGGTCTATCTGTTTGGATGGTCTCTAGAAACTCTTCGCCTGGAATCGAAAGGCAGGTTCTTTATAAGTCCAAGTTCCTCTATGACATGCCGGCCAGCGGTGCCAGCCGCGGTACGCCCGCACTTTCGGATAGCGTAACCTATCCCGATCGGGTGTGTCCCGCACTCTCAGGCAACAGCGCGCCAAGACGCCGCGATAATTCTTTCGGAGGTTGTCATGAAGATTGATGGCTCGGATAGCATTTTTAACAAGGAATTCAAGATGCGCGAGCACAGCCCGGTCCCGGCTGGCAGCAGTGCCCTGACCAAGAACGGTACCTTCACGTCTGCCGATTTCAACGACGCCGCCAAGAGAGCGTTGGAGCGCCTACAAAAGTCGTCGAACCAGGTCAAGGCGCTCGGAGGCTGCGTCACGCACTAGCCGGCTTCCGCTTGCGCGAAGCTTCCGCTTCCGCCCGGCCCGCCGTCCAGCTTCAACCGCCCCGCCCGCCCCCGTCGATCCGGGTGATGGGCCGTCCGGCGTCGTGGCCTGTACAGCCCTCCGATGAGCTACACCGGCCTGCTCGAAGCCGCCTCCCTGCTGGCCCCTGTGCTACAACCCAGATATTCGTCCGATTGTTGCCCTTGGAGGCGTCTGACTTTCACGGCTAGGGCGCGAAAGAAGAGATCCCCACCAGCATGCTGGCGGCACTGCGGAGCGGTTCATCCTTGGTTGCCAGCGGCAGGCCGCGCCGCTTGGCAAGCTCCAGGTAAGACGCATCATAGGCGCTACGTTGATAAGAGCGTGCGTGCTCAAGAACCGCGTCGAATATTTGCTCCACACCATCGAGGTCAACCGTGATGGCGAACTGCGTCAGATCGGCAATTTGGGCGGGCACGATTGCTTCCGCCCCATCTATCAGCGCTTGAAGAACAGACTCCGTATAAGGAGTGCCTTGGTCTTCAAAGCACCACGCCGCGGACACGGAATTGTCGAGGACGAACGAAGTCAAAACCGGCGGCCTTCCTCAATGAGGTCGCGGACGGTAAGCTCCGGGCCGAGAGTATTGCCTTTGCGTAACTCTCGAATGCTCCGGCCCGCTTCCTCGCGAGCCCCTCGCTTTTCGGCATCGCCTGCGACCGAGGTCCCGTTGGCCGCTTTGCGCTCAAGGACGCTTTCGAGAAGGTACTTGTCCAGGGAAAGGCCTCTTTGACGAGCCTCCTCCGTGAGCCGAGCGACGACTTCTGGGGGCCAATCGAGATGAAGGGTCATCAAATCGATTTCCTCGTTTCCAGAGTACCTCTTAAAGTTCTACGCCCACCTTGGCGTTCGGTGACGACGCGCGATAGGCCCTGTCAATCCGAACGCCGAGCCTGGCCGAGACCGCTCCCGTTTGCGCGTTCGGCCCGCCGGGCCCGTCACGCGGAACCGCACCTCACTTGGCGTACTTCGGCTGATAGAGCTGAACCTTGAAGCCGCCCGGAACCTTGAAGAACGTGACCAGACCGTAGCCGTGGTCCTCGACCTCCTGGGTGAATTCGACCCCTCGGGCCTGAAGCTCTCGAACGGTCTGGCCGATATCGTCGCAATAGAACGAGATGTCGGCCGTCCCCGATGGCGCCTCCTTGCCATCGGTGGGGTGCACGCCGATGTCGGCCTCGGGGGCGTCGAAGATGAGCCAGCCATGGCCCACGTCCGTACCCCGGAAGCCCAGCTTGTCCCGGAGGAACTCGCGCAGTTCGTGCGCCTGCGACGAGTAGAACATCGCATGGAGACCTCGGATCATGTGTTTGCCTTTCTCGGACTCCTCCGCTTCCCCTTGGCCCGCCGTCCCGCCTCAATCGCCCCGCCCGCCCATTTCTTCAGCGCGGCGCGATCCTCGAAGATCTCCGGCGGCGCCAGGTGGTAGCTCATCGTGCACTGCGGCTTCGCCGGATCCGGGCAGAACGCCGCGAGACCGTGCGCCTCGAACTGGGGGCGATTCTTGTCGTCCGCCTTCAGATACACGGTATCGTCGTCGACCAGCGCGAACACCACGCCGTCGCAATACAGGGTGTGGCCGCCCATCATCGCGCGGACCGTGATCTGGCCCAGCGGTGAAAGCTGTTCCACCAGGTATTCCACGTACGAGCCGCGATTCGCCATGATTTCGCTACCCGCACACTTGCGTGTACCACTCGATCGCTTCGCGTAGCCCGTCTTCCAGGCTGTAGCGCGGTTGCCACCCCATCATCCGGCGCGCTTTGGAGCAGTCCAGGTATTGCCGTGGGATCTCGTGGCTGGCCTGATTGAGAATCACCGGCTCCAGCGCCGTCTTCCCCATCAGCCGCAGGATCGCCTGCACCAGGTCCAGCACCGAGATGGGCGTCTCGGTCCCGAAGTTGAATGCCTGCCCTTGAAAAGGCTCCTCCGGCAGCCGCTCGGCCAGTTGTAGATAGGCCTCCACTGCGTCGCGCACGTAGAAATAATCGCGAATGAATTTACCGTCGCTGCGGATCACCGGGCGCTCGTCGCGCAGCGCCGAGCGGATAGTGCCCGGGATCAGGCGGTTGAAATTCAGATCGCCGCTTCCATACAAATTGCCGCAGCGGGTGATGGCCACCGGCAGCCGGTAGGTGTGGAAATAAGACAGCGAGATCAGATCGGCGCAGGACTTGGAGACATCGTAGGGAAACCGGCCCTGCAAGGGCATGTCTTCGCCGTACGGCAACTGGTCGTGAGCGCCGTAGGCCTTGTCGCTGGAGGCGACCAGCACTCGCTGCACCAGCCGCGAGCAGGCCTTGGCGGCCTCCAGAATGTTCCAGGTACCGCGCACATTCGTCTCGAACGTGGAGAGCGCCGAGCGCGAGGCCGTGCCCACGATCGTCTGGGCCCCCAGATGAAA
>JACOSH010000198.1 GCA_016178945.1 Acidobacteriota bacterium
CCTGCAACGCCGCCACGACCTACTTCGAGGCCGCATCGATAATCTCGCCGGTGGACGAGTAGGCGTAGCGCCCGTCCATGCTGAAGCTGATCCAGCCGGGCGAGTCGCGCAGTTTGATGCTGGTGGTCTGCTTTGGAGGCATCACCGTCGCGTCGAAAATGTGCACGAAGTAATTGGCGCCGTCGACCACCCACAGTTCCTGTTCGTCGGGTGTGAGAGCGATGCCGTGGCTGGGGCACCCATGGCGCGTGACGGGGCCCTGCTGGTAGCCCTGGACTTCGACGCGATGCAGCTTCTTACCGGTGGCGACATCGCCGACTTCGAATCCCAGAAGACCGTTGACGTTGACGAAGCACAGCGTGTTGGCTCCGTTGACGGTGAAGGGACGGATGAAGTTCGCGAAGGGCCCAACCGTGCCGGCCACCTTGTGGGTCTTGGCGTCGGCGATCGAAAGAACCGGAGATTTCAGCCCGGCCATATACACGCGCGAGCCATCCGGAGCGTAGACCGTGTTGTGCGAGCCGGACTTAGTCTCGATCTTGGTGATGACGCGGCCAGATCCGGCATCGACCACGTGCCAGCACGGTCCTTCGAATTGTGGTACGTAGAGGGTCTTGCCATCGTGCGAGATCGCGGGCCGGTCGCAGCCGCCTTCATAAGTGCGGTCCCACATCTTCTTGCCGCTGACGATGTCAAGAGCCATCATCCGGTTGATGGTGGTGACGTAGACCCGCCCCGTTCTGGCGCTGGCGGCAATGCCCTTCACGTTTTCCGGCTTTTGACCGGAGGGGACCTCCCAGGTCGGAATGCGGCGGACGAACCGGTATCCGTTGTCGATGTCGAAGACCAGGATGCCCACGCCGCCATGCTCTTCGTAGTTGCGGATGCCTGGGCTGGCTACGTAGAGGAGGTGCTGCTCTTTACCGGAAGGCTGCTCGGCTAGCAACGGGGCCGCGAGGAGTAAGGCCAGCAGGGGGATCATGCTCTGCATGATACACCACGTCATTGATACTCGACAAAGCGGCAGCAGGCGTGGAAACCGAGCCTTGCGTAGACTCCCTGGCCCTGCTCGGAGGCTTGCAAGGTAGCAACTGGCAGGCCCAGGCGCCGCCCCTCGGCAGCCGCGGTCCAGGTCATCAGAGAGCCGATGCCTTGTCCACGGAATTCCGCCCGAGTGGCCACGGCGTGGATGCCGGCGACACCCCCGCCCACAAACAGCTCGCTGATGGCGGCGGGGGTCCCTTCCAGGTAGCCGGCAAACAACCGCATCGGGCAATCTTCCTCGAGTAGCAGCGGAGCGGCGCTCTGAAAGAAGGCCGCTACCGCCGGGTCGGACGGCTCCGAGGCGGCCACCTGCAGGAAGCCGTCCAGATCGGCAGGGGTGAGCACCCGCCGCACCTCCAGGCCCGCGGGAGCGTCCACCTGCGCCGGCAACTGGGCCAATTCCAGGGCCATGCCCAGCTCCGACTCAGCCGCGCGCAGGCCGTGCTCCTCCAGCCGCCGCTCGAGATCCAGCGGCCGCGACCCGGGCCCCACCCACCACGCAAACGGCCGGTTGACGGCGCGGAAGTACCCAACCGCCTCGGCGATCCGGCGATCCGCGTCGGCTTCGGTCAGGCGGGCGCGGAGGATCTTGTTGAAACTGTCGCAGGGCAGCCCGGACTCGACCAGCAGCAGGTCCGCGCGATCGTCCACCTGCATCACCGGAGTGCGGCGCTGCACGTACGCGACGTGGCCGTGCAGATTCTCCTCCATAGCCTCAAGCAGCGGCGGCAGTGGCGAGACGATGACTGGCATAAGGGGCACCGCGCGACGCGGCAGAAAGTCTAGCAAAAGGTACGCGACCCGCCCTCCAGAATAACCCCGCGGAACCTCCAGCGGTACGGCTTTAGCCCGATACCTGTACGCGGCCCTTTGTCCGATATGAGAAGTAGCCTATGTTCCGCGATCATCCCGAAGTCAGTTTGGCGGAATGGGAGCGCCGCAAGCAGTTTGTGGGCTTCACCGCCGAGGACGCGCGGCTGCTCACCGAGTTGCGTCAGATGGCCGTCAACTGCGTGGACAGCATCGTCGAAGAGCTGTATCGCCGCTGGTTCCTGTTCCCCGAGCTGCGCAGCGTCTTTCCGGACGAGACCATGATCCGCCGGGTCAAGAGCGCGCAAAAGCAGTACTTCATCGAGCTCACCTATGGGGACTACGGCGAGGAGTATCTGGCCAAGCGCTTACAGATCGGGCGGCTCCACAAGCGGATCGGCCTGGCGCCCCGCTGGTACGTGGGCGCCTATTCGATCTACACCGAGCTGGTGTTTCCCAGGTGGTGGCGGTCTTCGAGCCGAACTTCGCCAAGGCCCGCCGCGCCTTCATCGCGCTGCTGAAGATCATGATGCTGGACCAGGAGCTGGCCATCACCGCCTACATCTCCGAGGAGAGTCCGGAGGATGACCGGGATGCTTACGTCGAGCCCGCCGTTTCCGCCGGCGGCTAGCCGCCAGTACAATGCGGACAGCCAAGGCCAGGCTCTGGGCTGACCGCTGACGGCTGATCGCTGACCGCTGACCGCTTGCCCCCCTACATCCGCTCCAGCAAGGCGCGAATCCGCTGGGCCTCGTCGGCCGATGGCTGGCTGGCCAGGGCCTGCTGCAGCTCTTTCCTGGCGCGAGCCCGGTCACCCTTCTTCAACAGCGCGGCCCCCAGATGATAGCGGAAGGAAGGCTGCTTGGGGTGATTGGCCGATAGCTTTTCGAAGATCTCCAGCGCGCTGTCGAGAAGGTTCTTGTGGTAGTAGATCCATCCGATGGTGTCGGTAATCTCGGGCCGGTCCGGCAGCTTCTGGCGCGCGCGCTGCGCCAGCGTCAGAGCGCGGTCGACATCGCCGCCATTGTCCAGGATGTAGCAGGCCAGGTTGTTGAGCGCCACGCCGTTGTCGTCGTTCTCCTTGAGGCTGGCTTCAAAGTATTCGGCAGCCTCTTTGCGGCGGCCCGCCATTTCGTAGGCCACCGCCAGGTTATTCAGCACCACCGCGTGAGCCGGCAGTATCTGCCTGGCCTTCTCCAAATGCTCGATCGCGCGCGCCGGGTCGCCGGAGCGGCCATAGACCTCCCCCAGCCGCAGGTGCAGCGCGCCGGTCGCTTTCGCGTCGCCCGACAAGCGTTTCATCAGCTCCTTGTAGCCTTGCTCCGCCAGGGAGTACAAACCGAGGCGCAAGGCCGTATCGGCATACTCGGCGCGAAGGTCGTTGCGGTCGGGGGCCTTTTCGATCTCCTGCTGGAGAATGCGCAGGACGGCCTTTCCATCCCCGGAGGCGGTGCGCATGGCCGTGATAGCCTGGAGACCGCGCAAGCTCCTGGGATCGGCGGCGTAGCTGGCGCGATAGGCAGCCTCCGCCTCCCGGGGCCTTCCCTCAGCCTCCTCCAAGCGCCCCAGTTCCAACAGCGCATCCGCGGAGTTGGCCTCCGCGGCCATCAGCCCGCGTAACACCGCCCGCGCTTCGGGATACTTTTTCAGTCCGCGGTAGGCCTGGGCGCGGATAAGCTGGCCCTGCAGGCTGCGGCGATCCAGCGTGAGAATCTCCTCGCTCAAAGCCAGTGCTCGCCCCCACTCGTCGACTTCCATCTCGATCCCGGCTAGGGCGATGCGCGGCGGCAGGAATCGCGGGCCGTACCGGCTCGCCTCCGCGAACTGAAGACGCGCGGCATCTCGCTGGCCGTTGGCCGCCTGCGCCCGGCCCAGGTGGTAGTGGACGACGGCGTTGTCCGGCGCGCGGCGCTCCAGTTGCGCCAGCTCCGCGATGGCTTTCTGCAGATCCCCGGCATCGATGCGCGTGGCGGAGCGAAGCACCAGCGAATCGATATCCTCGGGAAACTCCTTCAGGATGGACTCGTTCACCCGGGTGGCCTGCAAGCTCTTGCCCTGCGCCAGGAGCGCTTGTACGATCAGCTTCTGGAAGCGCAGCTTTTCGCGCGGGATCGCGCGGATCCCCTCTTCGTACTGCCGGATGGCGTCGTCGGGCTTGCCGATGCGCAGGCAGACGTCCCCCGCGGCCTGGTAGGCGTCCGGGTAGTCGCGCGCCCTGCGCTTCAGCGCTTCCAACACCGCCACGGCCTCGGCGTCGCGCTTCAGGGAGTGATACAGGACGGCCCGCTCGATCGCGAAGGGATAGTGGGCGGAGTTGTCCTGCTCGGCGCGGATCAGGATCTGCTCCAGTTCTTTGGCGCGCCCCTCTGCCCCGTAGTAGCGAGCCAGGTCGCTGTAGGCGGTGATGCTGTGCTTCTCGGTGGCCACCAGGTCCAGGAGCAGCTTCTCGGCCTCCTGCCGCCGATCCTGATCCCAGAGGCAGCGGGCCAGAGGAACCAGCACCTCAGGGCGGCCGGGTCGGATCCCGCCGGCGATGCGGAACTCCTCGATGGCCGTGGCCCGGTGCTCGGACGCGGCGCCGCGCTGTCCTATTTCCCACGAGGCGGCGGCCTTCACGGCGGCCCATCGGCCGCGCAGGCAGTGTCCCTGGTAGGACTTCGGATCGCGGTCCAACAGTTCCTGGGAGAGCTGGTCGAGCTCCTGGAGCAGCGCGGAGTCCCGCTGCATGGTCTCCAGGTAGATCACCAGGATGTCGGCGAGCTGGATTCGGGCGTCGACGCGCTCGGCCCCTTCCGGCAGCAGCTCCGCGGCCCGGCGCAGCGCCAGCCCGGCGTTAAACCAGCGGTCCTGCCGCTGTTCCACCAGGCCCAGGCGATAGTAGGCCGCGCCGTAGCGTGGATCCAGCTTGAGCGCGCGGCGATACAGGATGGAGGCCTCCCGCAAGCGCCCCGCGTCCATGTACTTGTTGCCGCGCTCCAGGTATTTGGCTTTCCGTACTTCGGGGTCACGGTTGCAGGAGACCGCCACGATCAGCAAGCAGCAGATCCCGGTGCAGCGTCGCATCGAATATTCTACTTCACCACGAACCCGCGCGCCGGCGCAAATGGGCGCGGGGAACAAGGCCGTGAGATACTATCGGACCATGACGCGAGTTCCACCACCGCGGCCGGAATACCTGAAGTTCCTCTCCCCGTACGGTCCAGGAATCACGGGACTCGCGCTGGCTACGCGAGCGCTGGTGCTGGAGGAAGCGCCGGGAGCGGATGAGCTGATCTACGATGCCTACAACGCCGTGGCTACGGGATTCTCGTTTACCGGGCGGCCAAGCGATTCGTTCATTCATATCGCGGTTTACGCACGCTGGGTCAATCTGGGATTCAATCGAGGCTCGCAACTCGAGGACCCCCAGCGGGTGCTCCAGGGCGGCGGCCGATGGATCCGTCACATCCGGATCTCGTCGCCGGCGGATCTGGAGAGACCTGTCGTGCGGGCGCTGGTAAGAGCCGCGGTCGCCGGGGCGGAGCGTCCCGATCCCGCCAGCCGCCCCGGCGGGACGCGCGGCAACAGCGTGGTCCGGGCGGTGTATGCGAAAAGGCGGCGGCCTACTTCCGCGTGAAGCCCGCATGGCTTTCGGGAGCCTTCGGGGTCCCAGGGACGGGAGGGTACTGGAGCTTTCAGGGCTTTTTGGGAGATTCAGGAGAGCAAGAGGTGCATTTTATGCGCTCCCAAGTAAGGTGGTATTCTTGTGGCGGAGGTGTGATGTGAAGACTCAGGCGATGCAGTTTAGACGTGTGAGTCCACAGTTGTCTGCCGTCCTTCTGGTTGTGACGGCACTCCCCTTATCCGCCCAGTACTGGACTTCATTCGAGAACAACACCAGGTACCTGGCGCTGGGCGATAGTATTTCCGCGAGTTACGGCGCCAAGCCCGTAACGCAAGGGTTCACGCATCAGCTATATCAGAGTGGTGTCTTTGACAACACCAACAACCTGATTTTCTGCTCGCTGGCCGTGCCGAACGCATTGAGCGCCGACGTGCTGGGCTACCAGGCGCCGATGGCGCGGCTGTGCTTCGCGCCGACGGGTGTCCCCTATCCAAAATTCGTCACTCTGAGCGTGGGGGGCAACGACGCGTTTCTTGTCCTGGAGCAGGGCGCTCCCCCCGCGGTTGTCTTCGCGAACCTGGCGGCGAATCTGACGAATATCATCGGCACGCTGAGAGCGCAGTTTCCTGGGGTGAAGATCTACATCATGAACTACTGGGATCCGAAGCTGCCGATTCCGGGAGAACGCGGCCTGGTGCTGGCCCTGAACTTCACCATCGGGGCGGTGGTCGCCGGCTTTCTGTCGAACGATGTTGTCCTGGTGGACGTGTTCTCGGCGTTTGAGGGACGGGATGGGCTGCTGCTCATTGAGCGGAACGGGAGTTCCCCGCTGCAGATTCACCCGACCAACGCGGGGTATCAGGTGATCGCGGCGGCGTTCACCAAAGCGATTACCGGGAAATAGCCCTGTTCATGATGCACCGGTTGTGGCTTTGCGCTGCTCGCCCTCCGGACAGACAGTCGCATCGGTCGAGGAATGAGCATATGAGGTTGACACGGTTGCCGATTTTTATGATGGCATGGGTTGTCGTTGCCTCCGCGCAGGCGCCAGCCCGGCCCGCCGGCGAAAAACTCACCGCCGATAAGGAGATCACCACATTCTCCGGAGCCACCTTTACGGCTCCACTTGGGTGGTCGATAGTAATTGCCGGGCCGCTGATTGTCGTCGAGGCGCCGGAAGGCGACTCGCACGTCGTTCTTTTCGATTCCGATGCCGGCGCCGCGGACGCCGCCATCGACGCAGCGTGGGCGGCTTATGGACGTGGAGAGAAACGCACGGTCCGTCAGAAACTCTCGCCCCCGGCTCGAGAAGGATGGGAAGAGGTTCAAGTCTACCTGTACGAGACTTCCCCCAATGAGCGGGCCGTGGTGCAATCCATGGCGCGCCGCGCGAAGAATTCGTGGACCGTTGTCATCCTGAACGGAAAGCAGCCCACTTTCGAAAAACGCGGCGCCGCGGTTGGCTTGATCCTGGGCAGCCTGCGGCCGGGTACGTATCGGCGCGAATCGTTCGCCCGGCGCAAAGTTGGGACGCTGAACGCCGGGCGTCTGGCGCAAATGAAGGAGTTTGTCGAGCTGGCAATGAAGAAAGCCGATGTGCCGGGCATCGGGGTGGCCTTCATCGACAACGGCAAGATCGTCTACGAAGGCGGCTTCGGGGTGAAGGAACTCGGCAAGCCGGATCCAGTGGATGCCCACACGCTGTTCATGGCCGCCTCGAACACCAAGGGCATGACGACCCTGCTGCTTGCAAAGCTCGTCGATGAAGGCAAAGTGAAATGGGACGATTTCGTCACCAAAGCCTACCCGAACTTCAAGCTCGGCGATGCGCGGACGACGGAAAAGGTGCGCATCGAGCACCTCATCTGCGCCTGCACGGGGCTACCCCGGCAGGACCTGCCGTGGCTGTTCGAGTTCCGCAATGCGACGGCCGCGCTGTCCCTGGAATTGCTGGGCAAGATGCAGCCGACCAGCGGATTCGGCGAGGTGTTCCAGTACAGCAACATCATGGCTTCGGGCGCGGGGTACGTCGCCGGCTACCTGTACAATCCGCGGCTCGAACTGGGCGCGGCCTATGACGAGGCCATGCGGAGGAAGATCTTCGAACCGCTAGAGATGGATTCCACGACGTTCGACTATGCACGCGCGCTGAAGGGCAATCACGCCAGCCCGCACGGTTACGATGTGGACCGCAAGCAGATGGTTGCATCGATGGACTTCAACTACTCGATCCATCCGCATCGGCCCGCCGGCGGCGTCTGGACGTCGGCGCACGACCTGATCCGGTATGTCCAGTTGGAACTGGCGAAAGGCAAGCTCCCGAACGGCAAGGTGCTCGTCTCCGAGACCAACCTGCTGGCGCGCCGCAAGCCATACGTCAAGGTCGGCGCCTACGGCAGTTACGGAATGGGCCTGCAGGTCGACAATCGCTATGGCACTCCGGTGGTGTCCCACGGCGGCAGCATGCTGGGATTCAAGAGCGACATCGTGTTCCTGCCCGAGCATGGCGCGGGCGCCGTCATTCTGACCAACGCGGACACCGGCGGGCTGCTGCTGGGTTCCTTCAGGCGCCGGCTCCTCGAGGTGCTGTTCGACGGCAAGCCGGAAGCGGTGGAGGACCTCGCGAAGGGCGCTGAGAACTACAAAGCGGTTCGAGCCAAGTTCCGCGAGCGCCTGGTTGTGCCCGCGGACGCGGAGGCCGCCGCCAGGCTGGCCGGCCGCTATACAAGCCCGGAGCTAGGCGAGCTTGCGGTTCAGCGCCAGGGGACCTCCGTGGTCTTCGATTTCGGCGAGTGGCGCAGCGCCGTCGCGACGCGCAAGAACGACGATGGCACAATCTCGTTCCTGACCATCGACCCAGGCTTGGACGGCTTTGAGTTCGTGGAAACCAAGCGCGGCGGCCGGCGGGCTCTCATCGTACGCGAGGGCCAGCACGAGTACACCTTCACCGAAGCGTTGTAGGCGGCCAGCTCACCGCGACCAGCGACACGCCCTGGCGGGGAAGAGCGAAGCGCACCGGCAGCTTCCCCTCGCGCGCGTCGCGCCACTCCGGGGCGGCGAGGAGCTGCAACTGCCCGGCGCGCTCGAGCTGGCGGTATTGCTCCGGGCTGGGCGTTTGCGGCAACCCCATCCTCTTCCAGGCTTCATACGAGTTGCTGTGCTCGCCGTCCACGCGGTAGTGCTGTACCAGGACTCGCCCGCGAGGCAGCCCGTCGATGAAGAGATCGACTTGCGCGGCGGGCGCCGGAGTGTCGTCGTCGTGATAGTGCCAGACCACCACGGCCACCGATCGCTCCGTGCGGCTGGCCAGGGCGCCCACGTCCGCCTTGTCCCTCACTCCGGCGTTCAGGATGCTGTCCAGCCCGGCGGCGCCCGAGCTGCGCGCCTCGATGCGCTGGCCGCCCATCAGGCCGAACATCCGGAAGACGTTGAGGACGGGCTTGTCGATCCCGTTGGTCGCCAGATCGCGAAAGCCGTCAAAGTACGGCTGTCCTTCGAACTCGAACGCCCAGGTGACCGCTCCCTCGAAGTTGACCTGGTGGCGCGCGGCCAGGTCGTGCTTGCGCGCGAACGTCGCCGCGGTGTAGCTGGAATACATCGTGCCGTTCCGGTAGCCGTTCTGCGGATGAAAGCGCACCGAGCACGCCGCGCAGCCCTCCGGGTCGGATTCGCCGATGATAACCGGCAGCTTCTTCAGCTCGGGAAACGAGGCCACAATCTCGAACCCGCGGTGGATGTCGCGCAACTGGAACTGGCTGCCCATCTGGACATGCCCG
>JACOSH010000152.1 GCA_016178945.1 Acidobacteriota bacterium
GAGGCGGCCGGCGCGCTGGGCCTGCCGGTGGCTATCCATACCTCGGACCCGGAGGCGTTCTTCCTCCCCATCGACCGCTTCAACGAGCGCTATGAGGAGTTGCACGCGCATCCCGACTGGTCCTTCCACGGGAAGGACTACCCCGGCGATCGCGAATTGCAGGAGGCGCGTTTGCGCGTGATCGCGCGTCACCCGCAAACTCAGTTCGTGTCGCTACACGTAGCCAACTCCGAGAACCTCGGGCTGGTCTCCGAATGGCTGGACCGGCACCAGAACATGCACGTGGAGATCGGGGCGCGCATAGGCGAATTGGGACGACAGCCGCGCGCCGCGCGCCGGTTCTTCGACAAGTATCAGGACCGCATTCTATTCGGCACCGACGCCGTGCCGAAAGGGGTGGAGACGCCGCAGCAGATCTTCGGAGAGAAGCTCTACGAGATCTACTACCGGTTCCTGGAGACTGAAGACGAGTACTTCGACTATGCGCCCTGGCACATCCCGCCGCAGGGCCGCTGGCGGATTTACGGCGTGGGGCTGCCGGAGGCGATCCTGCAGAAAGTGTATGGGGAGAACGCGGCGAGGTTGTTGGGGATCAGGAGTTAGTGATCCTCGCGTAATACAGTGACGCAACCGCTCCCTCAAAAGCTGTGAAAAACATCGGCAACGCACGAATGTAAGTGCATTCGCACGAATGGTACAGAGCCGCGACCGTGAGGGAGCGGTTGCCGTGAAGGGGGAAAACGTCACTGTTTTACGCGAGACTCAATAGTGTACAGGCCGCGCTCGCGGATGTAAAGGAGGACCGCGCCGGGAAGCGAGCAGGGAACGCCGCCTTCGGCCAAGATGCGCCGGATCTGAGAGGAGGATTCGGGAAAGGCGGGTCCCTCCAGGCTGTAGACGCGCGCGCCTTCGGGGATGTCGTAGGCGTGGCCGGGGCGGCTGACCACGATGAAGCTCACCGCCTCGATCACGTCGCGCCACCGGCGCCAGGTACGAATCTCGGCGAAGGCGTCGGCGCCGATCAGGAAGAACAGCTCTTCGGCCGGACCCAGGCGCGGGCGCAGCCGCTCGATGGTTTCGATGGAGTAGGTCTGGGCGGTGTCCGCCTCCAGGCGCGAGGCTTCCAGGCCGCCGCCCGCGCCTTCCAGGGCCAGCTCGACCATCCGGTAGCGGTCCTCATACGGGGCGTTGACGCGCTTGTGGGGAGGCACGGCGGCGGGGACGAACAGCACACGGTCGAGACGGAACTGGCGCGCCGCCTCGCGGGCAATGGCCAGATGCGCGTTGTGGATGTGGTCGAAGGCGCCGCCGAAGATCGCCAGGCGGCTCATGAGCTCGCGGGCAGCCTCTCGATCTTCACGGAGGTGAGGACCACGCTCTTGGTTGGGCGGTCCTGGGCGCCGCGCGGCGCTTTGGAGATCTTCTCCACGACCTGGTAGCCTTCCACCACCTCGCCAAACACGGAGTGCCGGTCGTCGAGCCAGCCGGTCTCTGCCACGGTGATGAAGAACTGGCTGCCGTTGGTGTTGGGACCGGAGTTGGCCATCGACAGGATGCCTGGCTTGCTGTGGCGCAGCGAGGAGTGGAACTCATCGGCGAAACGGTAGCCCGGGCCGCCCCGGCCGCTGCCTTCCGGGCATCCGCCCTGGATCATAAAGTTGGGGATTACGCGGTGGAAGATCAGGCCGTCGTAGAACGGCTTGCCGGTCTTGGTCCCTTCGGCAAGGGAGACGAAGTTCTCGACCGTGCGCGGCGCTTTGTCGGCGAACAGCCGGATCCGGAAGGAGCCCTCCGTGGTGTCGAAGAGGGCGAAAATCTCTTGGGCCATAAGGGTGATTGTAGCGCAGGACCGCGATCTCAGGCCTACATCATGGCGGCGGGTGGGGCCGGCTCGTCCGGACGTCCGGCGTTGGCGAGCGGTGTCCGGACCAGGGCGACGACGATGATCGCCAGCGCAACCAGGCCGGCCCAGTAGGACGGGTTGGCCAGCAGCGGCTCAATCGGGCCTTTGGCGAAGTTGTAGGTAGCTTTGACGAGTCCGACCATGGCCTCGCCGGCGATCAGCCCGGAGGCGGCCAGGATTCCCACGTTCTCCACGCGGGCGCGCTGCGCCTCGTTGTAGCCGCGGCGCTCGGCCAGCGTGTCGGTGAACCAGCGGATCAGGCCGCCGACGAAGATCGCGAAGGTCGTGGCCACCGGTAGGTACATCCCCACCGCGACCAGCATGGGGCTGCGCACCTGCACCATGATCATGGCGATCCCCATCAGGATGCCGACGCCCACCAGCGGCCAGGCCATCTCGCCGCCCACGATCCCCTGCGCCAGCATGGCCATCAAGCCCGCCTGCGGCGCCGCCAGGCGGCGGTCGCCGAAGCCGATGCCCCCGTCCGCCTTATTGCCCTCATGCAGCATCAGAAGCGGGAAATACATCACCAGCGCCGCCACGGTCACGGCGATCAGCTCGACGATCTGGATGGTGCGCGGCGTGCCGCCGAGCAGGTAGCCGACTTTGAAATCCTGCAGCAGCTCGCCGGCCACCGCCGAGGAGACGCACACTACCGCCGCCACGCCCAGCACGGCCACCACGCCGCCGGTCCCGGAGACCCCGATGGTCACCAGCAGGAGCGCGGCGATAATCAAAGTCGACAGGGTCAGGCCCGAGATCGGATTGTTGGTGGACCCGATGACCCCCACCAGGTACCCGGAGATGGTCGCGAAGAAGAAGCCGACCAGCAGCATCACGACGGCCGCCAGAATTCCGGCGCCCACGCCGCCGGCCAGGTAGATGTAGAGAACGGTCATCAGGGCGAACACGACCGCGATCATGCCGAAGACCGTCTTGGACTTCATGTACTGCTCGGTGCGTTTGGCCTCGGGAGCGGCGGCGCCGTCGGCGCGCAGTTCGGCGAAGGCCTTGCCCAGACCGGCGGCCAAGTTCTTGCGCATGCGGAACAGCGTGTACGCCGCGCCGACCAGCATGCCCCCGACCGCGATCGGGCGGACGATGAAACGCCACACGCTGGTCGCCAGCCCCTCCCAAGCATCCTCTCCGGACCCGGCGGGCAAGGTGGCTTGCAATTGCGGACCGAGGAAATAGAGCAACAGCGGGACCATCAAGCCCCACGCCAGCACGCCTCCCGCGAAATTCAGGGAGGCCAGCTTGGGACCGATGATATAGCCCACACCCACGTAGGCCGGCGAAATGGTGGGGGCGGACATCATGGTGAGGCCGCCGGTCGACACCCGCGGCGCGTTCTGCGCGGCGCCCAGCCGCACAAAGCTGGAGCCGATCGAGCCCACGCGCATCAGGAAATCCCGGTCTGGCAGGAACACCCGGAACTCGGCCAGCAACTGGAGCAGAGCGCCCAGGCCCATGTTGTAGAACAGAAACTTGGCCGCGGCGCCGCCGCGCTGACCGGCCTTGTGGATCTCGGCGGCCGCCACCGACTCCGGGAAGGGCAGCTCCGGATCCTCCACCATCACGCGGCGGACCAGGGAGACGAACAACACGCCCAGGAAGCTGCCGATCACCATCAGGGCCGTGGATTTCCAGTAGGCGTCCTTGGGATCGAACGACGCCCAGGATCGCGACATCACGAAGGCCGGCAGCGTGAAGATCGCGCCCGCGGCCACCGATTCGCCGATCGATCCGGCGGTGCGCGCCAGGTTCTCCTCCAGGATCGTGCCCTTCATCCGGCGCAGGACGGCCATGCTGACCACCGCGGCCGGATAGGTGGCGGCGATGGTGATGCCGGCCTTGAGCCCCAGGTAGGCGTTGGCCATGCCCAGAACCAGGGTCATGGCGATGCCGAGGATCACCGCCCGCAGCGTGAACTCCTGCATCTTCATGTCTTCGGGGACGAACGGGCGGTGCTTGTTTTCGCTCATGAGTCAGACTCCGAGGGAGCAATCATACCAGACGCGCGCGCACTTTTTCGCTCAGGGCCTTGCCGTCCACGCGTTTGCCGGCCAGTTTGGCCTGCGCGGCCTTCATCAGCACGCCCATCTGCTTGAGCGCAATAACGCCCGTCTCGGCCATGGCGGCCGCGATCGCGGCGTCGATCTCCTCGTCCGTCGCGCCGGCCGGCATGTAGCTTTCGATCAGCGCGCGCTCGGCCTCTTCCTTGGCGGCCTGCTCTTCGCGTCCCCCCTTGCGGAACATGTCGGCCGCTTCAGTGCGCTGCTTGATCAGCGTCTTGAGCACCTGCATCCCGGCGGCCTCGTCGAGCGGTTTCATGGAGTCGACCTTGTGCTTCATCAGCGCAGCCTTGATCATGCGGATGGCGCTCAACCGCGCCTCATCCTTGGCCTTCATGGCCGCAATCAGGTCCTTCTGAACTTTATCGAGCAGCGCCATAGCATCTGCCATTGTAGAGGAGTCGGAGCCCGGCGGCAGGATTCTGCTATCCTGAGATTTCACCCCGACATGCACATCAAGAAACTAAGATTGCTGACACCGGGCCCGACCCCTCTCTATCCACCCGCGCTGCACGCCATGATGGCGTCCGACATGCATCACCGGACGGAGGATTTCCGCAAGGTGTACAAGTCGGTGCTGGCCGATCTGAAGGACGTGATGGGAACTTCCGGCGACGTCCTGATGTTTGTCTCCTCCGGCACCGGCGCGATGGAAGCGTCGGTCTCAAACCTGTTCTCGCGCGGCGACAAAGCGATCGTGTGCGTGGCGGGCAAGTTCGGCGAGCGCTGGGCCGAGATCGCCCAGGCCCATGGCCTGGAGGTGACCCTGCTGGAGTCCGCCTATGGCGACACGGTGGCGGTGGAGCGCGTGGAGACGGCATTGGCCGCCGAGCCCGCGACAAAAGGGGTCTTCGTGCAGGCATCGGAGACCTCCACCGGCGCGGCCCACGACGTGCGCGGGATGGGAAAGGCGGTCGCCAAGACCAGCGCCATTCTGGTGGTGGATGCCATCACGGGTCTGGGCACGATGCCCCTGGACATCGACGGCTGGGGCCTGGATGTGGTCATCGGCGGCTCGCAGAAGGCCTTCATGATCCCGCCGGGCCTGGCCTTCGCCTCGATCAGCCCGAAGGCCTGGCAACATTACGAGACCTCCACTCTGCCCCACTACTACTTCGACTTCAAGAAGGAGAAGAAGAACGGCGCCAACGGCGAGTCCAGTTGGACTCCGGCCACCGCCCTGGTGCTGGCGCTGGCCGAGGCCTTGAAGTACGTCAAGCAAGTGGGCATGGAGAAGCTGATCGAAAACGCCGGGCTCCTGGCGCGGGCGACGCGCGCCGCCGTCCAGGAGCTGGGGCTGGAGCTGTTCTCGCCGAAGTCGCCGGGGTCCTCGGTCACCGCGGTCCGCGCGCCGAAGGGCTTGGACTCCGGCGTCATCGTCAAAGAGTTTCGCAGCCGCTTCGGCGCCATCATCGCCAACGGCCAAGGCTCGATGAAAGGCCAGATCTTTCGCATCGCACACCTGGGCTATTTCGATTTCGCCGACCTCTTCGCCGTCATCGCGGGCCTGGAGGTCATTCTCCACGCATACGGCCACCCGGTAACATTCGGCGCCGGCGTCGCCGCAGTCCAAAAGGTCTATTGCGACGCGGCGGTACGCCAGACGGTGGGCGTTTAGCGTTTCCGCGTCAGGCTCGCGTAACCACCCCGGAAGGGGTGGCCGGGCGCTGACTTCCGACTTCTTCCGAGGCAGTAGGCTTCGCGTGCGATAATTTCGTCCTGTGAGCAGGTTTTGTTTTTTGCATGCGGCCGATCTGCATTTGGATACGCCGTTCGTGGGCATCGGGCGGGTTGCGCCGGAGGTGCGGGCGCGGTTGCGGGACGCTTCGCTGGAGGCCTTCGATAACCTGGTCCAGGCGGCGCTCGACCGCAACGCGGCCTTTGTGCTGCTGGCCGGCGACCTGTACGATGGCGCCGAGCGCGGTGTGCGCGCGCAGTTGCGCTTCCTGCGGGGAGTCGAGCGGCTGGGCCAGGGCGGCATTCCGGTGTTCGCCGTCCATGGCAACCACGATCCTCTCGACGGGTGGTCGGCCATCCGGCAGCCTCCGGAGAACCTCATCCTGTTTGGCTCGGAGCGGGTGGAAGCCCGCGTAGTGGGCTCGCTGGCGACCCTCTACGGCATCAGCTATCCGCGGCGCGAGGTTGAGGAGAATCTCGCCCGCCGCTTTCGCCGCGGCGACGGTCCGGGCCTGCACATCGCGCTCCTGCACGCCAGTGTCAACAGCCAACCCGAGCACGCGCCCTACAGCCCGTGCACGCTCGACGATCTGTGCGCCGCGGGGATGGACTACTGGGCGCTGGGACACATCCATCAGCGGCAGGTGCTGCGCGACGGCAACCCCTGGGTGGTCTATCCGGGCAACTTGCAGGGACGCGGCGTGAAGTCGAGTGAGCTGGGGGCCAAGGGCGCGATGCTGGTCCACGCGAGCGACGATCGCATCGAGCGGGTGCGTTTCCTGCCCCTGGACTGCGTGCGCTTCCAGGAAGCGCCCGTGGATATCGGCGGCCTGGCCGATCTGGACGCGCTGCGCAAGGCGGTCCGGGCGGAAATTGCGCGGCTGCGCGAATCCGAGCGCGGGCGCGACCTGGTGGTGCGCGTGGTGCTCTCCGGGCGCGGCCCTTTGCGCGAGGATCTCCGCCGCGAGGGCGCGCTGGACGGCCTGCTCGAAGAGCTGCGGCAGGAACTGGCTGAACCGGGGCCGATCCTGTGGCTCGACCGCATCACCGACCGGAGCGGGAGCGCGCTCGATCGCGCGGCGCTGGCCCAACGGGGCGACTTCCCGGCCGAGATCCTGCGCTGCGGCGGCGGGCTCCGCGACGAGCCGCTGATGCAGTTTGTGGAGGAGCGGCTGGCCCCGCTGAGGAAGCCGCGGATCGCCTGGCTGCCGGAGATGGATTCATGGGATTGGAGCGCGCTCCTGCGGGAGGCGGAGGATCGGGCCGTCGATCTACTGGAGAGCGAGCAGGAGCGATGAGGATCGACGGCTGGTTCATCGAGGGCTTCGGCGTTTTTCACGACTACGAAGTCAAGGACCTGCCTCCGGGCCTGGTGGTCTTCCTGGGCCCCAACGAGACGGGCAAGAGCACGCTGCTGGCCTTCCTGCGCGGGGTGCTGTTCGGCTTCGCGGCCCGCCGCAACGCCTCCCGCTATCCTCCTCTGAAAGGAGGCCGGCACGGCGGGCGCGTCTTCCTGGAAGCGTCCGGCGGATTGGTCACCGTGGAGCGGTACGTGGGACGGCGCCACAGCCTGCGCGTGGCGCTGCCCTGGTCCGGGGAAGACGAAGCCGCCGGGCTGGCGCGGATCCTGGGCGGCGCGGACGACAAGCTGTTCCGCTCCGTGTTCGCCTTCAGCCTCGAGGAGCTGCAGACGCTGGAATCGCTCGAAGCCGGCCAGATCCGCGAGCGCATCTACTCGGCCCACATCCTGGGAGCGGGCCGGCCGGCGCGCCAGGTGATCGCCGCGCTGGAGGGCCGGATGGCGGCGTTGTTTCGCCCGCGCGGAGCCTCGCGCATCGGAGAGCTGGCGGCGCGGGCCGAGGAGATCGCCGCCGCGTGGCGGCAGGCGCGGGAGCAGGCGGAGCGCTATCCGGCTTTGATCCGTGAAGTGGAGACGCACGCCGCGGAGGTCGCCGCGCTGGAGCGGGAGATCGCCCAACTCCAGGAACAGCGGCGGCGAGGGGAATCGCTCCTGGCCTTGCGGCCCCTGTGGAGGGTATGGTCCCAGCGGATCGAGCAGCGCCGGCAGTTGGCGATGGAGCTCGACGACCGTCTGGCCGGCATCGCCCCGGCGGTCGAGGCCCACTACACGGCGTTGCCGCTGCACGAAGAGCGGCTGCGACAGTGGCCCGATACGCGGCGAAGAAACGTGAAGCTGGAAGAAGAGCTCGGCCGCTGGTATGCGCGCCTCGGGGAGGACTGGAGCGGGGATCTGCAGGCCGGAGGCGATCCGGAGGAACTGGCCGGGGAAGCGCGCGGCTGGGCTCAGCAAATCGCGCAAATCGGCGCCCGTCGCGAGGAAGCCGAGCGGCTTCTCGACGCGGCTTCCACGGAAGCGCGCCGGATCGCCGGCGAATTGCAACAGACTCTGGATCCCGACCCCGGCAGCCTGCGGGAGCGGGAGCGAGCATTGGCCCGCATCCGCCCCAATCTCGCCGAACTGGCGGCTCAGGAGAGAGCCGGCGAGGCGCTGGAAGCGGCGCGGCGCGAAGCCGTCCTGCGCCAGACCTGGATTCTCTGGCTGGTTTGGCTGGGAATTCTGGTCGCGGCCATAATGTCCGACTGGATGAGCGGCGCCGTGAGCCGCACCACGCTTGTGTTGCTGGCGGTCACCCTACTGGCTCTGATCCTGGGGCGCTTCTTTCCCCGCGCGCCAGGCATTCAAGGCCAATTGGGAATCGACGAGCTTCGCGCCGTGGTGGCCCGGGACGCGGCGACGCTGGGACTTCGGGATCCGCCCGAGGCTGAAGATCTGGAGGCGGTCGCCTCGTCGCTGGCTCGGGAACGCCTCCATCTTGAGCGGCGGGAAGCGCTTCAGGGGGATCTCTTGCGCGCGCGCGAAACGGAGGAACGGCGCAAGGCATCTCTCGCCGCGCTTGCCGGGGAAGCCTCGAGCGAAGGCCAGGCCTGGAACGCCTGGAAGCGTTCGCGGGGCTTCCCCGAGGCCATCGCCGCCGCCGAAGCCGTCGAGTACGCCGGCTGGGTTGACCAGGCCCGGCAAGCCTATGCCGCCCGCGAAGAAGTCAAGGCGGAGACCCGGCGGCTCGCGCTGGAGCTGGGCGCCTGGGAGCGGCCCGTCCGTGAGCTGCTGGGTTCCACGGCGGCAGGCGAGGCCCTGGTCGCCGAGCTGACCCTGCTCCACGGGCGCTGCGCGCGCGACCGCCGGCGGCGCGAGGAGATCGCCCTGCTCGATCTGGCCATCGAGGAGGCGCGCTTTCCGGAGGAGCTGGAATCGGCCCTGGCCGCCGCCGGCGAGGGCGAAGCGGAAGCCGCGCGCCCGGCCGATCGCCTGACCGAAGCGCAAGGGCAGCGCGACCAGGCGCTGGGACGCTGGCGCATCGCCGGGGCCGCGCGAGCCGATCTGGAGCAATCCGCCGATGTGGCGGCTCTGGAAACCGAGCTGGAGACGGTCCGCGCCGAGATCGCGGGCGCGGCGCGTGAGTGGGCGGTGGCCGCGCTGGCCAAGGGCCTGGTCGAGCGCACGCTCGGCGAGTACACGCGCATCCATCAGCCAGGCGTGCTGCGCGAGGCCTCCGAATCGTTCGCGCGCGTGACCGGGGGAGCTTACCGTCGCGTGGTCCAGCAGGACGAAGGGCTCCTGGCGGAGGACCGCGCGGGCGCCCTGCGCCGTCCGGAGGAGCTGAGCCGCGGCGCCATGGAGCAGCTCTTTCTCTGTTTACGGCTCGGCCTGGCCGATGAGTTCGGACGCCGCGGCGCGCCTCTCCCCCTGGTGATGGACGACGTGCTCGTCAACTTCGATCCCCGGCGCGCCCGCGCGATGGCCGCCGAAATCCGGCGCTTCGCTCACTCGCGGCAGGTGTTGTTCTTCACCTGCCATCCGGAGACCGCGGGGATGCTGGCCGAAGACGGCGCCGCGCCGGTCATCGAGCTGAGCGGCGACGGGGCCACGGGGCTTGGTTAGTTAGAACCACCGGCTCATGATGACCTTCTGCTCGGTGTAGAACGCGACGGCGTCCCGACCGTGGGCGTGCAGGTCGCCGAAGAAGGACTGTTTCCAACCGGAGAATGGGAAAAAGGCCATCGGTGCCGCGACCCCCACGTTGACGCCCACCATACCGCATTCGATCCGGGAGGCGTACTCACGCGCCGCCTTGCCATCGCCGGTGAAGATCGAAGTAGTGTTTCCGAAACGCGAGCCGTTCACCAGTCGGATGGCATCGTCCAGCGTCTCGACCCGCACCACCGAGAGCACCGGCCCGAAGATCTCCTCCCGCGCGATGGTCATGCCGGGCTGTACGCCGTCGAAGATGGTCGGCCCAACGAAGAAGCCGTCCTCGCGCTCCAGCGCCAGTTCCCGGCCATCGCACAGCAGATGCGCGCCTTCCTCGACGCCTTTCTCGATGTAGCCCATCACCCGCGTGCGATGATCGGCGGTGACCAGCGGGCCCATCTCAGTGCCCGGCTGAAGGCCGTCGCCCACGGACATCGCACGCGTCTTCTCCAGGAGGACGTGGAGCAACGGCTCGGACACTTTGCCGACGGCAACCAGCACGCTGCCCGCCAGGCAGCGCTCCCCCGCCGCGCCAAAAGCCGAGCCGATGATCGCCTCCACGGACTTCTCCAGATCGGCATCCGGCATCACCACCAGGTGGTTCTTCGCGCCGCCCAGCGCCTGAACGCGCTTCCCCTGCGCGGCGGCCGTCACGTAGATGTACTTGGCCACGGGACTGGAGCCCACAAACGAGATCGCCTTCACCAGCGGGTGATGGAGCAGCGCGTCGACGGCCGCCTTGTCGCCCTGGATCAGGTTGTAGACGCCAGCCGGCAGTCCGGCCTCCTCCAGCAGCTCCGCGGTTCGAGTGGGGGTCAGCGGCACCTTCTCCGACGGCTTCAGGATGAAGCTGTTCCCGCAGGCGATGGCGAAGGGGATCATCCACATCGGCACCATGGCCGGGAAGTTGAACGGGCTGATCCCGGCGCACACGCCCAGCGGCTGGCGGATAGTCTGGCAGTCGATGCCCTTGGAGACGTTTTCCAGCGAATAGCCCATCATCAGGCTGGGCATGCCGCAGCTCACTTCCACCATCTGAATAGCGCGGCGCACCGAGCCGCGGGCGTCGTCCAGAGTCTTGCCGTTCTCGGTGGACAGGATGCGGGCGATCTCGTCGGCATGCCGGTCGAGCAGCGCTTTGTAGCGATAAAGCACCTGCACGCGGTCGACCACGGGCACTTCGCGCCACTTCAGGAACGCCTCATGCGCGGCCCGCGCTGTGCGATCCACATCCTCGGCCGTGGCGTAGGGGACGCGGGCAATGATCTCGCCGGTGGCGGGGTTGGTGATGGGGTGCAGCGCGCGCGAGGCGTCGTGCTCCCACTTTCCGTTGATGAAGAAGTCCAGGGTGCGAACAGCGGTTTCGGTTGCAGTCATGTTTTTTCTCCCACGGTGACCGGAACGCCGGCGCGGGCGCCCTTCATCGCGACCGCATAGACCGAGCCGGCCACCAGAAATCCGACAAACCAGGCGTAGTCGTAAAGCCAGCGCAGGGGAGGGGCCAGCAGCCCCACCAGCGCCACGCCGATGCCGCCCGCCAACGCCGCCAACGCGCGATAGTTGACGCCGCCCGCGTACTCGTAGAGGCCGCCGCGCTGGTAGAGGTCTTCCACCACCAGCTCGCAGCGGCGAACCAGGAAATAGTCGGCGATCATCACTCCGGCGATGGGGCCCAGCAATCCCGAGTAGCCCACCAGCCACCCGAAGATGTAGGCGCTGAAGTCGGCCAGCAGCTTCCAGGGCATCAGCAGGATCCCGATGACCCCGGTGAGGAGGCCGCCGGTGCGGAACGAGATCCGGCGCGGGCTCAAATTGGAAAAGTCGTTGGCGGGCGAAACCACGTTGGCCGCGACGTTGGTGTTGAGCGTCGCGGTCAGCAGCGCGATCAGGGCGATGAAGGCGACCACCGGCTGATTGAAGCGTCCCAGCAGCGCCACCGGGTCCCAGATGGGCTCGCCGAACAGCACCACCGACGCGGAAGTCACCGCCACGCCGATGAACGAGTACAGGGTCATCGCCGCAGGCAGGCCCAGCGCCTGCCCCCACATCTGGTCGCGCTGCGAGCGGGCGTAGCGCGTGAAGTCGGGGATGTTCAGCGCCACGGTGGCCCAGAACCCGACCATGCCAGTCAGCGACGGAATGAAGAAACGAACGAACTCGGCGGTGGTCTGAAACCGGCTCGGCGCCCGGAGCACGGGCCCGAATCCGCCCGCCTTGCCCGTGATCCACCACAAGAGCAGCAGTCCGATGCCCAGCATGAAGGGCGCGGCCACGCCTTCCAGAATCTTGATAGTGGCGAGGCCGCGCCAGATCACGTACATGTTCAGCGCCCAGAACAGGAAGAAGCAGATCCACAGGCCCGCGCCCGATCCCTTGGCCGCCGGCCACAGGATCTGCAGCATGGCGTAAATCGCCTGGCCGCCGATCCAGGTCTGGATGCCGAACCAGCCGCAGGCCACCAGCGCCCGCAGCACCGCCGGCACATTGGCGCCGCGAACGCCGAAGGAGGCCCGCACAAAGACCGGAAACGGGATGCCGTACTTGGCGCCGGCGTGCGCGTTGAGCAGCATCGGGATGAGCACGATCAGGTTGCCGAGCAGGATGGTGCCGACCGCCTGCCACCAGTTCATGCCCCCGGCAATCAACCCCGAGGCCAGCATGTAGGTGGGGATGCACACGCTCATGGCCACCCACAGCGAGGCGTAATTGTAGCGGGTCCAGGTGCGCCCCGCCGCCGGCACGGGCGCCAGATCGTCGTTATACAGCGAGCTGTCCCGGCGGTCCCCCATCCTGCCTCACCATACTACACCGGGCGGCATGGCCGCACGCGGCGGTTACAAGCAGGAGATCCGGTACGAAACCCGCTTGCGCAGAAAGTGAGTGCGGCGGTCGGGAGGCAAGGCCAGCAGGCGGCGGATCTGGTCGCGCAGCTCCAGATCACTTTCCTTTTTTAGAGCCGCCAGCTTGGCTCTTCGGGTGAGGCGCTTCTTCATGTCGGGCCTGTTCGAGGACTTCGAGCACGGCGCGGTCCCGCGGTCGTCCCGCCGCTCGCTTGCTCCTGATGATATCAGACAGATCGGCCACCAGCAGGCGCGCGCCGTCGATCGGGATGATTCTGGCCCGGCTCCGCAGGCTGGCAAACGACCGCACTCCATGAATGGTCACCATGAAGTCGATCTGCAGTCCGTCGTCCTCGCGGACCATGCGGTACAGATCGGAAGCGGGATAGTAGGGACGCAGAATGACCGCACCCAGCGTCCCCGCCAGGGCCTTCAGTTTGCGAAGATTGGCGGGCGTCTTGCAGAACAGGAAATCGAAATCCACCGTCGTGACCGTGGCGCCTTGCAGCGCTGCGGCGGCGTTACCGATGAGAACCGCCTCGATGCCGTGCGTCTCCAGCAGGTGAGCGATGCGAGCGAGGATCGGGCGGCCATCCATTCCAGCTACCCCAGCGTGTTGATCGACCCCTCGCGCCGCGCTTCAAACGCCGCAATGGCCGCTTCCTGCTTCAGGATATAGCCCAGCTCGTCGACGCCTTCCAGCAGGCACTGCTTGGCAAAGCCGTCCACGGGGAACTCGACTTTGCGGCCATCCGGCAGGCTCAAGGTCTGCGAGGCCAGGTCGACGGTCACGGTCGCCTCCAGGTCGAGCGCGAAC
>JACOSH010000199.1 GCA_016178945.1 Acidobacteriota bacterium
GGAAAGACCTTGTCGGACCTTTTCTTACACTCTACAGTCCAGCTCAAATGCTGTCAAGCCTCGGCCCGGTGACGCCTTTGCGGCGCGCCGCGAAGGAAGACCAAGTATCTGGCTGCCGCAACGCCCCTCCACTTGTACTCGCCCGTCGGCGCGCCGCACCCGATAGCAGGTGGTTGCGCCATGATGAGCGGCCAGCGATTCCAGGCGCCAATCCGTGTCGTAGACCAGGCGGATCGCCCCATCCGGGCCAATCAGGATGGCCACATCCGCCGGGTCGTCTCCCGCGCTGGCGATCTCCCGGATCCGCTCAGCCTGGTCAAGAAAGCCGCCCACCCAGGAGCTTATCGGCCAGGTCTACTGTTCCTTCTCCACCACCGCGACCAGCTCAGCGCCGCCGAAAGCCGTGGTCGCCACCGACAGCCCCACGATCCGGAACCCCTCGCGGCCCAAGGGCAGCAGCTCCTTCTGCATGGTCGAGGTCTTCGAGGTCGCCTGGAGGCGATAGGAATACTGGGTCTTGGACTCCGCATCGCGCTCCATGATGACCACTACCTCCTTGCCTCCGAAAGCGCTCTCAAATACGGTCTGACCGCGGTAGCGGTAGCCCTCCCGGCCGGCGGCCTGCATCTCCTTCTCCATGGTCGAGGTGCGGTTAGTCGCGAGCAGCCGGTATTCGTACTGCGGCTTGGCCGCCTTGCTCGACTCCTTCATCAGGACACAGACCACCTCCGATCCGCCAATGGCCGTGACGCCGCCCATCACGTACTGAAACTGGTAGCCGGCGCGGGCGGCCTCGTTCAACTCCTTTTCGGCGGTGGAGGTCTTCTTGGTGGCGACAAGTTTGTAGTCGTACTCGGCGGCCAGAACAGGCGCGGCCAGAGACAGGGCGGCTAGCGCCAGGCGGGCAAGGGAGGTCATAAGATGGACCGGCGGCTATTGCCGCTCCACGGGCTTCGGGAGGCGGAACTCCACGTTGCGCTCCCGGTTCAGCCTGTCGGTGAGGTCGCGATCCACCAGAGCAAGCGAGACCTGGTTGTGCGTCCCGTGGGTGGTGACGTAGTGCAGCGTGTCTCCCTCCTGCAAATAGTAGTGCAGCGTGTCTCCCTCATGCCAATACGTGAAGGCCGCGTAGATGGTGTGGTCCTTGAACGCGATCAGGTAGGCGCGCTTTTCTTCCGTGGCTGGCTCGCGGGTCTCGCGGGGTCTCGATTCGTAGATGCGGATGCCGTCGGAGGGGTCGGTGACATATTCCCGCACGATCGGGCGCGCCACCTCGGGCGTGAAGTTCTGGTTGATGATCACCTGCGGCGCGGCCTGGGGCGGCGGGTAAGCCACGCTGGGAGCCGGCTCGTACATGGGCGCGTACCCGTAGCCAGAATAGCCGTACGGAAGATAGACCACGGAGCCGCGCGCGCCCTGAGCCCGATTGGCGGGATAGCCGGTGATGCTGGCCGCCGGGCGGTCAAACCCTCGCGTCGCCGGAGCCGGAGTGGCTGGACCGCGCGGTGCGTAGCCGCTCGGGAAGACCACGTTGCCAAAGCCATGACCGGTTTGGGAAGTGCCGCCGCCGTAGACTCCGGCTGGCCTCTGGGCGAAAGCGCCCACCGATAGGATCAACAGGATACCGACCGCGCGCATGGCTGGGTCCCCCTTCGCACAGGATAGCACGGAAGAAGCAAGTTGTGGAGGCGCCGAGCGGATTCGAACCGCTGAATAAAGGTTTTGCAGACCTCTGCCTTACCACTTGGCTACGGCGCCTCGGTCTCTACTGGCACGATACCGCGCCGTGAGGATCGAAGTCAAACGCGAACCACTTCGGACCCACGTAGAGATGGTGGCTTACCGAGTCCGGCACCACCAGGTACAGCAGAAACCCGACGGTCGCATGAGCCAGACCGAGCAGGTAGAGATTCCGGTACTTCAGGTAGAGCTTCGCGCAGGCGTAACCGCCAAGGAAAGTCGCTGTCATGAGGAACGCGTTGGGCAGATGGGCGCCCGCGAAGACAAGCGCGGCCGCGAGCGGCACGCGGCCGGCGGGCATCCACGCCAGAAAACGATTGACGAAGTAGCCGTTCAGCAGGTACTGCTGGAACAATCCCCACACGCAATACCGCAGCAAGCTGAGCATGCCGCTGGTCCAGGAGATGCCGCGGAGGGTGTGCAAGACCAGGCCCGCGGCCACCAGGAGGAGGGCGAGAGCTGCCAGCCACGGACCAATCGCTGCCAGGCCGGACTCCAGGTTGGCTGCGCCAAGACCCAGCGTCACCGGCGTTTCTTTGCGCCACACGTGCGAGGCCAGAATCAGCGCCCAGATGGCGATCCAGGAGGCCGGGACCGGGAAACGCAGCCACCAGATGTAGACCACGATCAGCAGATAGACCGCGACCGCTTCCAGTGCCGCAAGCCGGCTAGAAGAACGCATGGCGAGTGATGTTGACCATCGCATGCAACAGCGCCGAGGAGAAGATGCTCGATCCTTTCTGAAACACCTTGCCGTAGGCGAATCCGGCCACGGACGCCAGGATCGCGTAGCGCCAGTTGGGCAGGGGTCCCGGAGCGTTGTTCAGGTGCGCGCATCCGAAGATCACAGCGACCGCCAGCAGCACGCGGTGGGTCGAGCCGAAGCGCTGCATCAGCCAGTTCTGGATCAGCCCGCGGAACAGGATCTCCTCCGGCAAAGCCGTGGCCAGCATGATCACCGCGAAGCGCGCCGGTATCGCCGCCGGGCGCGCCGGAAGATGGAACGGCGCCAGGAAACCCAGCCACAGTCCCAAGGGGATCAGCACCGGCGCGACCGCCGCGTAGCCGGCCAGCGGATAGAGCAGGTCTCTCGGGCCGGAAGGCAAGTTGTATTTCATGCCCGTCATCCGGCGCTCGACCAGGAACAACCACAGCGCCAGCGTGATCGAGATACCGTACACCACGGTATGCACGAATCCCTGAATCGGACGGGGAATCCACTGCGCACCGAAGGCCAATTCCACCGGCAGCCAGAGAATGGCGACGACCGCCAAGTCCGTCCAGGCCGGGCCGCCCGCGGTTCGATGCGCCAGCAGGGCCGGCAGAAACGTGTAGACCAGGATCGACAACACCAGCGGCAGGTTCAGCGCTCCTTCCGAGCCGACGATCAGACAGAAGGCCGCCGACAGAAGGGCCGGCACGGCGTACTTCAGCCAGCGCCTGCCGCGCAGCGCGGCCTGAACTCGTGTGGACAGGAACGAGAGGACCAGCAGCAGAAACGCGACCGGGATGAGAGTACGCATGCGTCAGCTTGTGCCGCCGGCCTTTCCTAACCAGCGTAGCCGGAAATTCGTGCTCCTGCCCTGGCCCCCGAAGTAGTTCAGGAAGTGCGGCGAGGAGGTATTGTTGTTCACGTTGTTCGGATTCCGGCGCCCGGTGATGTTGTTGAAGCCGCCGCGCAGCGCCCAGCGCTGGCCTCGGAAGCGAATCCAGCGCTCGGCGTGGAGGTTGAGCTCGAAAAACAGCGGGAACCGCAGCTCGTTGAGCGCGCCGGCCAGGCGCCCGTCTTCGTCGTGGATCGAGAAGGGGAAGCCGGTGCGGCACTCCATCAGGTAGGCCAGCGCCCACTTCTTCCAGGGCGTGGGAAGGAGCCCCCAGCTCAGAAAGCGGTTGGGCGAATCCCAGGGCATGCGCCCCACGTTGCTGGTGATCAGGATCGGATCGTCGACGCTCAGGTCCACCACCGCGTTGGAAAACGCGCGCGAGCGCGTGTAGCTGGCCAGCCACTCGTACTGCCGCCGGAAGCCCTGCCGCACCGTGATCTCGACCGAGTCGAACACGTCCCGCCGGGCATCCGTGAGCGCCCCACTCACATAAGTAAAGCCGTTCCGCCCGCGCTTGCGGAGGACGTTGACGCGCGCGTAGAGATCCCCCGGCAATCGCTGCTCGACCCCGGCGCTGTAGTTCTCATAACGCGGCGAGGCCAGACGGCGGTCGTTGAAAGAGTACCGCGTTACTGCCGGCTCGTCGCGCGCGCCGCCGTCGCGAGAGAAGAACGTGGCGATCGAGTACTGATCGAGCGGGCGCGTGAACGTGCGCAGACTCGTCGCGTCGTACACGATGCCATAGCCGCCGGAAATCCGGGTATTCTCCAGCCCGCGGGGACTGTAACCGAATCCCAGCCGGGGCGACAGGTTCGTGTTGCCCACCAGGCGGTCCCAATCCTGCCGGATTCCCGCCTCGACCAGCAGGTTCGGCCGGACTCTCCAGGAATCCT
>JACOSH010000200.1 GCA_016178945.1 Acidobacteriota bacterium
ACCCGTTGCAGCCCCAACGCACTGGCCCCGTTCTTCTGCGTCGTGACCCAGTACATCGCGCGAAACCAATCCGCCAGCGGCTTACGCGTATCCTGGAAAATTGTCCCCGCTGTCACCGAGGTCTGGTGACCACATTTGCCGCACTCTAACAGCACCGTCCTCACTGGCCAATATTGATTGCCGGCACAGCGCGGGCATCGAAAACCCTCTGGCCAGCGAAGCCGAAACAGGTAGTCGCGGCACGCCTGCTCAGTCGCAAACTGCGCGTCGAACTCTCTCAGGTTCCGCGGAAATTCCTCCATAGCCCGCCATACTACAGGTTGGGGCTACCTGAGTCAAGTAAATATCCACCAAGCAGCAATAAGGCGATTGCACTAGAGGCGGCGATTCTTCTCACTTTTCGGTCTCCTTGCCGGGTAAAAAGTACACGAGACTCTACCCAAGAGGCGGTGGATGCAACTGGGCTGCCAGTGCGATACCCCTACCTCACGGACCCCGCGAGCTTCCGCCAGGCGTAGGCCACCAGCGCCACGAACACCGCCAGGCTCGCCGCGATGACGGCCGCCCGCCGGCCCGGCGGCAGTTCCCGCGCCACGCGCTCGGATTCCAGCCACACCGTCAGCTTCACCTGCGCGGCCTCGCGGGTCTGCTTCCGGTTTTCGATGGCCACCGCGTACTCGCCGGGCGCTTGGATCGCCTGCCGCAGCTTTCCCGCGGGCGCGTAGGCGGTGACGGCCAGAACCGGATGGTCGCGCCCGGCGCGCATGGCTTCCAGATCCGCCGCCTTGAGCAGCGTCACCCGCACCTCGGTCTTGCCTCCGTCGACTTCGAACTGGCAGTGCGCCAGGGTCGCCGGGCGAACCACGCGCAGCTCTACGTAGTTCCAGTCGCCGCGGGGGATCTGGTAGGAGCCGTCGATCACCGTCAGCCGCGACGTGGAAGCCGCGGCCAGCAGCCACGCGACCAGAAGCCCGTTCATTCCGGGTACACGACCTCGCCGCCCAGCACCGTCATGGTCACGCGCGTCTTCAGGATCTCCGGCGGAGGAATCTTCATGATGTCGCCAGAGAGCACGGCGAAATCGGCCAGCTTGCCCGGCTCCAGCGATCCCTTGGTGTTTTCCTCAAACGCCGCATAGGCGCCGTCGAGCGTCCAGCTCTTGAGCGCTTCCTCGCGGGACATGCGCTGGCTGGGGAACCAGCCGTCCGGGGGCGATCCCTCCCGGTCCTGACGTGTCACGGCGGCGTAGAAGCCCCACAGAGGGTTGGGTTCCTCCACCGGGAAATCGGAGCCGTTGGCGACCACCACGCCCAGCTTGAGAAAGCGCTGCCAGGCATAGGCGCCCAGCACGCGCTCCGGCCCCACGCGCGCCTCGGCCCAGCGCATATCGCTGGTGGCGTGGGTGGCCTGCATCGAGGCGATCACCGAGTACTTGGCGAACAGCGGGATATCCCGCAAGCTCACCACCTGGGCGTGCTCCACCCGGAAGCGGCGATCGTTTGGGCCGCCCAGCGCCGCGCCATAGGCTTCCAGCACGGCGCGGTTGGCGCGGTCGCCGATGGCGTGGGTGTTGACCTGGAAGCCGCGCCCAACTGCCTCGCGCGCCACGCGCTCGATCTCCTCGCGGCCGGTGATAAGCAGGCCCGTGTTGCCCGGATCGTCCGAGTAGGGCTCCAACAGAGCCGCCCCGCGCGAGCCCAGCGCGCCGTCGGCCACCAGCTTGATGCTGCGCACCGTGAGCCGTTCGCCGGTCTCCGGTCCACGTTCGAGATACCGCTTCCAGAGCACTCCCGCGCCGCCGATCATGGCGTAGACGCGCACCGGAAACTGCCGCTCGGCGTTGAGCGCGCGCATCGCCGCCAGTTCTTCGGCGCCCGTGCCGGCGTCGTGAACGCTGGTCAGCCCCAGGCGGGCGCATTCCCGCGCCGCCCGGAGAAGGTAGCGCCGGGTTTGTTCCGCCGTGGAGGAAGGAATGTGCGCGCGCACCAGGTTCTGCGCCCGGTCGATCAGGATGCCGGTCGGACGGCCGTCCTTGTCGCGCAGGATCTTGCCGCCGGGCGGGTCGGGGGTGGCGCGGTTGACATCGCCGCTCTCCAACGCCTTCTGGTTGACCCAGCCGGCGTGCCCGTCCACGCGCGTCAGGTACACGGGGTTGTGGGGCGCCGCCGCCGACAGGCTGGCAGCGGTGGGAAACTGCTTGTCCGGAAAGGTCGTCTGGTCCCAGCCCCGCCCGCGGATCCACTCCCCCGGCTTGCGCTCGCGCGCCGCCTGGCCCACCAGCTCGGCGATCTTCTGCTCGGAATTCAACGCGCGCAGCTCCAGCAGCTCCAGGCTCTCGCCGAAGTTGCGCAAGTGCACGTGGGAGTCGATGAGTCCGGGGATAACGGCGGCGCCCTTGGCGTCGATCACGCGAGTGGCCGGCCCGATGTGCCGCGCCACATCATCGGCGACCGCCAGGATCTTGCCGTCCTTGACCGCCATCGCGGAGGCATGGGGGCGCGCCGGGTCCAGGGTGTAGATCCGCGCGCCCGTCACCGCCAGATCGGCGGGCTGGGCCCACGCAAGCCCCGCCAACAGGGCTAGAATGAATACCATGAACGACAGTATGGCACAGCCGGCCGACGCGCCTGCTTTGCCCGAGCTGGCCGGTTGGAAAACCTTCGCCGGCCACCTGGCTGCCGTGCTCGTCGCGGCTCTGTTCCTGATCGCCGGACTCTGGAAAATCACCGATCCGCCCGGCGCCGCGGTCCGCCTGGCTCAAGCCAAAGTGCCGCAGGAGCTGAGCCTGGCAGCGGCGCTGGGATTCGGAATCGCCGAAACCTTCGGCGCCGTCCTGCTCCTGGTTCCCCGCTTCCGGCGCTGGGGCGCGTGGATCATCTCGGCGCTGCTGGCGGCATTCATGATCTACATCGGCATCTACTACGCCGAGCTGCAAGGCGAGGAGTGCGCCTGCTTCCCGTGGATCAAGCGCGCCGTCGGCCCCGGCTTCTTCCTCGCCGACGGCGTGATGCTCCTGCTGGCCGCGCTCGCCGGGTGGTGGGCGAAACCGCCGGAAGGACAGCGCAACGCGCTGGTGATTCTCGGCGCGATCGGCGTGTTCGGCCTGGTTTCTTTCGGAGTCGCCGCCGCCCGCGACAAGGGAGCGCCGGCGCCGGCCTCGATCACGGTCGAAGGCAAGCCCTTCTCCCTGGCGCAGGGCCGCATCCTGGTCTACTTTTTCGACCCCGAGTGCACGCACTGCCTGGACGCCGGACGCCGCATGGCCAAGCTGAACTGGGGCCACACCAAAGTAGTGGGTGTGCCGACGGTCAATCCGCGGTTCGCCGCCGGATTCATGCAGTCCAGCGGGCTGAAGGGCGTGGTCTCGACCGACCTGGACCCGCTGCGCAAGGCCTTCCCCTTCGTCTCCACTCCCGCCGCCTCGGCCATCGAGAACGGCCGCCAGAAGCAGCTCCTCACGCAGTTCGAAGGCGACGAGCCAGTGGCGACGCTCAAGAAGCTGGGCTTTGTGTACTAGCGGCGGGCCCGGGCGAGGATCGGCGTCATGAACTTCCGCCACGCGCTGGTCGAATAAAACCAGTTCCCCTCCAGGCCTCCCCGGAAAATCGAGGAGCTGTTCACGCGATACTGCGGGTCGGCCTTTCCCGGCAGGTACACGTAGCCCTCTTCGGTGGAAGGATCGTAGACATAGGACACCACGTAGGCTAGACGCGGCTCAGTTTCCTTGCAGCCCGAGTCGCCGGTCCGGCAGCCGGCGTAGAACGACACCTCATAGCGTTGAAGCGCGGCCGGCGCGTGCGGGACCACGCCCCTCGACCACTCAATAATGAATCCTTCGGTCTGCGGAACCTGGTTGATGCGAACCCCTGGCCCGGCCCAGACTTGAAACTGGCCGAGGCTGTCGTCGGTGGATTCAATCGGCGCGGTCAGATCGGCGCTAGTGATCGTGATCTTCACCGTTCGCCCCTTCGCGGAGAGCGAAGCGGCAGCCAGGAGAGCGAACGCAACGGCAAGGAGTCTTTTCACGAGCGGCCTCCTCTTTGGTCCGATTATACGCCCACCCGCGGATTTGCGGCGCGGTCCCGCGACCGGTACACTCGCAACGAGGGGGTGCTCGTCATGTCTCGCGTCTTGGCTGTGCTGGTTTGCCTTTCCGGGTTCACCTGGGTCCTGTTTGGCCAGGCTCAGAGCGGCACCATCGTCGGCACGGTCACCGATCAGGCCGGGGCCGTTATTCCCGGCGCGCGGGTGACGCTGGTCAACGAGGGCACGCAGTTCACCCGCGCCGCCGCCGCCAATTCAAGCGGCCAGTACGTGGCCTACTCGGTCCCCACCGGCGCCTACACCATCACGGCGGAACAGCAGGGCTTCCAGAAACTGGTTCGCTCCGGCGTGCGGCTCACCGCCGCCGACACCCTCACCGTCGATCTCCAGCTCACCCTGGGCAGCGTACAGGAGACGGTCCAGGTCACCGCCGAGTCCCCGTTGCTCCAGTCCCAGACCGCCATCGTCTCCTCGCTGGTATCCAACCAGCAGATCGTCGAGATGCCGCTCAACGGGCGGACGTTCACCGCGCTGCTGAAGCTGAGCCCCGGCGCTTACACCGGCTCCAGCACGAATCTCACCAACTCCCCCTACGCCATGCGCGGCGACGTCAACGTCTCGGTCAACGGTTCCAGCGCGCAGAACAACTCCTACCTGATCGACGGCATGGTGAACCGCAACCTCTGGCTGAGCACCCTCATCATGGTTCCCACCATCGACTCGATCCAGGAAGTCCGCATGTTGACGAGCAACTACTCGGCCGAATATGGCGCCGCCGCCGGCGCCGTCACCATCGTCCAGACCCGGTCGGGCTCCAACCAGTTCCACGGCAGCGCCTACGAGTTCTTCCGCAACGACAAGCTCGACGCCAACACCTTTTTCAACAACCGCGGCGGCGCCGCCAAGCCCGCCTTCCGGCGCAACGAGTTCGGCGGCACGTACGGCGGTCCCATCCGCAGGGACCGCACCTTCTTCTTCGCCGACTATCAGGGCATCCGCCTCCGCCAGCCGCGCAGCATCATCTCGACGATACCCACGCTGGCCCAGCGCGCCTTTGTCACCAGCGGGGATTTCTCCGGCCTGGGCGCCGTGATCTTCGATCCGGAGAACCTGACGGGAAACCAGCGGACGGCCTTCCCCGGCAATCGCATCCCCGCTTCGCGCCTCGATCCGGCCGCCGTCAAGGTATTCGGCCTCCTGCCGGCGCCCACGTCGGCCGCCGCGACCCGCAATTTCGTTTTCAACCCCACCATCGAGCAGCGGACGGACCAGTTCGACGCCCGGATCGACCAGAACCTGGGCGCCAGCGACCGCATCTTCTTCAAGTACAGCTACGACGACACCAACCTGATCTCTCCGGGCAACCTGCCCTCGCCGGCCAACGCCCCGATCCCCCTCGGCCCGTATCTTTCGGCCGACGGGACCAACAGCGCGATCACCGTGCCG
>JACOSH010000201.1 GCA_016178945.1 Acidobacteriota bacterium
TACATCCGCAGCGTCGAGATGAACTCCTTCCACCACTCGGCGCCGTGGCCGTAGCCGCAGGTGCGGAAGATCCAGGAGCGGTTCTTCTCGTCGGTGTAGAGCTTCATGTCCAGGACGCCCGTCCTGGGCAAGTTGTAGGGGTAGATCTGGGTGTCCTTGGCGTGGACGTGGAAGATGGAGTCGCCCAGCACCCGGATCGCGGCGATCGGGTCGATCCCCTGCCAGAACATGTGGCTGGGATCGTAGTTGCAGCCGATGGCCTTGCCGCAGGCGTCGCGCAGTTTGAGCAGCGTCTCCGGGTTGTAGACGATGAACCCGGGATGCATCTCGATGGCGACCTTGACCCCGTGGTCTTCGGCGAACTTGGCCTGGCGGGTCCAGTAAGGGATGGTCTTCTTCTCCCACTGCCACTTGAGCAGCTCCTGGTAATGGGGCGGCCAGGGCGACACCACCCAGTTCGGATATTTGGCCCGGTCGCTGTCGCCGGGGCAGCCGGAGAAGTCGATCACCACCGGCACGCCGAGCTTCTCGGCAAGCTGGATGGTCTTGCGGCTGGTCTCCTGGTTCTTCCTGGCGACGGCGGAGTCCGGGTGCAGCGGCTCGCCGTGGCAGCTCAGGGCGCTGATCGAGATCCCGTTGTCGGCCAGCTTCTGCTTGAACTCCTTGAGCGCGGCTTTGTCCTGCAGCATTTGCAGCTTGCAGTGCGGATCGCCGGGATAGTTCCCCGTCCCCAGCTCCACCGTGGTGATCCCGTAGCCGGTCAGCTTCTTAATGACGTCGTCGAGCGACATCTGGGCCAGTAGTGCGGTGAATACGCCAACTCTCACGTGAGCTCTCCTTGAGGTAGTTTGTCAGTTCGTCAGTTAGTCAGTATGTCAGTTCGTCGCCTTGTCAGTACTGACCAACTAACGAACTGACATACTGACTAACTGACCTACTGACGAACTAGGCTATCACGTATAATGTTCTCGGGAAACACCCTTATGAAGCCAGCCACTAGTCTCGCCGGCCGGCGCGGGTTTCTGCGCACGGCCGCCGGCGCGTTCGGCGCCGCCTTCTGGGCGGATTCCAGTCTGGACGCCGCCCTCCAGCATGTCAGCACCAATTCCAGGCCGTCGGACCTGAAGATCACCGACCTGCGCGTGGCGGTGGTCGCCCGCGCGCCCATGACCTGCCCGGTCATCCGGATCGACACCAATCAGGGGATCTACGGGCTGGGCGAGGTTCGCGACGGGGCCAGCAAGAACTTCGCGCTCTTCCTGAAGAGCCGCATCCTCGGCGAGAACCCCTGCAACATCGACAAGGTCTTCCGCAAGATCAAGCAGTTCGGCTTCCACGCGCGGCAGGGTGGCGGCGTCTGCGGCATCGAGATGGCGCTCTGGGACCTGGCCGGCAAGGCCTACAACGTGCCCGTCTACCAGATGCTGGGCGGCAAGTTCCGCGACCGCATCCGCTGCTACGCCGACACCACCGAATCGCACGACCCCAAGGTCTACGGCGAGCGCCTCAAGAAGCGGCGGGACCAGGGCTTCACCTTCCTTAAGATGGACCTCGGAATCGATCTGCTGGAGCACACGCCGGGCGCGCTGACCCAGCCCCTGGGCCTCACCGGGCGCGAGAGCTTCAACACCCAGCACATGTTCACCGGCATCGAGCTCACCGACAAGGGCGTGGCCATGATGGGCGATTACGTGGGCCAGATCCGCGACCTCATCGGATTGGAGGTCCCGCTGGCCGCCGACCACTTCGGCCACATCGGCCTGAACTCCTGCATCCGCCTGGGCAAAGGCCTGCAGAAATACAACATGGCCTGGCTCGAAGACATGATCCCGTGGCAGTACACCGGCCTGTGGAAGAAGATCACCGACGCGATCGACATCCCCACGCTGACCGGCGAGGACATCTACCTGAAGGAGCCCTTCATCGAGCTGGCCAGGAACCACGCGGTCGACATCCTGCATCCCGATCTGGCCACCTCCGGCGGCATCCTGGAGACCAGGAAGATCGGCGACGCCATCCAGGAGTACGGCGTCCCGATGGCCATGCACTTCGCGGGCACTCCGGTTTCGTGCATGGCCAACGTGCACTGCGCGGCGGCGACCGAAAACTTCCTGGTGCTGGAGAACCACTCAGTCGACGTGCCCTGGTGGGACGACCTGGTCAACGGCGTTCCGAAGCCGATTATTCAGAAGGGCTTCATCCCCGTGCCGGACGCCCCGGGCCTGGGCGTCACCCTGAACGACGAGGTGGTCAAGCAGCACCTGATGCCGGGCGAAGGCTACTTCCTGCCCACCGACGAGTGGAACAAGGAGCGCTCGCACGACCGGCTGTGGAGCTGACTACTCGTACCGCAGGGCCGTGATCGGATCGATCCGCGCGGCCCGGCGGGCGGGCCAGAAGCAGGCCTGAAGCCCGGCCGCCAGCAGGATCGCCGAGACCGCGGCGAAGGACACCGGATCGAACGGCGACACGTTCCAGATCTGCCGCGACAGCAGGCGCACGGTCGCCAGGCTGCCCACCAGCCCCAACCCGATTCCCAAGGCTAGAAGCCGGAGGCCCCGGCCGAGCACCATTCCCGCCAGGCTGCCGAAACCCGCACCCAAGGCGATCCGGACGCCGATCTCCTGGGTCTGCTGCGAGACCGAGTGGGAGATCACCCCATAGACGCCGATCACGGCCAGCGTCAGGCCCAGCCCGGCGAAGGCCGCGAACAGCGCCAGGTTGAAGCGGGTTTGCGAGAAGACCCACTCGTCGAGCACCGCCTCCATGGTCTTGACTTCGGTTACGGGCTGATCCTTGTCGACGGCGTAGACCTGGCTGCGCACCGCGCCGATCGCGGCGGACGGCGCGCCTCGCGTCAGCACGGCCAGCCGGTCGGCCAGGCCGGTGAGCGTGTAGGGCAGGTAGACCTCGGGGGCGATTTCGTTGGTCAAACTGCGATTGAGCGTGTCCCTTACGACGCCCACGATCTGGAACCCGTCATCGGACACCAGGAAGGGAGGGGCTTTCAGGCGTGGAATGCGCAGGCCGTGCCCAAGCGCCTCGCCGCCGCCGAAATAAAGGCGCACGAAGGCCTGGTTGACCAGCGCGACGTGCTGTTTGCCGGCCACCTCGCTCGCGGTGTAGACGCGGCCTTTGAGCAGCGCGATGCCCAGGGCCTTGAGATACTCTTCGCTGGTCTGATGAATCACGACGCGGCGATCGTCCTGGCGCGGATTGCCGGCCACCTCCACCGGGAGGTTCCAGTTGCCGAACGGATGCATCCCGGTGTTGACGCCGGCTGCCGCCACGCCCGGCACGGCCGACACCTTTCGCAGCAGCTCGCGGAAGAAGAGGTTGCGGCGTTCCGGGTCCGGGTAGCGCTGCTCGGAGAGCGGCACGCGCAGGGTGAGCAGGCGGTCGGCGCGGAAGCCGAGGTCGACGCTCTCCATGGCGATCAGCGTTCGGATCATCAGGCTGGCGCCCACCAGCAGCATCAGGGAGAGCGCCACCTCGAGAACCACCAGGCTGTTCCGCAGCAGCGCTTGCCGAAATCCGGTGCTGACGCCGCGGCCGTGGCGCAGCGGGTCCGCCAGGTTGATGGAGCAGGCGTGGAGCGCCGGGGCCAGGCCGAAGACAAGCGCGGTCAGGCTCGAGACTCCCAACGCGAACAGCAGCACCGGAGTGTTGACGGCGATTTCGGACTCGTCCGGGATGGTCCCTGGTGGCACCAGAGCCACCACCGCCTTCAGCGCGCCGAGAGCCAGCAGCACGCCCAACAGGCCGCCGGCAGCCGCCAGCACCAGGCTTTCGGTCAGCAGTTGCCGGAGGAGGCGCGTCCGGCTGGCCCCCAGCGACGCGCGCACCGCGATCTCGCGCCGGCGCGAGGCGGCCTTGGCGATCAGCAGATTGGACACGTTCGCGCAGGCAATCAGCAGCAGCAGCGCTACCGCGCCGAACAGGATCCACAGCGCCTCGCGGATCGCGCTGGGGAAAGTCTCCTTGAAGGCGAGCAGACCCACGCGCCACTTTTCGGGAAACTGGCCGGGGTTGCTCTTCTTCAGATCCTCGATGATGGGGCGGAGATCGGCCTCGACCCGCGCTTCGGTCACGCCCGGCTTCAACCGGCCCAGCAGATGCACGAGGCGAATCGATTCCACCGCCTCGCCGCGGCGCAAGGTGACGGGCAGGTACACGTCGGCGCCGCGCCACATGAAGCGCTTGGGCATCACGCCGATCACCGTCCGGATCTTCCCACTGAGCTGCAACGAGCGGCCGAGCACGGCCGGATCGCCGCCAAACTGGCGTTGCCAGAAGCGGTAACCCAGGACGGTCACCTGAGGGGCCTCGGGCGAGTAATCCTGGGGGCCCGCCGTACGCCCGATCAGCGCCGGGACCCCCATCACTTCAAAAGTGCCGGACGTGATGTGGTTGCCGCGCAGCCGCTGCGGCTCGCCGGCGCCGGTCCACAGCACGTCGCTGATGGTCGAGGCGACCGTTCCCTCAAAGATCGCGTTCCGCCCGGCGATTTCCAGGAATTGATCGGCGCTGTAGTAAGTGCGAAATCCGCGTTGGCCCGGCTCCCACACCTTGACGCTCATCAGGTGGTCGACATCCTTGTACGGAAAGGGATCGAGCACCACGCCGTGCACCACGCTGTAGATGGCGGTGGCCGCCATGATCCCAAGCGCCAGGGAGACTACCGCGATGGCGGTGAATCCCGAAGATTTCGCCAGATTACGAACGCCGAAGCGGATGTCCTGGAGAAATTGTTCGAGCCACAGCATTCCGGATCCTCGCCCTGTTAAGATCGGCATCCGCGAGAAATCGAACCTTCACGATTGGCGAGTCGTCTGCGTCTCTTCCCGAGCGCGCATGAGTCTGTCGCGTAGATTCGCTGGCTGCGGCTCGGCGTTGCGCTTTCCTTCCGCCCACTTCTCGTCTTGGCGGATGAGGTAGGCATCGATGTCAGCCTGGTTTGCCAGGTAATGGGCGATCGCGCCGTAGACCTCTTCGAGGCGAAGAAGCTCGAAATTCTGGCAGATGGCCTCGGGAGATTCGCCGCGCCGAAACGCATGGACAATCGAATCCAGGGAGATTCGTGTTCCGGCGACATAATAGTTGCCGTCCCGCTGCTCGACGTACTCCTTTGCCATGTCGCTTTCATTCTACTCCACCTCGGCGTGCGCCGGCGCCTCTTTAAGGCAGCTCCCAATCCTCCCCGAAGAAGCCCGCCGCCACGATCTTGCCCGGATAACGCGCGTCGGGCGGGGTGGTGGTGTCGACCATGGCGAAGTCCGGCAGTTTGGGGATCTGGCGGGCGTTGTTCAGATAGTCGTATTCGCGAAACGTGAAGCCGCTGTTGAGCACCACGTATTTGACGGGGTTGAGCGGATTCGGATAGATCAGGATGGGCGCGTGCGTGGCGGCCGGGAAGCTCTGCCGGCCCACCGTCACGCTGTCCTTGACCCAGCGCACCGGCAGGCGATCGGCGATGCGCGCCAGGATCCGGTTGCTGCCCGGATCGCCCCACAGGACCAGGTTGCTGGAGGCGATGTCGGCGTCCGTGATCTGGGTGTCGTCGCGCACCTGCGCGTCGCCGCGGAACTCGCGGCGCCACTCGCGGATGGCATGGGCCTGTTCGGAGGCGACCCACCCGGCGACGCCCGGCGCCAGCGGCGTGCCGGTCGGGCGCACGAGAACAAAGCTGTCGAGGAAGGCGTCGTCGATGGGCCCCTGCAAGCCATGGCGCTTGTGCAGCCCGGGCGCGCCGGGGCCGTCTGCGACGATCCATTTGCCGCCCGTCTTGCGAAAGCGGACGGTCCAGGAGCGGTCGGTCGCCGGAGGCGGCGCCGCCAGCGTCTGGCCGTCGATTGAGACCGCCGGCTTGCGCGCCACATCCAGCGGGCAGCCGCCGGGGCCAAAATCCAGCGTGAACGCGGTCACGTTGGCGGACCGGACATCGGCTCCCGTGGCCGTGAGGTCCGCGTCCAGCCGCGCGCGTTCCCAGTGCCGGCCCAGCGCGTCGACTCGCGCCCACTTCACCCGGTTGTAGCGCAGCGTAAACGTGGTGAAGCGCACGCTGCGAGGATAGGGATCGCGCCCGCGCGCGGCGATGGCGTCGATGCGGCGGTCGATCTCGACTTTGGAATCCGGATGGTAGCGGTGGCCGGTCTTGGGGCCGATCACGTGGGTCATGCGCATGCCTTCCTCCGCGAGCGCCTTGTCCATGATGTCGGCGGCCTGTTTCTGCTGGTCGTCTTCGCCGCTGTAGGCCACCAGCGGCAGATTGTAGAAGTTGGCGGCGTAGCCGGTGGCGTCGTAGAGTTGCCACAGCTTCTGCTCCCACCAGGTGGGCTGGACGGTCTCGCGCTGGAACACCTTCAGGAATTCGGCCGTCTCGGCAAAACCTGCGCCCGGCGCCGCGGCGGCCCAGCGTCCGGGATAGTGCGCGGCGATGTGCCAGGCCGCTGCCCCGCCCATGCTGAATCCGCGCACCACGATGCGGTCCGGGTCGATGGGATAGCGCCGCTGGACATCGGCCAGGGCTTCAAACAGGTCCACCTCTCCGGCCAGCTTGTTGGCGTTGCAGTAGCGCCCGTAGAGATGGAGCACCAGGGTGTGGGGCGGGGTGAATTCGCCCGGCTGGCGCTGGCGATCGTAGAGGAAGTTCACTTCGCTGAGCGTTTCCGCGCGCCCATGAAACCAGGCGTCCAGCCGCCAGCGCCGGGGCAGCGACGGCGAGTAAGTAGCGGGAACCACCAGCCCGTAGGGCTGCACGCTGCGGTCGATCTTCGACACGTAGCCGCGCACCACCAGGCCGGTGCCCGTGGTCCAGGGAGCGGACCCGCGCGCCAGCGCCGCGGCGCGCTCCTGCCCCTGGCGCAGCAGCTCCTTGGCGCGCGCGATCTCCTCGGGCCGGAAGAATTCGTTGTATTGAAGCGCGTAGCGCACCGCCTCATGAAAAATCTGAACGTCAGGCAGCAGCTCGACGCCGCTCAGCTTCTCGATCGCGCGCCCCAGTTGGCCGAGTCCGGCCTCCAGTTCCGCCCGATCCTTATCGGGAACCGGAACGCCAGGCGGTGGAACCGGACGGACCTCGGCGGCGTTAGCCGTCGCGAGCAGGAGGCAAACCTGGAAAAGGCGCATGGCCTTTTATACTACTTCCTGGATCGCATGGATTTTGTGAGCCGCTCCAGCTCGCCTCGGTTGTGCACGCCCTGGAGACGGTCGCGGCGCAGCAACTCGCGCAAGTAGGCCGGATCCCTGTAAGTATCGAGTGGTCTTGAGTGGGTCTGGGATGACGTGGAAACCGAGATAAAGAAAGCCAGCCGCCAATTCCTGCATGGGAGGCGACCCGCCCGGCTCCCCTACCGCGATGAGACCCAACCAGGTCCCTTTGAGCGGGGCTAAGGAAACCTTCGGCCAGGATGCGAGCCGCGCATCCACCTAGGCGCCCTCCCGCACGACATGTCCTGTCCCGAAAACCAGTAGCGCCCGGTGCCTTTTCGCCAGCACCTCCTTCTCCACCGCCAAAGCATGAGGATCGCGCTGGCGCGCCAGACGTTCCCACTCATTCTGGGTATGCACTTGCCTCCAATCAGATACGGACCTGGACTGGACGGCGCGAGTCCCCAAGCCGAGGTGGCCGGGTCAGAGTGCTTTCACCGCGGCGCTCACGGGTTTTGATCCCACAGGGATCAAGGTGAACAGCGGGGGAGGCACATACTTGCCTCCCCGCCGCTGGCGCAGCGCGGGGATGCGGATCACCGCCATGTCGCCGCTGCGCCGGTTGAGCACCAGGGCATACTGATTGTCGCCGGTCACGGCGATGTGGCAGGGCTCCGCGCCGGCCTGGATCACGGCGATCACCTTGCTGGTGTCGATATCGAAAGCCGTGACGTCGCCGGATTCCGTATTGGCCACGAACAGCGTGTGGGGCGGAGCGGAGGTGGCGGCCATGGCGCCCGGCGACCGGCCGGCGAGCAGCGTGGCGTCGACCTGGCTTTGATACGGATAAACCGAGACGATGGCGTCCATGCCCGCGCCGCTGATGTATAGTCCGCCGCCGTCGGCCTTGAAGCAGAAGTTTTCCGGCTGGATGGCCAGCGGCAGATGCACAACCACACGGCCGGTGGCCGTGTCGACGATGGTCAGGGTGCGGTCGCCGCGGTTGCCGCTGATCACCTGGCGGCCATCCGAGCGGAACCTAACGGTGCGCGGGCCGGGGCCGACCCGGGTGGTACGCTCGATCTTCGCTGTTTCCAGGGAGGCGATGGCGATGAAGTCCTCGGCAGGAAAGCTGATGGCCGCGCGGCGCTCGCGAGGTGAGAGGTCGAAGTCTTCCGGGGCCGCGGGCAGTCTGATGCGGGTCCGCGCCTCGAAGCGCTCCACCTCCACGCCGATGAGCATTCGGGTCTCGCGGCACAAAACCCAAAGGTCCCGGCCGTCCGCCCCCAGACGGAGGGAGTGCGCCTGGGGCGCCACCCTGAGCCGGCGCCGGAGGTTTAAGCCCGCAAGCTCCAGCTCATGCACGGTTCCGATTCCCGGCGTGAGGACGTAGACCAAGGGCCGGCTGGGATGGGCGATCACGGCAGTCGGACTCGCGTCCAGCCTGATGTGGCGGTCCACGGCGAAGCGCGTCAGATCCACGGCGGCCACCGAACGGCCCGCCTCGTTGGCCACAAACGCGTAGCCGTCAAAGCCGCTGCCCCTCTTTCTTTGGCAGGCCAGCGAGGCCGCGCCCATCAGGAACGCGCGCCGGTCGATCTTCACAAACACCCGCTATGATGAAAGGTGATGCCCATCCGCCTCTATTGTATCGGCTGGGTCCTGATGGCGTCGCTGGAGGCCTCGCCCCTGGAGGAGTGGCGCCGGGAGATCGAGCTGCGCACCGGCGGGCGCATCGCGGTGGTGCCGGTCCACACGGATCCCGAGCGCAACGAGATGCGGCTTCCGGAAGATCTCGACGCGGCCCGGATCGCCCGGCGTTACCTGGCGGATGACAGCTTCCGCCGCGAGCTGACCCTGGCACAGGCCTTGACCATCAACCATCGGGGCCCGGAGGGAGAGATCCATCTCATCCTCTTGAACATGGCGCTGGCGGACCAGTGGAAGGGCGCCGAAGAGGGGCTGCTGGCCCACGAAGTGGGGCACATCTGGCTGGATGCGATGGGCCTGCGCGCCCCGGCGTTTCAGCCCGGTCCGCGCGCCTGCATCGGCATCCACGCGGGGGACATTCCGCAGCATGTGCTGATCCGCGCCGAGGCGGAGCGCCGCGGCATTTCCACGCGGCCCCACTTGCTGGGCAACCTCCGGATGGCGCTGGCCGCACTGGAGTCCGGAAAGGCCACTCGCGATCCGCCGCCCTGCGCACGGCTGGCTCTGCTGAGCCAGATCCTGGACGCCCGGGTGGGTGTCACCGCCGAGCAGTGGGACGAGCGGAGCCGCTTCCTTCAACTGTTCGAGTCCGCGTATCCGGAAGTGGCATCCCAGGCGCCGGCTATCGAAGAACGGCTGCGCCTGGCAGACCTGACCGACCGGGAACAACTGGAGGCCGTCACGGAGTTCGTGCGCCAGCAACTGGAACGGCTGTTTGAAGCGCCGGAACGGATCAGGACGCCGGCGCCACCCGCCGCAACGCCTCCTCCAATCCCTTGACCGAGAATCCGAAGGGGCCTGGCGCGCTCTTGAAGGCGACTTTGCCGTCGCGGTCGATCACATACAGGCGGTCGGGCCAGCCCGTATAGGCTGCTTCCGTCGAGTTCTGGATACCGTCGATCAGGGCGGGCAGTTCGATGCCAAGCTTGCGCACGCAGGTCTGCGCGACCCCGGTTCGTTCCTCGAAAGTTTTCGGGTTCGCGAGGACGACATTCTGCTTCACGTTGATCGCCATCTGCCAAGCGTCGCTGGGATGGGCTTCCTGAATGTAGATCACGAAAAAGGCGGCGCGGTCTTTGTAGGCCCGGTACAGCTTGTTAAGCGCGGGAACCTCCCGGCGAAAAGGCGGTCAGGTGTAGCTGCCGAAGACCAGCACCACCGGCCGCTCTCCCCGATGCGCGGCGAGTTGCACCCGTTCCGCGCGGTCCGTGGTTTCCAGAACGAAGTCCGGCGCGGCGTCCCCTACCTGGAGTTTTCCGGCCCGGGCGATCATCCAGAGCTGGCGGAAGGGAAGCACCAGGAAGCTGGGACCAGGAAGCTTGGCCATGAACTGGCCGAATCTGTCGGGCGGCTGGTGCATGGCGGCAAACAGGATTCCGACCAACAGACCGTAGAGAGCGGCCAGGGCTACCGCGATCCTGAGAACCAGCTTCACTGCTTTGTGATTCTAACACCTATAGGGCCGGGGAGTGAACGGAATATATCCCAGCGGGATAAAGCGCGCAGAGCGTGGTCTAGGGTTGGTGATAAGGGAAAAAACATCATCAAGGTTTGGAGAACGCGGCCGATGGAAGGGTGAGTAGAAAATGAGCGCCTGACCATGGATCACGCGGATCGAACCCTATGGGTGTTGTGGGTATCGGAGGAGAGAGCGGAGATCGCCGTGCCCGCCCAGGCCAAGGTCCTGCGGGTGTCCAGCGCCGAAGAGTGCTTGAGTCATCTTCAGGCTTCATGCTTCGACGCCGTAGTGGCTCGGGTTCCGATACAAGGCTTGGGTCCGGAAGAGTTGCTGGAGGAAGCCAAGCGGGTCGATCCCTCGGTCCACCTTCTCCTGCACATCCCCGACGGTCAGGTACGTGACGTGGTGCGGCTGACCAAATTGGGGGCCGATTATTGTTTCCTTGGATCGTTGGACATGGAGGAGCTGGCGGATCAACTCGATCAGATTGAGCCCCGGCGGCGCGGAGAACAACCGCCGGAATCCGAGCCGTGGCGCCAATTCCTGGTGGGGCAAAGCCGTGCGCTGGAGATGGTATGCGACAGGGTGCGGCTGGTGGGCCCCCGACGGTGCACGGTGCTGGTGACGGGAGAGACCGGCGCCGGCAAGGAGATGGTGGCCCGCGCGGTGCACGCGACCAGCACCCGGTCCGCTCAGCCGCTGGTGGCGGTCAACTGCGGCGCTATCCCCGAGCACCTGCTGGAGGCCGAGCTATTCGGCCACGTCCGAGGCGCTTTCACCGGAGCGATGCACCATCGGGTGGGCCGGTTTGAGCAAGCCCATCGCGGAACGATTTTCTTTGACGAGATCGGAGACATGTCGCTCGACTTGCAAGCCAAGCTGCTCCGGGTGCTGCAAGAGCGGGAGTTTCAGCGCCTGGGAAGCTCCGAGACCGTGAAGGTGGACGTGAGGGTCGTGGCCGCGACCCACGTCGAGCTGGCCGAGCGCGTGGAACAGGGGCGCTTTCGCGAAGACTTGTTTTACCGGTTGAACGTGGTGCCGATTCGTACGCCTCCGCTGCGCGAGCGGCGCAGCGATATTCCGCTTCTGGTGGAACACTTTCTCGCCAAAGTCTGCCGCTTCGAGGAGATTCCGGTGAAGCAGGTGACCCGGGAAGCCATGGAACGCCTGTGCGACTGCGACTGGCCCGGCAACGTACGGCAACTGGAGAACGCGGTAGAGATGGCTGTGGTCCTGAGCGGAACACGCCAGAGGCTGTATCCGGCGGACTTTCCGCTGCCGGCGTCCGGCGCCCGGAGGCTGGCGCCTGCATCCTCGGCGGCCGTTGCGGTGCCCGACGGCGGATTGGATTTCGAGGAGACCGTCAGCCGCATCGAGCGCAGCCTTCTGCGGCAGGCCCTCGAGAAAACCTCGGGCAACAAGAAGCAGGCGGCCGACATGCTGCGGCTCAAGCGCACCACCCTTTCGGCTAAGCTGCGGGCTCTAGGCGCCAGCGCGTAGGGTCATCGTTTCAGCGGGTCTTCGACCCAGGGCGGAGTAGCGTCAATCAAACGCCCCAATTCCGGCTCCAGCTTTTCCATGGCCAGCTTCATCTCCCAGGCTATCTTGCGGTAGCTGAAGTGTCCCTTCACGCCGCTGCGCAGTTTGGAGATGTACTCGGCTTCCGCAAAGTCCATCTTGAACAGGAACCGCGAGCGAGCGCCGAACGGAAGCAAGTAGTGAGCGCCCGGCGCGGGGAGCGAGTGCATCCGGTCGAGCGCCGCCTGCATCGTCTGGCGGTAGCGGTCCGCGACGCCGGCTTCTACCAGCAGGCCGGGCGTGTCAAATCCCAGCGTGCCGGAGTACGGCTGACGGAGCTGCTGGCAGCGGCGATGCCGGTGCAAGTCGCGGAAAGCGCCGATATCCATGACGATATCAAAGACGTACAGGCCGCCGCGAAAGTTGTTCAGCAGATCGTCGCGGCGCTGGCGCGAGCGAAGGGCCAGGTCGATGACCTCGGCGCGCCGGGCCGCGCTCCAACCGGCGGCCAGGTCGTAGAGTTCGCGATAGGGGTGGTGCGTCGCTGGGTACAGCAACGAGGCGACGATGTCGGCGGCGACTTCGGTCGGCCGCAGAAGATCCACGCAAGGGGCGGTTTGACCGCTCGCCGGAGGCAGATTGGCGTCCGCCCAAGCCTTGAGATCCGCGCGCGCGCGGACGGCGTACTCATCCGGATCGGCGTGACGAGCCAGGGTTGGCGCCACCGCTTCGGAGGCGCATCCCGGACACCAGACGCAATCCGGCGGCCGCGCGCAAGCCTCGCCGATCTCGCCGCCCAAGCTCCGTAGCTCGGCGTACTCCGACGCCTTTAGCCGGCGGATCTGGCGCTCCAGCGTGCGAATGCTGGTGACTTGGCCGATGTTGGTGGGCACGCCCCAAAACAGAAGATAGCGGGCGGCATCGAAAGCGCGGGCAGCGAGGTTGCGCTTGTAGAGATCCGGTTTCATCCCGGCGGGCTGTGGCAACTTGTCCGCTAGGCAATCGAAGATCGGCTGCTGTACCGCCTGGTAGGTTTCGAGCAGCAGACTCGCCGCCTCCTGGTAGCGGACGGCATCGTCGCCGGACAGCTCGGGTGGCGTCAGGAAGCCGGAGCGGGCGAAATCCTGGTATCGCGAAGACTTCGCCTGGCCGTCCCACAGGCTCTCATCCTCGACCTCGGTGGCGGCCAGCTCCGAGAGGCCTTCAAAGCAGAAAACCACGTGGCCGAGGTCGGCAATGGAGGCGTGCCCATACTGGAAGTAGAAGCTCTCGAGGAAATTCTGCGCGCTGTGGGTGCGGACCCACTGCAGCGAGTCGCGGATGGAATCCGGCGAGCGGCTGTAGCGAGCCAGCGCGTAGGCGGATTTCTCGGGCGGCATGGGCGCGACAGTGAAGACACGCTGCTTTGGCTCCGCGAACACGTATTGGTTATCATAGCGGATTGACTGTCAAGATCCGAAGAATCTCCGAATACGCTCAACTGCCCCGATACGCGCATGGGCCCGCCGAAGACGCTGGGATGGATCTATGCGCGGTCGAGGACGCCCAACTCCTCCCTGGGATCGCGCGCACCGTGGCGACCGGCCTCACCATCGAGTTGCCGCCCGGTTACGAGGCGCAGATCCGTCCGCGCAGCGGTCTGGCGCTGAAACATGCGATCACGCTGCCCAACGCTCCGGCAACCATCGATCCCGGATATCGCGGCGAGATCCGCGTGATCCTGCTCAACCTGGGCAAAGAGAGCTACCTGGTGCACCGCGGCGACCGCATTGCACAGATGGTGATCGCGCGCTATGAGGCCGTGGAGTGGGAGGAGGAAGAAGGAGCGCTGGCCGACTCGTCGCGCGGCGCGGGCGGCTTCGGATCGTCCGGCCGCTAGCCTTTTCCGCGGACCTCGGATACCAGCTTGCTGGCCAGCGGGCTCACCTGCCCGGCATATTTGTTGCCGGGCTTGTTCCGGTAGGAGACCGCCACCGGCGAGGATAACTGCTCGAAGGTGAACGAGCAGATGCGCATGCCCGGATATAGGGCGACCGCCATACGGCTGAGGTTGCTCAGTTCGAGCGTGGCTTTGCCGATCCAGCCGGGATCGAACAGGCCCGCCGTGCCGTGAACGATGATGCCGATCCGGCCGAGACTGGAGCGCCCCTCGAGCCTGCCCAGAACCTCGTCGTCGAGCTCCAGCGTCTCTTCGGTGATGGCCAGGACGAAATCGCGCGGCTGCAGAATGAAGGGCTCCCCTTCCCCCACCATCACGGTGCGCATGATGTCCTGCAGGCTGCCTTTGTCGCGCAGGTCGATGTAGGGGTGGCGGCTGTGCTCGAAGACGCTGAATTCCCGCCCGAGCCGGAAGTCCACCGAGCAACTGCCGAGCTGCTCGGGAGGCAGGTCCGGCGTGATCCTGATCTTGCCGGCGGCGATGTAGCGCTGGATGTCTACATCTGAAAGAACCATGCCGCCCATTGTAGCGCGGCCTGTCCAGTTGTGGTTTATGATATAGGGGAGTGCCCCATCAAGCTGGATCCCGGGGACGGCCGTCGAGCCGCTCCGGCGCACCGGCCGTTGCCGCCCCCTCGTACAGCCAATTGCTTTCCGGCGCAGTCACGCTTCTGCAGCAGGCCCGAAGTGTGGCTGCGCGCTCGATCAACGCCCTGATGACGTCGGCTTACTTTGAGATCGGCCGGCGCATCGTCGAGCACGAACAGAAAGGAATGGCCAAATCCGACTACGGAGATAAACTTCTGGACAGGCTTTCCAGGGACCTCAGCGAGCGGTTGGGCCGCGGCTTTTCCCGAAGGAACGTTTTCCAGATGCGCCAGTTCTATCTGACCTACCGGGAAAAAGTGCAGACAGTGTCTGCACAATCCGGGTCCAGTCAAAAAGTGCAGACACTGTCTGCACAATTGGGCCCGTTCCCGCTCTCCTGGTCCCACTACGTGGAGCTGCTCTCCGTGGACGACCCGGATGCCCGCGATTTCTACCAGCGGGAGACGCTGCGCGGCGGCTGGTCGGTCCGGGCTCTGGATCGCCAGATCTCCACGCGGTTTTTCGAGAGGACCATGCAGTCCCGGAAGCGGCTCCCGGCCGCCGGGAGCGTGCTGACTCCGGAGCAGGAAATCAAGGATCCGCTGGTTCTGGAGTTCCTCAATCTTAAGGACGAATACTCGGAAAGCGACTTGGAGGAAGCGCTGATTGTCCACCTGGAGCGCTTCCTGGTGGAGTTGGGCAACGACTTCGCGTTCGTGGCGCGGCAACGCAAGCTGCGCATCGGCGATGAGTGGTATCGCGTCGATCTGGTGTTCTTCCACCGCCGTCTCCGCTGCCTCATGCTCATCGATCTCAAGGATAAGTTTTCGCACGATCATGTCGGGCAGATGAACATGTATCTGAACTACGCCGGCGAGCAGTGGACGAACCCTGTGGAGAACCCTCCGGTGGGTCTGATTCTCTGCTCGAGGAAAGACGAAGCCGTGGCCCGCTACGCCCTGGGCAAGCTGGCCAACAAGATCGTCGCGGCGCGCTACAAGACCATCCTGCCTAAGGAGCGGATTCTCGCTCAAGAGATGAGCAAGACGCGCCAGGCGTTGCTGGAGGCTCCGCGGAGGAAAGAGGATCAGTCCCGGGCGCCGGATTCCAAGAACGCGCGCAAGCGGTGACTGCGGCTGGGGTGGCGCAGTTTGCGGAGCGCTTTGGCTTCGATCTGGCGAATCCGCTCGCGCGTGACGGCGAAGTTCTGACCGACTTCCTCGAGGGTGTGTTCGCTGCCGTCGTCCAGGCCGAAGCGCATCTTGATGATCTTCTCCTCGCGCGGCGTCAGCGTCTTCAGGACCTGAGCGGTCTGCTCGCGAAGATTCAGGTTGATCACCGCCTCGGACGGGGAAACCACGGCGCGATCGATCAGAAAGTCGCCTAGATGCGACTCGTCTTCTTCGCCCACGGGCGTCTCCAGCGAGATGGGCTCCTGCGCGATGCGCATCACCTTGCGCACCTTGGAGACCGGCAGCTCCATCCGCTTGGCGAGCTCTTCATTGGTGGGCTCGCGGCCAAGCTCCTGCACCATCTGGCGCGAGGTGCGGATCAGCTTGTTGATGGTTTCGATCATGTGCACCGGGATGCGAATGGTGCGCGCCTGGTCGGCGATGGCGCGGGTGATGGCCTGCCGCACCCACCAGGTCGCGTAGGTCGAAAACTTGTAGCCGCGCCGGTACTCGAATTTGTCCACGGCCTTCATCAAGCCGATATTGCCTTCCTGAATCAGATCGAGGAACTGCAGGCCGCGGTTGGTGTAGCGCTTGGCGATCGACACCACCAGGCGAAGGTTGGCTTCGATCAGCTCGTTCTTGGCCGCCTCGGCCTCCTTGTCGCCCCGGTTGATGATCTGCAGGGTGCGCCGCAGCTCGGTGGCGCTGACGCCGAACTCCTCTTCCAGTTGCTGGATCCGCTGATTGTAGCCGCGCTGTTCCTTGCGCAGCTCCTTGAGGGCCTCGGCGCGGTCGGCGGAGGGGCCTTCCATCTGCCGCTGGACCCGGGCGATGTCGCGCTCCAGCGGCTTGAGCTCGTCGACCGAGGCGCGAACGCAGTCGATGAACTGCCGCACAACGGCCGAATTGAACTTCAGCGACCGGATCAGGCGCGAGATCTTCACCATCACCCGGCTCAAATCCCAGCGCAGCCGGCGGTAGAGTTTCGGCTTGGTTCCGCGGGGAACGGCCAGCGTGCGCTGACGGATCTGCAGGGCCCTCTTCTGGTATTTCTCCACTTCGTCGATGGTTCGCAAGGCCTCGTCGCGGCGTTGGGCCACCACTTCGTCGCTGACCAGAGGGTCGACAAACTGGATCACGTCCCGCGCCGAGACCGTGCCCGCGCGCAGCTCCTCGCCCAGCCCGATGATTTTTCGAATGACCAGCGGCGAGCGCGCCAGGGCCTTCAAGACCGCGCTCTGGCCGCGCTCGATCCGCCGCGCGATTTCCACTTCGCCTTCGCGCGTGAGCAGGGCCACCGTGCCCATCTCGCGCAAGTACATGCGGACGGGATCGTTGGTCTTGTCTCCGATCCCAGGGGGCAGCTCGAGGTCGAGAACCTCCTCGCCGTCTTCCAGCTTCTCGAGCTTGGGCTCCTCCAGAATCTCGATGCCGGCCGTGTCCAGCCCGGCCAGCAGATCGTCCAACTCGCCGCCGCCGTTGACTTCGGACGGAAGGACATCGTTGACGTCGTCGTACAGGACGTAGCCTTTTTCCTTGCCGGATTCCATGAGCCGCTTCACTCGATCGAATTTGTCTTCGCTAGCCACGGGATGTCTCGCCGTCCCATCCGAGGAAGAGGTTCTCTGTCATTGTACACCCCGTGGCCGGCTGACGGCCCGGCGCCGGCTGCTCGGCATGCGATCCAGTTCCCGGGTCAGCCGCAGCGCTTCCTCCAGGTTGCCGGCGCGCTCCGCTTCCCGAATGCGGCCGCGCAGCGCCGCGATCTCGCCTTCTCCGCGCTGCGCCTCCAGGAGGCGCAGGCACTCTTCCCCGTCAGGGAGTGCCGGATCTTCCCCTTCCGTTTCACTCCCGAGCAACATTCTCGCCAGGCGGTCCCGATCGCTGTCTTCCAGGCGCGCATCCAGCTCGGCAAACCCGAAGGGAGCGCCCGAGTCGTGCAGCGCGATCAGGGTCTGAAAGATGCGTCGCGCGGCGAACTGCTCCACGGCCGGCAGACATCGGAGCCGCGGGATCAATTGGGCGCGCGCCTCCGCGTCGTCCAGCAGGAGGCTCAGCAGCGCCCTCTCCACATAGCGGACCGGCTCGTCGGGCGTGGCCAGCGTTCTTTCCTTGCGGTCTCCGGCGGCTTTGCGGAAGTGCTCCAGGACCAGGCCGGAATCCACCCCCAGATAGCCGGCCACATCGTTAGCCACCGCCATTCGCTCCAGCTTGTCGGTGAGCCGCTGGATCGACGGCAGCAAGAACTGAAAGTCGGCCACCCGGCCTTCCGCCGTGCGCATGTCGAACTTTCCTCGCGCCCGGTCCGAGAGCCAGTAAAAGTAACCGTTGGCCTTGTTCAGCGCCTGGCGATAGGCCTCCGCGCCCCGCTCCTTGCAGAACTCGTCCGGGTCCAGTCCCCCCTCGAGCCCCAGAACCCGAATGTGCATCCCCTCCCCCAGCAGGATCTGGATCGAGCGCTCGGCGGCGTTAGCCCCGGCCGCGTCCGGATCGAAGTTCACCACGATGCGCTCGGCATGGCGCTTCAACGCCTGAACCTGTTGCGTGGTCAGCGCCGTCCCGCAACTGGCTACCACCTCCCGCACTCCTGACCCAAAGACGCCGATCACGTCCATATACCCTTCCACCAGCACGGAACGTTCCTCCTTGCGGATGGCGTCCTTGGCCCGGTGCAGATTGTACAAAACGTAGCTCTTCCTATATATCGGCGTTTCCGGGGAATTTATGTACTTCGGTTCGTCGCCGGGGGCTAAGGCCCGGCCCGCAAAGGCGATCACCTTTCCGGACTCGTTCTGAATCGGGAAGGTCAGGCGGTTCCGAAAGCGGTCAAAGTACCCGCTGCCGTCCTGACGCTTGAGCACCAGCCCCCCCTGTTCCAGTTGTTCCGGGGTGAAGCCCTGGTTCTGGAACAGACGCACCAGGGTCTGTCCGATCCGCTCGGCGTATCCCAGGCCAAACGCCTCCACCTGCTCCGGCGTCACGCCCCTCTTGTCAAGATAGGCTCGGGCTTCAGCGCCAACCGGACCGCGCAGGCTGGCTCGAAACGACTCCGCCGCCAGCTCGTGCATCTGGAAAATGGCGGCCCTCAGCCGGGTCTCGGCATCGGTGTACTCGGAGCGCCGGGGCAGGGGGATGCCCGCCCGCTCCGCCAGCAGCTTGAGGGCTTCATAGAAGCTGAGGCCTTCGATCTCCTGGACAAACTTGAAGACATCGCCGCCGGCGCCGCAGCCGAAGCATTTGTAGAATTGCCGGTTGCCGTGGACGTTGAACGAGGGGGTCTTCTCGCTGTGGAAGGGACACAGACCCACGTACCGCTGCGTGGCGCCCAGCCGCTTCAGACGCACATACTGCCCTACCGTGCTGACGATGTCTGCGGATGCTTTGACCTGTGCGGCGAAGTCCAACTTCTCAATGATAGCGCGCACAGCAGGAGCCACGACGCCGCGCTCAGGGCCGCCGACCTCCACAAGACGCCGGGCGAGAAGCGCAGGACGACCGTATGGCGGCCTCCGGGCACGGGCAGGCCCCGGAAGGCGGCGTTGGTGTAGTAGATAGGCTGTTCGGCCGAGTCTACCCAGGCGCGCCAACCGGAATAGTGAGTTTCGGAGGTCACCAGGTAGGCGGAAGCAGCGGCATCGACCTCCAGCACCACTTCCAGGGGCGAATACTTCACCACACGCACCGCGCCCGGGCCGCTTCCCAGCGCCATTTCCGGCAGACCCTCGACCACGGCCTCCTGGCGCGGATCGAAATCCGGGGATCGAAGCTGCGCCAGCGCCGATTCGAGATTCGTGGCGGGCCGGACCCCGTTCACCAGGTGAAAACGCGGCATCACCTCGCTGTTCTCGTAGACGACCTGGCCGGGCAGTTCGGCGGCCTTGACGAAGCGCGCGCGGCGCAGCAGCACGGGATCGATCGGCTCCCGCGAGACCACATAGCGGACATTGAGCAAGTCGATCAGGGGCGATTCCAGGTTGGAGATCTGGTACCAGCGGCCCCAGCGCTCTCCTTGGCAGAACGACAGGCGCACCTGCATCAGGCGCTCCAGGGCCAAGGGATCATTCCCGTTGGCCGTGGGGACCTGAAGCAAGGCGGCATCTCCCGACCAGTTGATAGAGCCATTCAGGGTGTCGATGCGCGCCGGCGGCGACGTCTGGTTGACCAGCTTGCGCATCGTCTCGGGGATTTCCCGGTAGCCGTCGATGTGTTCGTAGGCGACTCCGGGTTCGTCATCCAGGCGATGCGTGTTGATCTTGACTCCCGAGCCCACGGCGATGAGGTCGAGGGCCGTGATCGCGACCAGGACTCCCTGGATCATCGCGCTTCGCGGGCCAGTCAGCCGCTGGGCGCCGAGTCCCGCCAAAACGGCCATGCCCAGGGCAAACAGGGGCATGGCGTACTCGGCGTAGAGCGGCGCTTTGATGGCGTAGGGCAGCAGGCGGAAGACCGTGAGCCCCACTGGCGTGTTCTCGCCGAGCATCCAGAGCAGGGCGCAAATCGTCAGCAGTGAGAACACTATCGCGTTGCGGTTGCGGAACCAGGCCAGGGCCGCGGCGATCGAGATCAACCCCGCGATGCCGCAATACAGGTACAGCCAGGTGGGATTCCAGGGGAGCCGCCACGTCATGGAATCGAATTGAAAGATGCCGTAGTAATTGGGCAGCAGCAGCGAGATGAGGCTCTGGATCGGGTACCCGCCGCCATCGCCGAGCCAGTCGGCCCGGTACCTGGCCACGCTGTTGCGGATCAGCTCCAAGGTGGGGAACAGTTGCACCCCCGCCAACGCCGCGGACCCGGCGCACCCGGCGGCCAGGGATACGGCCAGATGGAGCCGGGCCCGCCGCAGCAGGAGGAGAGCGGCGCACAACAGCAGGCAGCCGGCGAAGGCGGTGGCGGTGACCGCGGGGAAGCCCGCCAGAATCGTCATAGCCAGAGCCACAGAGAGCAGCGCGAGCCACCGCCACGAGAACCGCTCCGCCAGCGAGACCAGCGCCAGGAAAGCCAGCGGCATCCATGCGGCGGCGTCGATCGCGCCGATGTGTTGGATTTGGGAGGTGAAAAACGGGCCGAGCTGATACACGGTGGCGCCCACCAGCGAGGGCGCATGGCCGGCTCCCAGCCGCCGCAGCAGCCAGTAGGCGAACACCCCGGCCAGAAAGACGTGCCCGGCAGCCTGCCACTCCAGGCAGTAGAGCAGGCGCTTTCCTCCCGTCCAGTTGCTGAGCAGGACCGCCGCCACGGTGGGCGGGTAAAAGACCTGCGTCGTGATGATCGCGTGGAACGGCATGCCGCAGTAGGTCCAAGGGTCCCACAGCGGCAAATGGCCGTCGCGAAAACATTTGGCCATGAACTCGGCCAAAGGCAAGTGATAATAGCGAAGGTCCCACGGGATCACGTAACTCTTGGGAGCGAACAGGACCTTGCGATAGAAAAGCAGGACTTCCAGCAGCAGAACGGCGTAGGGCGAGGCGGCGAGCCGGGACAGAAGCCTGCTCATTGCGGCGCGTCCGCCTTCAAGGAAACCGGAGCTCGGCCCGTCATCTCACTAGTCTGCCACGTTCGGTGGCGAAGGCTGGCTGCCGTGGTCTACAATAGGACCAGCCGAGCTGTTCGAGGGCGCGTAGCTCAGTTGGTTAGAGCGCCTGCTTCACACGCAGGAGGTCACAGGTTCGAGTCCTGTCGCGCCCACCATCACACCTCGACGTTCCAAAGACATGCGGGCACCCGTCGCCACGACGATTGCGCCGGTGACCCCTTGCGGGGCCGGAATTCTGTCCACCAAACGTCCATTTTGTCCACTAAACGTCCACTGCGGAGTTTTGTCCACTGGCCGCACGAACCCCGGTTCCTTACTGGACCGGCACCTCGGGCAAGACCTCGATCTCCGGCTGGGCGACCAGCCTCGTCGCCATCTGCTCCAGGATCTGCCGCCGCCGGTTGAGGTCGTCGATCGTGTAGAGGGCTGTCATGCGTGCCTACGTGTGGCCCATCATCGCCATGCGGTCCATGAAGGCAATTCCCAGCTCGTGCGCGAGCGTGGTGTGGGTGCGGCGGA
>JACOSH010000227.1 GCA_016178945.1 Acidobacteriota bacterium
CACCAGTCCCGACAGAAGCAGAGCATTGGGCTCCGGGACGCGGCTCTGGATCAGTTCCAATCCGTCGGAGAAATACGGAGAAGCGAAACTGCTGATCGGCGCGCCGGCGAGCGTCGTGTGCCGCACGTTCACTCCGCCCAGCCACAGCGCGTCGCCGATGGCGTCGTAGGCGAGACCGCCGATGATGCTGTTGGCGCCGGTAAGGGTAAACAGGGGGCCGCCCACTTGAGCTCCAGTGCTTGGGTTGAACTGCAGGATGGTGCCTGTGGCGAAGGTCGCGCAACCCGCTTCGCAAAACGAAACATAGAGGAGATCGCGCATCGAGTCGTAAGCCAGGCCGATCGCCCCCAGGTTCGTGAACCCGAAACCGCTCAGGGGCAGGGCAAAAGACATGTCGAGCAGACCTGTCACCGGGTTAATCCGGTCCAGCGTAGCGGGGAAATGGTTCACTCTCCACAGGCGGTTGCGTGAGGAGTCCCAGGCCATGTCCTCGCCGAAGGATGAAGATGGGGCCACCGTGAAGGAACTGACAAACGTACCATCCGAGAGTCTCCTGTCGATCTTGCCGCTGAAGGCCTCGCTGGAGTACAGGATCGAGCCATCCCAGGCGAATCCGGTAACCGGAGCGGTAAAAGAACCCAAAACCCCGCCCAGGGTGTCCACATGAAACGCCTGGACGTTGTTGTTATCGTTTCCCAGCCACAGCGTGTCGGCCCGTGCTGAACCGACCAACAGAACCAAGGCGCCCAACGTCGTCGATAGTACGTTCAGTCTTCGCATCATGCACCTCTTTCCAGCGTTCGCACCACCAGTGGTTGTGTGTATTCGTCGAGGCGAGCAATTTGGGGGTCCACTACTCATGTGCTTGATTTACCAGTAGTTCCGGGTCCCTCGGTGGGAGAAAACTGGGCAAATCGTACAAAAAACCAGGATGTCTGCTACACTGAAATCGTCCACCGCCATGACCATCGAAGAGCTTGAACGTCAATACGCCCCGCTCCGCCAACAGGCTTCCGCCGTGCGGAGCTATCTTTGACGCGCCCCAAAAACAGAAAGAGCTCAGCCGCACCGAAGAGCAGCTAAGCGCTCCGGACTTCTGGAGCCAGCCGGAGAAGAGCCAAAGGGTGATGCAGTGGCGCAAGCGGCTGGAGGAGGCCCTGGCCAACGACCGCCGGATCGGCTCCCTCACCGACGACCTGGACACCCTGTTCGAGCTGGCGCGCGAAGGTGAAAACGTCACCGGCGATATCGAACGCGAGCTCAAAACATACGCCGAGCTGCTGGAGCGGCTCGAAACCAGCATGCTGCTGTCGGGCGAAAACGACGCCCGTGGGGCCATCGTCACCATCCATCCCGGCGCCGGAGGCACCGAGAGCCAGGACTGGGCCGAGATGCTGCTGCGCATGTACCTGCGGTGGGCCGAACGAGACGGGTTCGGCGCCGTCATCACGGACCGGCTGGAGGGCGAGGGCGCGGGCATCAAGTCAGCCACCTTCGAGGTCAATGGGGAGAACGCCTACGGGCTGCTCAACTCGGAGATCGGCGTGCACCGCCTGGTGCGCATCTCCCCCTTCGACGGCAACGCGCGCCGGCACACGTCGTTCGCCTCGGTCTTCGTCTACCCGCAGATCGACGACGAGATCAAGATCGAGATCCGCCCGGACGACCTGCGCATCGACACCTTCCGCTCGGGCGGCGCGGGCGGCCAGCACGTCAACATGACCGACTCGGCGGTGCGCATCGTGCACCTGCCCACCAATATCGTCGTGCAGTGCCAGAACGAGCGCTCCCAGCACAAGAACAAGGACTCGGCCATGAAACAGCTCCGCGCCCGCCTGTACGAGCACGAGCTGGAGAAAAAACAGGAGGAGACCCGCAAGACCGAGGCCTCCAAACTGGACATCAACTTCGGCAGCCAGATCCGCAGCTACGTGCTGGCGCCCTACCGGATGATCAAGGACCACCGCACCAAGCTGTCAATCGGGGACGTGGACCGGGTGCTGGATGGCGACCTGGACGCCCTGATCCACGCCTACCTGGTCTATCGCAAGACCGGCCGGACCGCCGGCGATGGCCAGGACGAGGAGTAAGAGGCATGCCCAGCAAGGCCGCTGAGCTAATCCGCGCCGGACGACTGGTTGCCTTCCCTACCGAAACGGTCTACGGCCTGGGGGCCCACGCCCTCGATCCCCAGGCCGTGGAGCGGATTTACCGTGCCAAGGGGCGCCCGCAAACGAGCCCCTTGATCGTGCACGTGGCCTCGATCGAGATGGCCCGCGGCTTGGCCGCTCACTGGCCCGATTCCGCCGAGAGGCTGGCTCGGAAGTTCTGGCCCGGTCCGTTGACCCTGGTGGTCCCCAAAGCCTCTCAGGTCCCCGACATCGTCACAGCCGGATTGCCGACCGTGGGCCTGCGCCAGCCCAACCATCCCATGGCCTTGGACCTGCTTCGCGAGGCGGGCATCCCGATCGCCGCTCCCAGCGCCAACCGCTTCTCCGAACTCTCCCCCACCACCGCCGAGCACGTGATCGAGTCGCTCGGAGAGGCAGTCGATCTGGTCCTGGACGGCGGGCCAACCCCGGTCGGAATCGAATCTACGGTGCTCTCATTGGCGGACGTGCCCGCGGTCCTGCTGCGGCCGGGCAGGATCACCCAGGAACAGATCGAAGAGGTGATCGGACCGGTCAGGCTGGGTGGGGCTCCGGAAGGCGCCCATCCGTCGCCGGGAATGCACGCGCGGCACTACAGCCCCCGGACTCCGCTCTACCTCGTGGCGCCCTCCAGCGGATGGGGCGCTTCCCTTTGGCTTTTTCAACCCGAGGAGACGGCCTGCGCCATCCAGATGCCTGCCGATCCAGACCAATACGGCGCCATCCTTTATGACACGCTGCACCGCCTGGATGCCCAGGGTTTCGATTGGATCGCCGTGGAGCTGCCGCCGGATTGGCCCGAATGGACCGCGATCCGGGATCGGCTCGTCCGGGCAAGTACTGTTACTTCAGTAACTTAGTCGCCACCAGATATTGGACTCCCGGACTGATAGAATAGTAGAGGGTGCGTTATGAAGAGAACCTCTCGATTCTGGCCGCTGGATTTTGACGAGGAACTCCCGATCTACGACAACCCAACCTGGAATCTGCCGGGCAGGTGGGGCGGAGCCCCCGGCCTGCCGGTGGCAGGCCGGAAACCTGCGCCGCGACTTAAGCCGACTTGGGCGGCTTAGGCGTCACCTTCATCGTTTTCTCGTCCCAGTAGAGCACGCGGCCTTCGCGATAGGACTGCACGGCCATCGTGATGGTCACCTGGGCGCGCATGCCGGTCTCGACATCCAGCGTGGGCTTCTGGCGGCTGCGCACGCAGTCCAGGAAGTTCTGCATGTGAGCCCAGCGCTCGGTGTTCTCGATCGGGATCTTGATCGGATCGGTCCCGAACTTGGCCTTATACTCCGGCGTGGCGGCGCGCTCCGGCAGCACCGTGATGTGGTCGGCGTGGCCCTCGAAGCGCCCGTGGTCCACCATGATGAGCGAGGCGTCCTTGCCGCGGATCAGCCCGGGGATGTGCTGCGAGTTGGCCATCGAGGAGCTCAACACCAGCGAATGGCTCTTGTAGTCGGCGAGCAGGTTGAAGGTATCGGGCACTTCTCGATCCTTGAAGGCCCAGATGCCGCCTAACGCCGCCACCCGGTGCGGGAACTGGGGCTCGCCCCAGCAGATGTTCATGGGCGCCACGACGTGGTAGAACAGGTCGGTGGCGACGCCGCCCGAATAGTCCCAATACTTGCGGAAGCGGAAGTAGCGGTCCGCATCCCAGGCCCGCTTCTGCGCGGGACCCAGCCACATCTTCCAATCGATGTAGTTGTCGCCCTTCCCGTCGGGCCCGGCGTCCGGGTCGATCTTCCAGTTCCACTCGCCCTCGATCGAGTTGCGGTGATAGGAGCCCTGCGACATGATCATGGGCCCGATCATGCCGTCGGCGATGGCCTTCTTGGCCTTGTGCCACTGATCGGAGGAAGTGGTCTGCGAGCCGACCTGCAGGACGCGCTTGGTTTCGCGCACCGTGGAGGCCAGTTGCTTGGCTTCCTCGATGGTGTGGCACATGGGCTTTTCCAGGTAGACGTCCTTGCCCTTGTCCATCGCCTCCAGCGCGATCTTGGCATGCCAGTGGTCGGGAGTGGCGATGAGAACGGCGTCGATGTCGGAACGGCTCAGAACTTCCCGGTAGTCGAGAGTGCCGTCGCAGTTGTGCCGCTGCTTGTTTTGGGTAACGCGCTTCTGCCAGACGTCGCACACCGCCATGATCTGGCAGCCGTTGTTGCGCTTGCCGATGCCGGCGAATTCATCGGCCAGGTAGGAGCCGCGCCCACCCACGCCGATTACGCCGATTTGAATACGGTCATTGGCGCCGACAACACGACCGGTGGTCTTGCCCCCCGGCCGGGCGCCGAAGGCCTGGCTGGCCAGTCCCAAGGCCGCGCCGACCTGGGTGGCCTGCTTGACGAAGTCTCTTCTGTTGACGGATTGATCGCTCACGATTGCTCACCTTCCGGGTCCGGATTTGACCCCCCTCATTGTATCTCGCCGCAAGCGGGAATGGAAGGCAATCGACGGCGTCATTGATCTCAGGCTTGCTTCAGCCGTTCGGCATCAATCAGGTCCAGGGCGCGCCCCACGGCCGTCTTGTTCCGGATCAGCTCCTCGCGGCCGATAAAATGGGCCGGCTCCTCGCCAAAGGGGGCCTCGCGCCGGTTCATCCAGGCGGCGTCGAAACTCACTCCGTCAAGGGACATCAGGATGTCGACGCGGACCGGCGCGACGCCAATCTGGTAGTACATCCCTTCGGTGGCGAAATCCTCCGGCCTAATCCGCGACAGCGGCGCTCCAAACGCGGCCAGCGCCCGAAAGACCTTCTGCGCATTCTCCGGGGTTGGCTCCACCCACACGTCGAGATCTTTGGTGAAGCGAGGCTCGGTGTAGAGCATCACCGCATAGCCGCCCACCACCAGGTATCTAACGTCGCAATCGTTGAAAGCTTTCAACAGATCTCTGAAAGTCGAGTTCGGAGACACTTTTCTGCTTCCACTTGTAGGCGTCGAGCACCATTTCCCAGGCGGCGGCAAAGATGGCCCGGGGTCCCAGCCGCTGCCAGAACTCCACGTCGAAAGAGCGATCCATCTCGGAGATCTTTCCCAGCCGTTCCATGACCAAGGGAGGGTCGGGTGCGCTGTCAGCCATCATTCCTATTGTAGCTCGTAGATACCGTCGGCGGCGGGAGTGTAAGAATTACGAGGAACCCCTGGGGCGATGTAATTGAAGTCACTGATAACAAAAGGCTTCACAATTGGCCCGGCAGTTGCTATTCTTAGATCCAGGAGTTCAACCGAACCATGAGATATCACCCCAAGACGACCCTTCTGGCCGGCGGTGCTTTGGCAGCCGCCTTGCTCGCCTCCGGGTGCGCAACCAAGAAGTTCGTCCTCAATACCATCAACCCGATCCAAAGCAAGGTCGACCAGGTCTCCGAGCAGACCAATCGTAACGGCGTGGCCATCGATGAGAATCGCAAAGAGATCAAGGCCCTCGACGAGAAGGCCGAGCGAGGCATCAGCGCGGCCAAAGAGAGCGCCCTGAATGCCGGGAATCGCGCCAACGATGCCATGACCAAGGCCAACGAAGCCGGCACAGCCGCGCAGGCCGCTTCCCAGGAAGCCAGATCGTCCGGTGACCGCAACACCCGCGAGATCGGACTGCTGCGCCAAGTGGTCGCCAACATCGACGACTACAAGCTACACGGCGAGGCCACCGTCCTGTTCAGCTTCGGCAAGTCCACGCTGGCGCCCGAGGGGAAGGAACAGTTGGATCAACTGGCTACCGGGAAGGGCAACCTCAAGCGGTACGTGATCACGGTGGAAGGCTTCACCGACAAGATCGGTTCACCGGAGTATAACGCCGAGTTGAGCCAGAAGCGAGCGGGCAGCGTGGTCCATTACCTGGTCACCAAGCACCAGGTGCCGGTCTTCCGCATTCACATGCTGGGCCTGGGCAAAGAAAAGCCCGTCGACGAAGGCAAGACCGCCGACGCCCGCTCGAAGAACCGGCGCGTGGAAGTACGCATCTTCAGTGCCGATCACAACCCAGAAGCCGTGGCGGTGAAAGTCACCCAGTAAAAAGCAAAAGCTCCCTGGGGTCCGTTCAGACCCCAGGGAGCCAGTTAGCGGTTCAGGGAGACGCTAAGGTCTTTTTAGACGGCCTTATTGCGGTCCCATGGGTCGGGGGGATAAATCGGACCGTCGGCCAGTTTGTTCCGGTCCCACGGATCCGGGGGGTAAATCGGACCGTCCCCGGCGAACTTATTGCGGTCCCAGGGATCCGGCGGATAGATGGGGCCGTCGGCAGCAAACTCGGCTGCCGGTGTCATGATTGCTTTTCCTGCAAAAACCGGAAGCGCTCTGCCCGAGAGCACACCCACCGCAACGGTCAACAAGCACTGGGCCAAAACTGCCGCAACTGCCGTTTTGTTTTCGAGGATTCTGGTCACTGGACTCTCCTGGCCTGAAACAGGCCTACTCACCGTTTGGAACCCTTAGTACTTTTCTAGTACTACCACCTAGTACTAATCTTCATACCACTCGTAGGAATCCTAGAGCTTCATAGGTAGTATACCCTATTTGTTTCGTAGTGCAAGAGCAGGATGAGGGTATTACAAATTTTTTTTGGCGTGCTAGGTGATCGTGGTACCCTTAGTACCTTCTTAGACGAGTTAGCGGCCCATCCAGCCACCGTCGATGGTGAGGATGGCCCCGTTCATGTAGTCGGAGGCCCGGGAGGCCAGGAAGACGGCGGCGCCTTTAAAATCGGCCGGTTCGCCCCAGCGCCCGGCGGGGATTCGGGAGAGAATGGCGGGGGAGCGGGAGGAGTCGTTGCGGAGCGCTTCGGTATTGTCGGTGGCGATATAGCCTGGGGCTATCGCATTGACCTGCAATCCCTTACTTGCCCACTCGTTAGCCAGCGCCTTGACCAGGGAGCCGATACCGGCCTTGGCGGCGGCATAGCCGGGCACTGTAATGCCACCTTGGAAGGTCAAGAGCGAGGCGGTGAAGATGATCTTGCCCGATCCGCGCTCGATCATGCCTTTGGCCATCTCGCGGCTGAGGATGAACTGGGAGGTCAGATCGACCTCGATGACCTTGTCCCAGTACTCGTCGGGGTGCTCCAGGGCGGGCCTTGCGCAGGATGGCGCCGGCGTTGTTCACCAGGATGTCGATGCGCGGGACCTCGGCTTGGACCCGGGCGATAAAGGCGTAGAGGGCCTGGCGGTCGGCGAAATCGCAGGAGTAGGCCCAAAAACGGCGTCCCGCGGCGCGTACGGCCAGCTCAATCTGGCTTCCCTGGGTTTCGAGCGTCGCGCTGACCCCGACGATATCGGCCCCGGCCTCGGCCAGCGCCTCGGCCATAGCGCGGCCAATGCCGCGACGGCAGCCGGTGACCAATGCGGTCTTGCCATCCAGGCGGAACAGGTCCAGGACCGGCATGTCAGCGCCCCGAGCAGTCCACCAGGATCTTCATGACTTCGCCGCCCTTCTCCATTTGCAGCAAGCCGGTCTCAAGCTGGTCGAGAGAGTAGACGCCGGTGATCAGCCGTTCGAAAGGCAGCGCCCGGGAGGAGGCCAGCTCGATGGCCTGCTCGAAATCCTGGTGCTGGTAGACGCGCGCGCCGCACAAGCGCAGCTCGCGCCAGAAAAAACGGTGCAGATCCACTTGGGCCGGGGTGGGAAACACGGCCACCACCACGATGCGGCCGCGCACGCGGGGCAGCCGGGTCATCATTTCGGCGCCGGCTGCCGAGCCGGAGACTTCGAAGACGGCGTCGGCTCCGGCATCGCCGGTTTGCTCGGTCACCAGTTTGACCAAATCGGTCTCGCGCGGATCGATCGCCTCCAGTCCGAGCTCGCGCACCAGCCGGAGGCGAAAGGGATTGAGCTCCGAGACCATCACGCGCGCTCCGGCAGCCTTGGCAACGAGGGCCACCAACGTTCCGATGGGCCCGCCGCCCAGAACCACGATGTACTCGCCGGCCTTCACTTCGCCCAGCCGGACGTCGTGACAGGCCACGGCGATGGGCTCGATCAGGGCGGCGTGCTCCAGCGACAACGAGACCGGGAGGACGTGCAGGGTGTGGGCGGGGACGGTCCAGAGGGTTTGCAGAGCGCCCGGCGAGTCGATGCCGATGAACTTCAGGCGCTGGCAGACGTGGCCGTGGCCGGCGCGGCAGGCCGGGCAGCCGCCGCAGGGATCGAGCGGCATGACCGTCACCCGGTCACCGGCGGCGAAGCCCTGGACACCCCCGCCGGTCTGGACGATGGTACCGGACATTTCGTGTCCGATCACCTGAGGCACCCGGACGCGGTGATCCATGTGGCCGTGGTAGACGTGGAGGTCGGTGCCGCAGATGCCGCAGTGAGAGACCCGGATTTGCACCTGGCCGGAGAGCGGCGCCACCGGCGCGCACTCGCCGACACGAATGGTTTTTTGACCCGCGTAGAATGCCGCTCGCATCACAATTCCCCACCGGGTCCCTCACTTATAGCACAATAGCGGAATGCACTGGCTTGCCTACTTGCTTCTGAGTGCCGCTCTCAGCCTGGCCGCGGACTGGCCCCAATGGCGCGGTCCCACGGCCGACGGAATCTCCGAGGAGAAGAATGTCCCGATCGAGTGGGGACCGGACCGCAATATCGCCTGGAAGGTTCCACTGCCCGGCCTGGGCACGTCTACGCCGGTCGTGTGGGGCGACCGCGTGTTCGTCACGTCGCAAATCGGGGACGGCCCGTTCGAGCAACGCAGCCGCGATTTCGACAGCGCCGTGGCGGCGAAGAAGACCGGCGCCAGGGACAGGGTCGAGTTCGTTGTCCAGGCCTTCGGGCGCGCCGGCGGCCGGCTGCTTTGGGAGCATCGGTTCGAAGCCGAGGGCGCCCTTCAAGCCGTTCACATGAAGCACAACCTTGCCAGTCCAAGCTGCATCACCGATGGCGAGCTGGTTTATGCGTGGGTTGGCACGGGCCAGGTGCTGGCCTTCGACCTGAACGGAAAGGTGATCTGGAAGCGGCATCTGGGCAACGACTACGGTCCGTTCGAGATCCAATGGGGACACGGCAGTTCCCCGACTATCTATAAAGGCGCGCTGATCCTGCTCTGCGACCATCAGGGGAAGGCCTACCTGCTTGCGGTGGACAAGCGAACGGGCAAGACCCGCTGGCAAGTGGATCGCGGCAAGGACCGCCGCTCCTACACGACGCCCTTCCTGGTCAGCCACAATGGGCGCGACGAGCTGATCGTGAACTCCAGCGAGAGGATCGACGCCTTCGATCCCTCGACCGGAGAGCCGCTGTGGCACGTGGGCGGGTCTAATCGGGTTCCGGTCCCGACGCCGGTGTTCCACCAAGGCGTCCTGTACGCGAACCGCGGCTACAGCAGCAGCCCCTACCTGGCGGTCAAAGTCGGGGGCAAGGGCGATGTCTCCGGCACGCATGTGCTGTGGGAAGCGAAGACGGGCGGACCGTTTGTGTCCTCGCTGCTGTACTACCGCGGCCTGATCTACATGGCCAACGAGACCGGCATCGCGTCCTGCGTGGATGCGGCCGATGGGAAGCTGTTGTGGCGCGAGCGGCTGGGAGGCGTCTTCTCGGCATCGCCGGTGGCGGCCGGCGGCAAAGTCTACCTGATCAATGAGAACGGCGAGGCTTTCATCCTGGAAGCCGGGCGCGAGTTCAGAGTTGCGCTGCGAAATCATCTCGGCGAGCGTACGCTGGCCTCTCCGGCCATCTCCGG
>JACOSH010000228.1 GCA_016178945.1 Acidobacteriota bacterium
CGAATTGGCCAGCGCCGCGTCGATCAGATCCTTGCGGCCCAGCAACAGGCCCGAGCATTGCGGCCCGCACAGCCCCTTGCCGCCGCTGAAGCAGTAAAGATCGGCGCCCATCTTGGCGTACAAACGGAGATTCTCGAAGGGAGGGATGCCGGCCGCGTCGTCGAGCAGCAGCGGAACCTTGGCGCTCTTGGCGGCGGCGATGGCCTTCTCCAGCCGCTCGCCCAGCCCGGTGGTGTAGATCATGGCGGTGCGGTCGTTGATCGCCGCGCGTAAGTCGTCCGGCGTGCGGGCCAGCACCAGCTTGCCCCCGGCCAGACGAATGGCGCTGTCAAAGGCGCTGCGCCCGCCCAACAGGATGACCTCGTGCTTGAGTCCGGTGGTGTCGGGCAATTGCCAGATCTTCTGGGGATCGTTACCGGCGATGCAGGCGGCCGTGGCCGCGGCCATGGCGCCCGCCGCGCCCGAGGTGACCATTCCGGATTCGGCGCCGGAGATCTCGGCCAGCCGCTTGCCGACCGCGCGCTGGAGCTCGAACATATCGACGAAGTGCATCGCCGCCTGCTGCTTGGCGGCCTTGACTTCGGGCAGCTCCAGCGAACCGCTCAAGTAGGTCCAGGTTCCACGCGCGTTGATGAACGGCCGGACGCCGATGCGGCGGTAGATGTGGTCGCCCGCGGTCTTACCCCAGGCTTTGGACAGCCAGTCCTGGGCCGCGACGTAGCCGAGGAGCGGCAGGGCGCCGGCCCATTTCAGGAAATCACGACGATGGGACATGACGGTTCTCCAAGCCTATTGTAGTCCACTACGTTTCGTGGTACGCTTCCAGACGGTAAATTTTGACGGGGTTCCCGGTGGCTCCCTTCGGTTCCCGCACTCATCGCTTATAGAAGGAGCCGACCGATGTTCCCCAATCGTAACGGACACTTGTATCTCGCGGCCGTCCTGCTGCTGACTTGCCTGACGGCTTTCGGACAGACCTTTCGCGGCGGCATTGCCGGCAATGTCGCCGACTCCAGCGGTGCGGCCGTCCCCGGCGCCGCGGTAAAGATCCAGCACAGCGGCACCGGGCTGACCCGCGAACAGCAATCCGCCTCCACGGGCGATTTCTCGTTTCCCGATCTGCCCACCGGCGCGTACACCTTGACGGTGAGCCATCAGGGATTTCAGACCTACAAGATCGAGAACTTGGAGGCCGCCGTGGGCAAGGTGACCAACGTGCCAGTGACGCTGGGCGTGGCGCAGCAAACGGAACTGGTGGAAGTGCAGGCGGCGGCGGTCTCCCTGGAGACCAGCTCCAGCGCCCTGAACGCCGTGGTCAACAACCGGGCGGTGCAGGAGATCCCACTCAACGGGCGCGACTTCCGCCAGTTGCTCTACCTGACGCCGGGCTTTAACCAATCCGCGTCCATGAACGGCAATCGCAGCAACCAGAACAACTGGCAGATCGACGGCGTGGACAACAACGACTTCTGGCACAACGCCGAGGCGGTCAACCAGGGCAGCATCTCTGGCATCGCAGGCGTGCTGCTCCCCATCGACGCCATCGACCAGTTCAACCAGCAGGCCGGCGGCGGCGCCGATTTCGGGCGCAACCCCGGATCGATGGTCAACCTGGTCCTGAAATCCGGGACCAACGATCTGCACGGGACGGCCTACTATTTCCACCGCAATGACGCGCTGGCGCAGACCTCGCCCTTCGCGCCGGCGGGCGCTTCTAACAAGATCCGTAACCACCACTACGGGTTCTCCGTGGGCGGTCCCATCTTCAAGAACAAGACCTTCTATTTCCTGACCTGGGAACACCAGAAATTCATCGCTGGAAACCCGCTTCAGGCGACCATTCCGTCCGACCCCTGGGTCACCCGGGCGGAGGCGGTTCTGCGCAAGTACGGCGTCGGGCGGAATCCCGTCATGACCAGCGTGCTGGGCCTGTGGACGCCGAAGGGCCGCGGCGCGCCCGCCACCCAGCCCAACTACTTCTCCAGCGACAACAACGACTACAAGAGCGACAACGGCGTCATCAAGGTCGACCAGGTGTTCAACTCCAAGCACAACATGTTCGTGCGCGCCTTCCTGGGCACGGGCGACGCCACCGCCTACGCCGGCTCGCCCTACCGCGAGTATTTCCAGGTGGTGCCCAGCCGCCAGCATAACTTCTCGGCGGTGTTGAACAGCGTGTTCACGCCGCGCCTGGTGAACCAGGTCCTGGCGGGCGTCAACTACTTCGAACAAACCTTCGACGATTCGGATCACAGCGCCAATCCGCCCTCGTTCGGGTTCAACACCGGGATCACGAATCCCTCCAACTACGGCACGCCGACCATGGATATCTCGGGCTTCGCCGGGGTGGGCGCGACGCCACGGCTGGGCCGCATCGACACCACCGGCCACATCACCGACAACCTCTCGTACAACTACGGTAGCCATGGCTTGAAGTTCGGCGGCGAGGTCCGGCGGGCCCGGCTGGACGTTTTCTATTACCGGGAAGCGCGCGGCGGCTTCGGTTGGGATGGCACGGTGGGGCCCTGGAAGGGCGACGCCGCCTTCAGCCAGCCGGAACGCGCACTGGCGGATTTTCTGGCCGGCTACATCGGACCGGGCCAGGCCACCATCGCCACCGGCGATCCGCAGCGCGACTACTACGTCAACTCGGTCGAGTGGTGGGCGCAGGACAACTGGCAGGTGTCGCCGCGCCTGAATCTGAACTTCGGCCTGCGCTGGACCTATAACGGGCGGATGCACGACGAGAAGAACTCGATCTCCACCTTCCTGCCCACCGCGCCGGGCGGCATCGCCTTCATCGGCACGGACGTCGAAGCCCTCTATCCGAAAGACCTGAACAACTTTGCCCCGCGCTTCGGATTCGCCTACACGCCCCGCCGGGGAGGCAAGACCGTGATTCGCGGCTCCTACGGGGTGTTTTACGACATCGTCAACGGCAATCTGTTCATCGACAACCGCGCCGGCAGCGACGCCGGACGCGGCGTGTCGCGCAACCCGGCCGGCCCCAACCCGGTGTACAGCGTCAGCAACAGCGACACCCTTACGGTCCAGCGCGGCGTCAACATCTTCGGCGGCGCCAAGCCCAGCCCGCCCTTCGCCCTCTACGGCGTCAACCAGAATCTGCGCTCGCCGTACATCCAAAACTTCAACATCAACCTGCAACAGCAGCTCTCCCACAACGTGCTGTTACAGGTGGGCTACGTCGGCAACCAGGCGCGCAAACTGGTCTACACCCACAACATCAACCAACCGCAGCCCGATCCCACCGGGACCGTCCCGGCCGTGCAGCGCCGTCCGTATGGCGCGCTGTTCCCCAACTTCCGAGGCATCACCGAGATTGAGAGCGGGGCCAACTCCCAGTACAATTCTTTGCAAGCCTCCCTGCGCAACAAATCCTGGCACGGGGTCACCTCGCAGTTCTCCTACACCCTGGCTCACGCGCGCGACCAGATGTCCGGCCCGCGCAATAACCGGCCCAGCAACAACTACAACTTCCGCGGCGACTACGGCGACGCCGACTTCGATTACCGGCACGTGTTCAGCGGATATCTCCTGTACGACGTGCCTCAGTTGGGCCGCGCCGCGCCCAAATTGACCAAGGGCTGGCAGCTCAATGCCCTCTTCACCGCCGATTCCGGCGGGCCCTTCAACGTGGGGGCCGGGCAGGACATCAGCAAGACGCTCAACCGCAACGACCGGGTCGACCTGGTAGGCGATCCTTTCAGCGGCGTGGTGCAGCAGCCCCACCCCGGAGGCAGGCTGACCGACGGCGTCCGCTGGTTCAATCCGGCGGCGTTCAAATTGCCGGCCGTGGGCACTTACGGCAGCATCGAGCGCAACAAGTTTCACGGCCCGGGATTCGGCGCGGTGGACTTCTCGGTCTTCAAGAACACCCCGCTCACCGAGCGGATCTCCTCGCAGTTTCGCGTCGAGATCTTCAATCTGTTCGACCGCGTGAACTTGGGCGGACCGGATGGCTCCCTGGGTTCGGGGCCCGGCATGGGGCTGATCTACGGCACGCGCCATGGCGGCGACGCGCCCGGCATTGGATTCGGAGAGCCGCGCAACGTGCAGATCGCGCTGAAACTGATCTGGTAGGCTCCGGCCCGGTTCAGCCGGTGAACTTGTAGCCGAACCCGCGAACGGTCAGGATGTACTGGGGGATCTTGGAATTCTCCTCGACCTTCTGGCGCAGCCAGGCCATGTGCACGTCCACTGTCCGCGTCGTGGTACCGGCGTCATAGCCCCAAACCTCTTTAAGCAATTCCTCGCGCGAGAGGGTCGATCCGCGGTGTTCGATCAGGTAGCGCAGCAGATGGAATTCCCGCGCCGACAGGGCCAGCGGCTTTCCCTCGCGGGTGACTTCCGCGCTACGGAAATCGACGTGAACGGAGCCAAATTGATAGGACGGCGCGGCCTTGCCCGCCTTGGCCGGCGCGCGGCGCAGCAGCGCCTCGATGCGCGCCAGCAGCTCCATCATGTCGAACGGCTTGGTCATGTAGTCGTCGGCGCCGATCTGCAGGCCGACCACTTTATCCACAATCTGGCTGCGCGCCGTCAGCATCAGAACGGGCGTCCCGACGCCGCCTTGCCGCAGCTTGCGGCAGATGTCGAGCCCGCTCTTGCGCGGCAGCATCACGTCCAGGATGATCAGATCGTAGGCGTTGCCCGACGCCTGCGTCAGACCGGACTCTCCGTCCATGGCGCTGTCGACGAGGTAGCCTTCGCCCTGAAGCCGGTCGGTCAA
>JACOSH010000229.1 GCA_016178945.1 Acidobacteriota bacterium
CACCGACTGCTCCGCGACGATCATGTTCAGGTAGTTGTGCGTCTTCGCGCGCGGGCTGAGCATGTCCGGTGCGATGCGGCGCTGAGCGGGCGTCCACACGTCGAGACCGTCGCGGAACAGGCGGGCCCGCGCCTTGAGCGGCAGGGGCGTGCATTCCACAACCACGTTCGGACCGCTGTGCTCGGGCGCTTCATCACCGATCGGATCGACGCCGCGACTGACCCGCTGGCCGATCCACCAATCGCCGGCCGCGGCGCGCAGATGTTCGTTGCGCACCACGATCTCCTCCGACACGTCGATCATCTCCCGCGGACCGATGCCGGGATCGAGACGCAGATAACGCAGCGAGCGATAGAGGCGGTCAATGTGCTCCTTCAGCCGGAAGGCGCGGCCGTTAAAGGTGCGCGTCATGTCGAAGACGCCGTCGCCGTACCTCCAACTCCGGTCGCGGAACGAGATCAGCACCTGATTCTCGGGCATGAACTTGCCGTTGAACCAGGCGACGCGGGAATTGGTCAACTGCGTCATGGGCGTTCGTCTTGGCCTGCCGCTTGAAGGGCGCCTGACGCCTATTCCGAGGCCTGACTCCTGGCGCCCGGCTTCTCCCTGTGCTCGTCGAACCAGCCCACCACGTACGACACCTTGGCCGCGTGATGGCTGGGGCGGCGGGTGATGCCGTGCGGCTCGCCCGGCACGCGGACCATCACGCTTTCCACCTTGAGCATCTTCAGCGCGCGATAGTACTGCTCGGCCTCCGAGATCGGTGTGCGATAGTCCTCCTCGCCGGTCATCACCATGGTCGGGGTTTTCACTTCTTTCACCACGGAGAGCAGCGAGCGCTTCTCGTAATGCGCCGCGTGATCCCAAGGCGCGCCCGGGAACCAGTAGTTGGCGACGCGAGCGCCGATGTCGGCCGTGCCGATGAAGCTGTACCAGTTGATCACCGGATACAGCGACACCGCCGCGCGGAACCGCGTGGTGTGGCCGACCACCCAGCAGGTCAGCACGCCGCCGCCGCTGCCGCCGGTTACGAACAGGTTGTTCGGGTCCACATTGCCTTTCGCGATCGCGGCATCCACGCCGGAGTTCAGGTCCTGGAAGTCGTCGCCGGGGTAGGCATGGTGGATCAGGTTGCCGAAGTCCTCGCCGTAGCTGGTGCTGCCGCGCGGGTTGGTGTAGAGCACCAGGTAGCCGCCGGCCGCATAGATCTGTTTTTCCAGGTCGAAGCGGTCCCCATAATTGGCGAAGGGCCCGCCGTGGATCTCCAGAATCAGCGGATATTTCCTGGCCGGATCGAAGTCCGGCGGTTTGAGAATCCAGCCCTGTATCCGGCGGCCGTCCTTCGACGAGGTGTACCAGATCTCCTCCACCGCGCCGAGTTTCCTCTGGCCGAGGACATCCTCGTTGACGGCGGTGATGGGCTTGAGAGCCGGGTTGGCTGCGGTGGCCACCGCGATCTCGCCCGGGACATCGGGGCGCGTATAGGTCGCGGCGATATGGCCGTTGGGGGCGATCGTGAAGGCGCCGCCTCCGCCGTAAGCGCTGGTGGTGGAGCCCAGATTGCCGGCCAGGCTCTTCATCGGCCCATCCACCGGATAGTAGCCGAGCTTGGTGTTGCCCTGGTCGGAGTACACAAAGTACACACCCGAGCTGTCCGGGGCCCACTGGGGAGTCTCCACGTCGCGATCGAGCTTGGCCGAGAGCGGGCGCGCGCCGCTGCCGTCGCGGTTCATGACGTAGAGCTTGCGCACCTGGTAGCCCTGATGACGGTCGTCGAATCCGACGTAGGCGACGTGGCGTCCGTCCGGAGACACGGAGGGCGACTCATCCGGTCCCTTTCGCGAGGTCAGCTTCTTCACCGCGCCGCCGGCGACGTCGAATTCATGGATGTCGCTTTCCCAGCCTTCATGCTCCGCGTCCGGGCTGCGGTTGGCCGACAGCAGGATGCTGCGCGAATCGGGCGTCCAGGCGATCCGGCCGCCTCCCAGCGGTCCGCCGTGATGCTGGAAGTTCCCGCTCGATACCTGCCGCGGGGTGCGGCCATCGGCCGGCAGCACGAACAACTGGCTGTAGCCGGGCGTCAGGTACCCGGCCCGGTCGAAGCGGTAGACCATGCGGTCGATGATCTTGGCCGGCTCGGCCCAGGTGGCGCCCGCCGGCTTATCGGGCAGCTTGCCGATCTTGCGCGGCGGATCGGGGACCAAGGCGAAGAAGGCGATCTGCTTGCCGTCCGGCGACCAGGCCAGGCTGCCCGGCGCTTCGCGCAGATTGGTCAGCTTGGCCGTCTGCCCGCTATCCATCCAGCGCATGTGGATCTGAACACTGCCCTCGCGATCCGACAGATAGATGAGACGGCTGCCGTCCGGCGACCAGCGCGGCGAGGTGTCGTTGTAGTTGCCGGTGGTGAGCGGGCGGTGATCGCTTCCGTCGAAGCTGATGATCCACAGGTTGGAGAAACGCTTGTCCGACATGATGTCGGAAAAGCCGCGCACGTAGACGATCTTCCGTCCGTCCGGCGAGATCTGGGGATCGGTGGCGGTCTTCAGCTCGAAGATATCGGAGGCTCTGAGCGGAGTCTTCGCGGCGGTGGAAGGCCGGGCGGCCAGCAGCGCGGCCAGCACAAGCAGGATAGGCATAGCTCCACCAAGATACACAGCGGCATTTAGCGAGTCAAAGGGCGGTGGCGCGGCTCTGACCCCCTTGCAGACCTAATCGGTTCATGGTCCCCTGTCATTGGAGTCGTAGATAGTGATATAAACCTCATATGCGACCCCTTCTTCTGCTGGTAATCTTAGCCGGCATTTCGTGGGCACAAGACATGTCCACACTGATGAAGACCGGCGTGTCGATCAATGGGCGGTTTTGGGATCAGCTCCCTCTCGGCGGCAAGCTGGGCTTCGTCCTCGGAGCTGTTGAAGCCATCGGCGAAGTTCCCTTTCATGCCAAGAAAGACTGTGCTTGTGTAGCGGATGCATTAGTCGAGACCATGAAGGCGCTCTACGGCGAGAAGGCCGATGCGCTGTACGTCGAAACGGTGCAAGCGATTGATGTTTTCTACAGAGAGCCGGCGAACAAACGCATATCGGTCATTGGCGCGATGAAGTACGTCGCCAAAAAGATGAGCGGCGCTACCAAACAGGAGTTGGAAGAATACGAAGCGGCGTTGAGAAGGGGTGGGAAGTAAAACTTTACTGCGGGTTCCCCTGACGCCAGCAGTTGGGAATCCTCAGTCTGAGACGAACGGATTATGCGGACCGGCGCACGGGAAGCGTTCCTTAAGAGGCACAGCGAGCTCTTGACCGCCTTCTGGAACCGCGTGAAGGGACACGTGGTCGCGTGGAGATCCTCATACGTGTGGCCGCCCGGAAGCGCGCCCGAAGTTGCCCTCCAAGAACGAGCGAAACTCCAACAGATGATCCAAAGCGATCTTCGCGAGCAGCAAGGCTGCCTCACCAAAGCTACCTTCGACTCCATCATGACGTGGGGGTTTGGTTCAGCCTCTATTCATTCTGAGACGGATATACGTGAAGCGACAAGAAAGGCGTTTTGCTATTTGAGGGAGAGCTGCATTGCAGAAGCCGCGAGAGCTTTGGTGCAGTTGCGCGAAGTTGGTATCAGCCGGGCAAGCAAAGTGTTGGCGCTCTCAGACCAAGATGAACTCGGAATCTATGACAGTCGCTCCGCGCACGGATTGTCCGACCTGCGCAACGCCGCCGGATGTAGGATCATTGCCATTCCTCCGGGAAGGGTCGTTCGCGGTGATGTGAAGACGCCAAACGGCTTTTGCGTCGCCTTTGAGGAATACGCGTGGGTCCTGCAACACTTTCGAGATCTGGCAGAACGTAGCAAGGTCTTCGGCGCGGAAAGGGTGCGAGTCGCCGACCTTGAAATGGCCTTCTTCGCGCGAAGCAGGACCGGCGCCATAGCTTTGTCGATCGCGTCCGCAAAACCTCCGGCACATCTCCGGAGCGTCGCGGAGCTCGACGAAGAGTCGGCTTTTTGGACCCTAGGACCAGGCAAGAAAGCCAAACCATTCTGGGTCACTTTCAAAGATGCATCCGTCACCGTGCTGACTGGAACCGACGGAAAAACGGCGTGCGACCTGGACCAGGAACAAATTGCTGCCTGCCTCAAGCACTTCGGGCATGACTGGTTTCTCCTGTCCAACAGTAAGACTCCGGGAGGCCGTGATCCGAATGGGCTGGGTGAGTATTTCTTCCGGAACTTTGGTTCTCCGGTCTTTGCAAGCCACTTCGCCGCCTTATGGGTACACCAAAGATTGCTGGAACAAGAACCCGTCTCCGGCGCGATCCGACTCAGGGTCGTCCCCGAAGGCCAAGAACGGCTCCGCTGAAGAGTGGGCAAACCCAGATGAGAGGACGGTCGCATACTGCCCGACGGATGGGCCCGTAAAATCGGCTTCCCATCCAATGAGCGCGACTCGGCCCTGTGACGCCCTATCAGTAAAGTGAATCCGGGTTTACAGCCCCCCGCGCAAGTACGCGATCACATCCGCCAGCCCCTGTTTGCCCAGCGGCTTCTCCAGCTCCTCCGGCATCAACGAAATCGCCGAGGAGCGGATCTCGGCGATACTGGAGCGCAGGATGGTCTCGTCCCCCTCGTAACGCGGCTCGATCGCGTAGCTGGGGTCGATGATCGAGGTCAGCAGCTCCTCTCTGGTCTTGTTGTTGATGCCGGAGAGATCCGGCCCCACGCGGCCGCCCTGCTTGCGCGGCATGTGACACTTGGCGCAGTTCTCGTCAAAGAGCTGCTTCCCTCGGGTGACGTCGCCGGCCACCTTCAGCGCGTCGCGATAGCTTTCGACCAGCTTGGCCCGCTCTCCGGCCTGAGTTTGCACCAGTCGCCGGGCGCGGTCGCCCAGTTCGATCAGGCGGGCGCGGGCGGCGACGTCCAGAGCCGCCGCTTCCACCTGGCGATCCTCCAGCGCCTTCAACAGAACCGGAATGCGCGACTGCGCGCCCAGCAGCGCGCCGATGGCGTGCGTGCGGGCGTCCGGCGAATAGCCGCGCCAATAGGAAAGGATGGCCGGGCCCACGCCTGGATCGTCGAACGCGGCCAGGGAGTCGACGGCGGCCACCTGCAACTCGGGCGGCGGGTTCGATTCCAGCACCTTCTTTAACACCGCGGAGGATTCCGCATACTGGCCGCCACGCAGCGCCCCGACGGAGCGGATGCGCCGGTTAACGCCGATCGCTGCATCCAGTGCGTCGCGCGCGGCCTTGGCGACCACCGCGCGCAATTCGAAATAGCGGGCCACTTCCCAGGCCGCCTTCTGCACGGGCTCCGACGGGCTATCCAGCAGCCGGACCAGGTGCGTCTCGGCCGCTCCGGCTTTCACTCCTTTGGCCCCCACCAGGCGCAATCCGCGAGCCAGCCCTTCCAGCCCCGCTTCCGGGTGCTCCAACTTTCCCACGGCGCCCAGCAATTGCGCGATCTCCCCCGGCTGCCGACGCGACCCCACCAGCGCGGCCAGTTGCGGCAGTAGCGCGGCGTTGTACTGAGTAAGCTCCAGGAAGCGCGCCGGATAATCGGCCACGGAGCTGAGAATCGCCACCCGAAACCACTTGTCCTCCCCGTGCCGTTTGGCGATACCGGCCAGCGCCGCGGCCGCCGCAGCGCTCTTCACCTGGCCCAGCGTGAAGGCCAGTTGAAACTCGACGCGCGGCTCGGGATCGCCGGCCAGCTTGAGCACGTCCCCGGCGAGCTGGGGCAGAAAACCTTCCGACAACCGCAGGGCGTGCTCGCGAATGCCCGCGTGCGGATCGGACAGCGCGCGGCGCACCTCCGCCGCCTCCAGCGCGCCCAGGCCTTCCAGCATCCACAAGGCGTGCAGCCGTCCCAGCGGATTCTCCGATCTCGCCGCCAGCTCCCGCAGCGCCGGCACGGCCGATTTGTCCTGCCGCTCCAGCAGCAGCCGCTGCGCCGTCTGGCGATGCCACCCGTTGCTCTCGTTGAGCAGCCCCACCAACTCCACGCTGGTCATCCTCCCCAGCCCCGCCCGCAGGCCGCGCTTCCGTAACGGCTGGCTGGGGGCGAGCCGGTAGACCCGCCCCATCGTATCGCCGCTGTAGAAATTCATGTTCTTCTTGATCTCGTCGGGAATCGATTCCGGCGTTTCGATGAACTCGCGGTAGATATCGATCATGTAGAGGTTGCCGTCCGGGGCGTTGGCGAAGTTGCAGGGACGAAACCAGGAGTCGGTGGACGCCAGGAACTCGACCTTGTCCTTGGCGCGGCTGGCCGTGAAGGTGACGCCGCTGGGGCGCAGGATGTCCCGATGCACCAGGTTCCCGTTCACGTCGCCGGTGAAGAGATTGCCCCAGTATTCCTTGGGGAACACGTCGCCGTTGTACACGGTGCCGCCGCTGGCGGCCGTAAAGAAGCCGCCCACCTGCTCGATGCGATTGAGCTGGTTCTCGTCGTAGCGCTGCTGGCGGAGGCGGGTGCGCTGCTCGCGCCAGGCCTGCGGCTTGGTCAGCGGGAACAGAGGCGCCGACGGGCTGCCATGATCGGAGATATCCACCGACACGGCGCCCGTTTCCAGCAGCGGCGCGCGCGCCAGGTAGTTCATCGGCGCCACGGCATGCCGCACGTGAATGGTGTTCTGCGTGAGGAAGCGGTTGCCCCAATCGTCGAACGTCATACCGAACTGGGTGGGGCCGGAAGCGGACTCAGACAGGCCGCGGATGGGATGAAAACGGAAATCCGCGCCCCGCACCCTCACCGGCGGACGCTCGGGATGCTCGGGGGAGACGATCTGCCCATCCCGTCCCTCGTTGGCGGCGTAGATCCAGTTGTCCACGCCCAGGCGCAAGTTGGTGATGCGCGCCTCCGGATTCACCTTGGGGAAGCCGGTGTACAGCACCTCCCGCACATCCGCTTTGCCGTCGCCATCGGTGTCCTTCAGGAACAGGATGTCGGGCGCGCTGGTCACGATCAGGCCGCCCTTCCAGGGCATCAGGCCGCTCACCTCCAGCACCTGGTCGGCGAAGATCACGCTGCGCTCGAACTTGCCGTCGCCGTCGGCGTCCTCCAGCAGGCGGATGCGCGAGCGGGCCGGCCTGCCCGGTGGCGGGTCGTCCGGGTAGTCGCGCATCTCGGCAACGTAGACGCGCCCGTTTTCGTCGAACACCATCTCCACCGGGTCGACTACATCGGGCTCGGCGGCGAACAGCTCCACCCGGAAGTCCTCGCTGAGCCGAAGACTCTTCAAGGCCTCCGGCGGCTTCAAGGGACGATCGCCGGACGGCTTGCGCGCGCACGCAGCCAGAGTGAGGAGAACAAGAACCGCCAGGGGTCGCATGACTTACTTGGGGAAACCCGGCGTGGCCTTCACTTCTTCGATCTGCTTGTCATGCCGCATGTTGTGGAGCGGAATGTAGATGAACCACTGGTAGGCGTTGAGTGTATTGAAAACCGGGAAGGGGTGCTCGACGGTGTGGTCCTTCAAGGAGGCTTGCGTCTCCTCGATGAACCGCAGCGATTTCTCGCGGACCTCGGCGTAGCGGCTCATGATCTCCGCCCGGGTCAGATTGCCCCGCGGCTGGATCTCTTCCGGCGCCTGAGCCCGCCGCACGCGGCTGGGCATCACTTTCTCCAGGAACTCGGCCTTCCCCGCGGTCTTCTTCTCCCAGTCCGGATTGGGAGGATTCGCCAGCGCCTCCCGGACCCTGCCGAACAGCGCCCCTTCCGACAGCAGAATGTGTTCGGCCACCTCGCCCACCGACCATCGCTCCGGCGCGGGTTTCCATTTCCACTGCTCGTCGCTGAGGTCCTGGACCAACTGGAGAAACTCAGTCCGGGATTCGTTCAGCCATCGAATGGCTTTCTCGCGTTCTTCTCGACTCATATGCGCATCGGCTGCCGGCAGCAAGGCCGCGGCTATCAGACCCAGGATCAGCGTCAGGTACATCCCATACGTATACCACTTTGCTAAGCTGGATACCGCATGTGCCGCAGCATCAAAGTTCTCCGGCGCCCCGCACAACCCGCGACAGCGGATGAGATCTCGGCGGCTTCCTTGCAGTTCGTCCGCAAGGTCAGCGGCTTTCGCCAACCGTCCAAGGCCAATCAACCGGCCTTCGATGCCGCAGTACGGGAGATTGCCGGCTCCGTCGATCGGCTCTTGGGAAAAATCCGGGACCATGTTCGCTCGTCTTCCAGCCCCGTACCGGAATAGCCCGGGCAACTTTTCCCGCTCGCCCCCGATAACTAACTCAGGAGCGAAACAACAATGACACTTGGCAGCCTGAGACCGAAACCGAATTATCAAGTAACTGTAAATCAGCCGAACGTGGTGACCGCCGGTGCGGCGAGTGCGGCCGCAAAGAGAGGGATCATTATCGTCAGCGGCAAACGGCCCCGGCCCGGTCAGGATCGAGGGATCGTCATCGGCATCCGGCCCCAGGCGCCCGCCAGCGAGCGGGGAATCATCATCGTTGGCGGCAAGACCGCCTCGCCGCAAGCGACCCTTGCCCAGCGCGGGATCATCATCGTCGGCGGACGCAGTCTGATCCGGTAGGCGAGTCCTACATCACCGGGCCGATCCGCCAAGGCACGAACTCTTTGTGCCCCAGCTTCTCGGCGCAGGTTCGCTCGCCGGAGGCCACCCGCAACACCATCTCGAAAATCTCGCGGCCCACCTCCTCGATGGTGCGCTCGCCGTCGGCGATCGCTCCTGCGTTCACGTCCATGTTGTCCATCATCCTCCGGTAGGTGTTGCCGTTGGTGGCGATCTTGATCACCGGGATGGACGGGAACCCGATGGCGCTTCCCCGCCCGGTAGTGAAAGCGATCAGATTGCAGCCGCCCGCGGCCAGCCCGGTCAGCGACACCGGATCGTAGCCCGGCGTGTTCATGAACACGAAGCCCGGCGAAGTGATCCGCTCGGCGTAGTCCACCGCGTCCATCAGCGGCGTACTGCCCGCCTTGGCCGCCGCGCCCAGCGACTTCTCCAGAATGTTCGACAGGCCGCCCTCCTTGTTCCCCGGCGAGGGGTTGTCGTCGAAGCTGCCGCCGAAGCGGTTCAGATACGCCTTGTAGCCCTCGATGAAGCCCAGGAAACGCTCGGCCACCTGCCGGTTGCGCGCACGCCGGATGAGCAGATGCTCGGCGCCGAAGCACTCGGTGGTCTCGGCCAGCACCGCCGTGCCGCCGATCTCGGCCAGCTTGTCCGAGCAGATCCCCAGCGCGGGATTGGCCGTGATCCCCGAGAAGGAATCCGAGCCGCCGCAGTTGAGTCCCAGAATGATCTTCGACGCGGGCGCTTCGATCCGCTGCTCGGACGCGGCCTCATCCATCCAGCGCCGGATCTCGCGCCGGGCCGCCTCCACCGCGCCGCGCGTGCCGCCGCTGTTTTGCAGCGTCATCCCCACCAGGCGCGAGGAGCGCGGCGCGTTCGGCCCCAGATAGTGATCGATCTGGTTCACTTCGCAGCCCAGCCCCAGGATGATCGCCGCCGACACGTTGGGATGCGCCAGCACGCCGGCCAGCGTACGGCGCAACTGCTCGGTGTCCGGCCCGATCGAATGGCCGCAGCCCTCGCCGTGCGGAAAGGCCACCACTCCGTCGACATTGGGCGGCAGCGCCTCGCCGTCGAAGCTCTGCGCGATCAGCTCGGCGGTATGGGCCGCGCAGTTGCTGGCCGCCACCACCGCGATGTAATTGCGCGTGCCCACGCGCCCGTCCTCGCGCGCATACCCCAGGAAGGCCGGCACACGGGCCGGCGCCGGAGGGTAGGGAATCTCGCCCGAGGGAAACTCGTAGGCGAACTGCAGCTCTTCATACGCCAGGTTGTGCGTGTGGATGTGGTCGCCCGGCGCGATGGCTTGTCTGGCGCGCCCGATGATCTGGCCGTAGCGCCGCACCACCTCGCCCTGCTGGATCGGCGCAACCGCCACCTTGTGTCCCGCGGGCACATGGCCGTTCACTCGCAGGCCCGTTCCGTTGACCCGCAGCTCCATTCCCGCCGACAGCGGAACGCGCGCCACCGCGATGTTGTCCGCTGGATTCAGGTGAATGACGGCATTCTCCGCCGTCGGTTGCTTGGCGATTTCAATTAACGACATGAACTTCCTTTATCGAATCAGGACGGTCTCGGTGATCTGTTCGTCCAGATGGACGTGCAGCTTGTTTCCTTCCGGATGAACCCACATCCCGGAACCGTCCGGGGGCACGGGAATCCCGGCCGGCCCGTCCACTACGACGAACCGGGCCGTTTCCAGGTCCTCGATGAGTTTCCCGATGTGGAGATGCATGTGGCACTGCGTGCGCACTTCGTCTCCATTCAGCGCCACTCCCCACTGCGCGCCCCACAGCGACTTGGCTTTCTCGATGGCGGCGGTCCACAACTCGGCACGCGCGGCGGGGGTCATCTCCGCCAGCGAGTGCGGCCCCTTTCCGTGCGCGCGCGGCAGCGCCAGCAGCCGGTTCGGCTTGCGCGGATTGATGTCCTTCAGAAAGAAGATGGCCGGCGCGGCAGGCTGCTTGTCTCCTTCCTTGCACAATCCACACTCGCGCGCGGCCAGCGTTTCGGGACGCGCCGAATCGCAGGCGCACCCGAACACCTGGGCGAACGCGGGGAGGGCCAAAGCCAGAAAGGAGCACGCGAACACGCGCATTCCCTCTATTATAGTCCTATGCCCAAGTGGCTCGCCGCGGCGCTGGTGTGCCTGGCGTTGTACGTCCTGTTCTTCGCCGGGCTCACGCGCACGGGGCTGCTGGGACCCGATGAGCCCCGCTATGCCTCGATCGGACGCGAGATGGCCCGCTCGGGCGACTGGATCACGCCGCGCCTGTGGGGCCAGCCCTGGTTTGAGAAGCCCGCGCTGCTCTACTGGATGACAGGCCTGGCCTTCCGCCTGGGCTTGAGCGAAGACTTGGCCCCGCGCTTGCCCGTGGCCCTGACCAGCGTCGCCTTCCTGGTCTTCTATCACTGGATCCTGCGCCGCGAATTCTCTCCGCCGGCCGCCGGATACGCGACCGCCATCCTAGCGACCAGCGCCGGCTGGCTCGGATTAAGCCACGTGGGCACGACCGATCTGCCGATGACCGCCTGTTTCGCCGCCGCCATGCTCCTGTCTCTCGGCCAGCCGCCGCCCAAGAAGGCCGCGGCGCTGCTGGGACTCGCCGTACTCGCCAAGGGCCTGGTCCCGCTGGCGCTGGCTCTACCGCTTGCCTGGCACGCGCGCCGCCGTCTCCTCGATCCGCGCCTGGCCCTGGTATTCCTGGCCGCCGCCGCACCCTGGTACCTGCTCTGCTACTGGCGCAACGGCTGGCCCTTCATCCAGACCCTGTTCATCGAACATCACTTCGGGCGCTTCACCTCGGAGGTTCTGTTGCATGGCCGTCCCTGGTGGTTCTACGCGCCGGTGCTGCCGGCCGCACTGTTTCCCTGGACTCCCGCCGCGCTGCTGCTGTTCCGCCGCGACGCGTTCCCCGATCCCCGCCGCCGTTTTCTGCTGCTCTGGATGGTGTTCGGCTTCCTGTTCCTGTCGGCCTCCGCCAACAAGCTGCCCGGCTACATCCTGCCGCTGCTGCCCGCCGCCGCGGCCATGATGGGCCTGGCTCTGGCGGAGGCACGCGATACTCGCCCCGTGCTGGCCGCCGCCGCCGCGCTCCTATGCGCGACCGTTCCGCTGGCGTCGATCCTGCCGCAGGCGCTGGCCGCGGGACTGTCGCGCGTAGCGTTCCCCACGTTTCACTGGACCTGGCTGCTCCCCATGCTGCTGGCGATTCCCGCGTGGTTCCTCAGCCGCCCCGCCGCCGTCGCTTGCCTGTCGGCCGCGGTCGTCACCGGCGTCCTCTTTCTGAAACTCCAATCCTTCCCCGCCATTGACGCGGTCTCGGCGCGTCCGCGCTGGGGCCGGATCGAATCCCGCCGCAACGAGGCCTGCATCGGCGGCATCCACCGCAACCTCCGCTACGGCCTCAACTACTATTCGGTCACCCCGCTCCCGGATTGCGAGGACCTGCCCAAGGCGGTTCGAGTCGAGTAGGAACTAAGCTGTCAGCACACAGCGGTCAGCACTCAGTCGAACTCCCAACCGCGGTGGGACAATCTCGGGGCTGACGGCTGAGCGCTGATCCCTGAGCTCCGATCGCTACGCCGCGCTGTGCAAGAATAGAGTGAGATCCCATGTCCAAGCAACCCGTCAATCCGGACGAGGAAGTCATCATCTCCACGTTTGGCGACATCCTTTCGGAGTATGAGCAGTCGCACCGCGCCGTTCGCGAGCCGGGCCAGGAAGGCCGCGCGGGTAGAGTTGTCGCGGTTTCTCCCGAATATGTTTTTGTCGACATCGGACTCAAGACCGAGGGGGTGATTCCGGCCGGCGATCTGGCGGGCGCCGAGTTCCAGCCGGGCGACACCGTGCAGGTGAGCGTTGCGGGCCGTCATCCCGAAGGATACTATCTGCTGTCGCGGATTCAGGTGGCGCGGCCCAAGGACTGGAGCGGGCTGGAGAAGGCCTTCGCCGAAAAGCGCGCCATCGCCGGAGTGGTGTCGGGGCTGGTCAAAGGCGGTTTCCACGTGGACGTGGGGGTCCGCGCTTTCATGCCGGCTTCCCGCAGCGGCGCGCGCGACCAGGCCGAGATGGAGCAGTTGGTGGGCCAGGAGATCTCCTGCCGCGTGATCAAGCTGGATGTTGGCGATGAGGACGTGGTGGTCGACCGCCGCGCGGTGCTGGAAGACGAGGAGCGGGCGGCGCGGGAGCGCATCTATACCGAATTGCAGGAAGGCGCGGTGCTGCGCGGCCAGGTGCGCAGCCTGGCCGACTACGGCGCCTTCATCGACATCGGCGGCGTGGATGGCCTGCTGCACGTGGGCGATATGTCCTGGGCGCGAATCGGCAAGCCCGCCGACCTGCTCAAGGTGGGCGACACAGTGGACGTGCAGGTCCTGAAAGTCGACCCCGCGAAGAAGCGCATTTCGCTGGGCATGAAGCAGCTTTCGGCCGATCCCTGGTCATTGGCCGCGGAGAAGTATCAAGCCGGCGCGCGGGTGCGGGGCGCGGTGACGCGGGTCGCCGATTTCGGCGCTTTCGTCGAGCTGGAACCGGGGCTGGAAGGGCTGATTCACCTCTCGGAGCTGTCCTGGAGCAAGAAGGTGCGCAAGCCGGCCGACATCATTAAGGCGGGGGAGACGGTGGAAGTGGTGGTACTCAGCGTGAGCGCTTCCGACCGCCGCATTGCGCTGGGACTCAAACAGGCGCTCGGCGACCCCTGGGCGAGCATTGACACGAAGTACCCCGAAGGTTCCGTCGTGGAGGGACCGGTGGTGAGCCTGGCCAAGTTCGGCGCGTTCGTCGATCTGGGCGACGGCATCGAGGGCATGATTCACGTCGGCGACCTCAGCGCGGAGAAACGCATCGAGCATCCGCACGACGTCCTGAAGATGGGCCAGACGGTGCGAGCGGCCGTGATCGGCGTGGATCGCGAGCGGCGCCGTCTCCGCCTCGGCCTTAAGCAGCTCCAGCCGACGTCGATCGACGAGTACATCTCCGAGCACAAGGAAGGCGACGTGGTCACCGGGCGCGTGGCGAGAATTTCGGGCCGCGACGCCACGGTGGATCTGGGCGACGGCATCCAGGCGGCCTGCCCCATGCCCGTCGACGCGGGCTCCGAGAGCGCGGGCGCCGGGGAGGCGCAATCGCAGGGCGCGGACCTCGGCTCGCTGACTTCGATGCTCGCCGCCAAGTGGAAGCAGGGTGCGCCGGCGGGCGTCGTGAAGCGCGAATCGGCCCGCTCCGGACAGATCCGCAGTTTCCGCATCGTGCGGCTGGACGCGGCCAAGAAGCGCATCGAGCTGGAGTTGGCGGGATAGGCTACCGCACCGTCACAGTCAGTTTCTTCCGGTCACTCCGCGCGCCTCCCCTTACGGCCACCAGCGTGTACTGGGTAGTTTCCCTTGGGAACACGGCGAAGCAGCCGCGGGTCGCCGCGCCCAGAGTTTGAACGGGCGGCTCCAGCCGCACCTTTCGCGCATTCTGCGCCTCAAAGCAAATCGTGACCGACTCGCCACGGGCGATCTCCCGCGCCGAGGCGGAAAACTTGACCACCTCGGGCGGCGGAGGCGGCCCCACTCGCACCAGCACGCGGACCGATTGGGAGACGCCGGAGCCATCCGGTCCTTCCACGTGCAGCGTGTATTGGGCATCGGCGCCGGGACTTACAGGAAAGCAGCGGCTGAGCGCGGGATTGAGTTTCTCCACCTCCGGCTCGATACGGACAGTCTTCGCGTTCTCGACGCCGTAGCAGAGTGTGGCCTCTTCCCCCGGCGCGATCTGGCCGGGATAAGCGTAAAACTGCAGGATCCGCGGGGCGGGTATTTCCGGCGCCGTGGCGAGTGGAGGCGGATCCGGGTTCCCGCAGGCAGCCAGGCTCAAGACAAGCAGACCCAGGATGAGCCGGGTGGACGCGGATGCGTGATTCCGATTAGCGCCAGGAATCAAGTCTCCTCGAAGATGCGGGCGACGGGGAGCTGGAAGCCGGGGAGCAATTCGGGACAGTCGAGGACGTCGGTCTCTTTGAGAAGCCGGGAATGGCCGTTGCGATCGAACGTGCGGACGGCGCGTTGTTCCGGGTACACCACCCAGACCGCGTGGCTGCCATGCCGAAGATAGCTGAGCACCTTCTTTCCCAGGACAGCCGCGGACTCGGAGGACTGTAGGCCTCGGTCTCGTTGAGAACGAAGATCGGCTCGGAGAAGACCTTACCGATGCGGCGCATCAATACCGGGGCGGACAACTCGCCATGAATGTTTGCCTTCACAATCTCATGTCCCGAGTTCGCGCCAGGCATCTCAATGACGACTCCTTCCATCAGCTCCCGCTTGACGCCGGGCTCTTCTGGAAGCCGCAGGAATTCGTCCACCGTTAGCACCGCCAAGTCTCCTACGCGGCCGTCCAGCCGCCGTCGATGGAGATCACCGAGCCCTGCATGAACTCGGCTTCCCGCGAGCACAGGTAGAGCACCAGGTGCGCGATTTCTTCAGGCCGGCCCAGGCGCCCGATAGGCTGGCGTTGATTCAGCTCCGCCCGGACCTTCTCCTTCTCGTGCTTGTGGTACTTCTCGAGATAGCCTTCCACGAACGGGGAGTCCACCGTGCCGGGACAGATGCAGTTGACGCGCACGTGGGTGGGGTAGTCGACGGCCATTTGCCGGGTCAGCGCGACTACCGCGCCTTTGGTGGCGCAATAGGCGAAGCGGCGCTTGACTCCGACCAGCCCGCCCACCGATCCCAGGTTGACGATCGACCCATGCGAGGCCAGCAGCAGCGGCATGGCGTATTTCGTCATCAGGAACAGGCCTTCGACGTTGACGCGAAAGACGCGCTGGAGATCGGCCAGCGCGGTTTCCTCGATATTGCCGACCAGGCCGATGCCCGCGTTGTTGACCAGAATGTCGAGCCGTGCGATCCCCTGGTAAGCCGTCTTTACCGCGGCTTCGCCGGAGATGTCGAGGACCAGGCTGGAGGCGCCGGGCAGCTCGGCGGCCACGGCTTCGGCGCGCGGACGGTCGACGTCGCAGACGATCACTCGCGCGCCGGCGCCGGTCAACGCACGGCAGGTCGCTTCGCCGATCCCGCTGGCGCCGCCGGTGACCAGCGCAATCCGGCCCTCCAGATCAAAGGGAGTGGGCATGAACCTACAACTTTAGCAGGCGCTTCGCCGCTTCCTCAATGGTGGCCCGGGATTTGGAAAAGGTGAAGCGCAAGCGGCGCGGATTCCTGGTCGCCTTGGGATAGAATACCGAGCCGGCCACGCCCGCCACGCCCGCTTCCCGCAGCAGCCGTTCGCTGAAGACGGTGTCCTCGTCCGAGGACCGTTTCGAGTACTCGCACCAGAGAAAATAGGATCCGCCCGGATCATAGTAGGTCATTCCCGCCGCCGCCAGGGCCTGGCAGAGAATTTCCTTCCGCTCGAGATATGCGGCGCGGAGGCGGTCGTAGAACTCCGGGGGCAGCCCGGTCGCTTTGGCCAGCGCGATCTGGAAGGGATGCGGCGCGGTCACGGTGTGAAAGTCGTGCATCTTTCTCAGCTCGTTGGTGAGCGATTCCTCCGCCACGACGTAGCCGACGCGCCAGCCGGTAACCGAATAGGTCTTCCCCATCGACGTCACCGTGACAGTCCGCCCGAACGCGTCCGGCAGCGAGGCCATGCTGATGTGCCGGTGGCCGGGCCAGACCAGGTATTCGTAGGTCTCGTCGCAGAAGATCAGCAGGTCGTGGTCGATGGCGAACCGCAGGATGGTCTCCAGCTCTTCGCGGCGGAACACCTTGCCGGTTGGGTTGCAGGGATTGCACAACAGCACAGCGGCCGACCGCGGGCTCCAGAGCGCTTCCAACTGCCCGCGCGTGAACGCGAAATCCGGCTCCTGGACCTCCAGGGTCTTCAACTCCAGGCCGGAGGCGATGGCCTGCAAGACGTAGTTCTCGTACATGGGCGCGAAGGTGATGACCTCCGCGCCCCGCTCGACCAGCGCCTCCATGGCCACGATCATGCCTTCGGTGGCGCCGCAGGTGATGACCAGGTTGCGGTCTGGGTCGGCGGCGACGCCGTTGAACTCCGCCAGCTTCCTGGCCACGGCGCGGCGCAGCACGGGCGATCCCCACGGGTCGGTGTATTGATGGTGGCTGCCGGCGATCGCCTGGATGGCAAACTCCTTCAGCTCCGGGAAGGTATCGTCGTCGGGAAAGCCCTGGGAGAGGTTCACAGCGCCCAGTTGAGCGCTCAGAATAGTGGTGCGGCGGATGACCGATTCGCGGATGGGGACGCGCTTGACGGGCATGCAGTCATTGAGCCTTCCGGAGCATCGGCCGCATCGCCAGATTGACCAGGACCATCAGCGCCGAGGCCGCCGGAAAGACCAGGAGGGCCGTTTGCAGGCGCTTGGGATCGTCGCCGGCGATGGCGCCGATTATCGGGGCGCTGACCACCAGGCCGGCCCAGCCGCTGGTGATGACGATCCCCATCGCCGTGGCAGTGGCCTTCGGGAAGGCGTCGCCGACCATGCCGAGCGTGGTGGGAAACACAGGCGCCATCGCCACACCCGCCAGCGAGACAATCACCAGCGCCACCGTCGGGTCGTTGGTCTGGAGCGTGAGGTACGTGAAAAGGGTCATCAGGACCGCCGCGGCGAGCGTGACCACTGGGGCCGGCACCTTGATCAGGATTCGCGACACGACCACGCGTCCGATCAGAATCCCCAGAGCGAAGCCTGTCAGCGTGTTGAGCGCGTCCTTCTCCGTCATTCCCTGCGCCATTAGATGCCGCGCCAGCCAGGTGGAGAAGCCGACCTCGCAAGCCACATACAAGAACAGCAGCATCGCCAGCAAATACAGGGCCGGGCGCCCCAGCAATTGGCCGATCTCCGCGGCCTTGAAGCCGCGTTCGCCGCTGGGCGGAGGCATCGGCGTGGTGGCGTGCAGCAGGAACGTGGCGGTCGTCAGGACCGCCACGAAATAGCAGAGCTTGATGGCGTCACCGGCCAGAAAATTGCCCGCGATGAACGGCGTGGCCATCAGGCCCAACCCGAAGAACAGGTTGAGCAGGTTCAGCGTGGAGGAACGCTTCTCCTCGCTGATGTCGCTGACCAGCGCGTTGGCCGCGGTGACGATGATGCCCCCGCCGAAGCCGAGCGTGAACCAGCAGGCCATGATCATCTCGTAGCCGGTCGAGGCCGGCAGGGCGAACAGCGACGCCGCGATGATCCCCAGCCCCAGGACCAAGCCGGTCTTCTTGCCCTTGTTGTCGATGAGCGGGCCCGCCGAAATCGATGCCAGGCTCAATCCCAAGGCCTGCACCAGCGCCAGCCGCGAGTTCTGCTCCGGCGTCAGGCCGAACTTCTTGGACAGCTCCGGAAGGAGCGTCCCGAGCATGGCGGCGATCATGCCGTAGACCAGAATGGCGAGAATAGCGGCCGGAATCAGGCGGCTCTTGGACACACTACCAACGGCTTGTGCGGTGGGCATAGCGGTCTCAGATGGTATCAGAAAGTTGGTCAGTTTGTCAGTTGATCCGACGGTCAGCGACTTACTGACCTACTGACTTACTGACTCACTGACTAACTTCACACGTATCGAAGCTTCTCCGTCTTGGCGTCCCACACTACCTTCTTGCCGTTCTTGAGCGACAGGGTGGCCATGTGGCCGGAGATGGCGGCTTGCTGGCCGGCCTCAACCGGGGCAACGGGCTTCTGGGCGCCGCGGATCGATTCGATGAAGTTCCGGATGTGGGTGACCAGCCCGTCCGGCTCGCCGAAGTCCTTGGGGCCGTTCAGGTGCACTTCTTTGCGCGCCTTCACTGCTTCCGGCGCCGCGCCGCGCAGCAGTTGCGGCGTGTAGTGCAGGTCCTGGCGGTTCAGCACCTCGATGGTGCCTTCGTTGCCCAGGAACTGCTCGCCGTAGCCGTAATGGTCGTTGCCGAAATAGCAACTGTAGTTGATGTGGAAACGGTCCGGATAGTCGTAGATGGCGCTCAGCGTGTCCGGCACGTCGCGGTCGTCGTCGGCGCCGGTCCAGCGGTAGATGCCGCCGGATGCCATGCAGGAGGACGGCAGCGTCTTGCCCATCACGAAGTTGGTGATGTCGGTCTGGTGCACCAGCAGGTCGGTGGAGATGCCGCCGGAGTAATCCCAGTACAAGCGCCACTGGTAGTAGCGGCGCAGATCAAAGGCGCGCTTGGGGGCCGGGCCGAGGAACTTCTCCCAATCGCTGTTCCGCTCGTTGGCGTCGGGCGGAATCTTATACCGCCAGGCCGGATTGTCGCCGGCGGAGTTGCGATACCAGAAGGCGCGAACGTAGTGGCAGTCGCCGATGAGCCCCTGTTCGACCATCTCCTTGGCGCGCCGGTACAGCGCCGAGCTGCGATTCTGCGTGCCGACCTGCACGATCCTGCCGGCCTTCTTGGCCGCCTTCACCAGCTCGGCGCCTTCCTCGATGGTGTGGGCGAGCGGCTTCTCCACATAGACGTGCTTGCCGGCCTTGAGCGCGGCCAGCATCATCGAGTGATGCAGATGCTCGGGAGTCATGATGAACACCGCGTCCACCTCCCGGTTGGCCAGGATGTCGCGGTAGTCGTTGTGGGTGGAGGGGGTGTTGGCGCCCATGGTCTGGACGCGGTCTTTCCCCTTGGCCAGGTTGCCGGTGAAGGTGTCGCAGATGTGCGTAACGACGATCTTGTCCTTGTTGCCCTTGTAAAGCTGTTCCAGGCAGTGGTAGCCGCGCGTGCCGGAGCCGATCCAGCCGACGTTGATCCTGTCGCCGGCGCCCCGCGCGTTATGAACTGCCGGAGCGGCCAGCGCGGCCGCCGCGGCAGACGTCTTCAGAAAGGTGCGTCGCCCGAGTTCTTCTGGCATGGGTGGTCTCCTTGAATCTCAATTGTATCGGGAAGACGATGGTCGCGCAAAACTAGAAGCTGACCCGCGCGCTGACCACCACCAGCCGGTTCCCGCCCGCGCCAGTGATGCGGCCGAAGCCGGTGGAGTTGATGTCGGCGTTGGGGTTGTCGAACTGCGGGCTGTTGGTGGCGTTGACGGCGTCGGCCCGCAGGTAGAATTCCTTGTTCTCGCCGATGCGGAAGCGCTTGATCAGGTTCACATCCAGGCGGAACGAGCCGGGTCCTTCGAAAGTGCGCGGGGCCAGGGAACCGAACTGGCCCGGCGCCGGGTTGGCCATCAGCAGACGCCCGGAGGCGTCGGCGATGGCCCTCAGGGTGCTGCGCGCCCGCAGATTCTGCTGCGTGGTGATTTGCGAGATGTAGGGGTCCGGCGTCTGCCGCAGGCCGGCGAAGTAAATCACGCCGTTGCCGGTGCGCTCGACATGGCCCAGGTCCTTCGACACCGCGGCGGCGGCCATCGGGGTGCTGCCGCCAAAGTTGTTGAAGGCGTTCACGGCGCCGAAGCCCCTCGGCTCGCCGGAGAACAGGTTGTAGATCGCGCCCACCTGCCAGCCCCCGATCAGGTGCGCCAAAGGCCCGCGGCTGGCGCGCCCGAACTTCTTGCCGGGCCCGAAGGGCAGCTCCCAGATGCCGTTGCTGCGCCACACATTGGAGCGATGGAACGACAACAGCTTCTTATCCAGACTGCGGTCGCGCAGCGTGCGGAAGTTTGAAACCAGGTCGATCCCGTCGCCCTCCTCCTCGCCCAGCGCCTTGCTCCAGGTATAGCTGCCCTGGAAGATCCAGCCGCTGCTCAGACGCCGCACCATCTCGACCTGGAGGGAATGATAGGTTGAGCCGGCGAAGTTGCCGGTGAGCCGCGGAGTGGCGAACTGCGGATTCGCGAACACAAAGTTCTCGGGAAGCCCGGCGCGGCGCAGCAGGCCGCCGTTCACTCCCACGAACTGGTTGCTTCCGCTCAGATACGATGCCAGCCCGCCCACGTTGTTGCCGGTGAGCAGACCCTGGGTGCTGGGGTTGATTCGGATCACATCCGATCCGGTGATGCGGCTGCCGTCGACCACGCCAAGACCGGGAATATTCAGGCCCATGAAGATCCGGTCGAGTAGGGGCGAATTGCCCCCGGCCTGGGTGATCCGAAACGCTTCCCGAATGCCGTTCTCGAAGATGTTGGCCTCGTTGATGCTGGCCTCGCGGATCAGTTTGGAGCCCTTGCTGCCCACGTAGCGGACGTCGAGGATGGTGCCCGGGCTCAGGGTGCGCTGGAGCGAGAGATTCCAGTTCTGCACGTAGGGCGTGCGCAGGTGGTCGTCGTAGCTGTACACGGTCTGCGTGCGGTCGGTGAGCGGCACGACGTCCAGAGGCCGGCCCAGCGGCGTGAGCGGAAGCTGGACATTGCCCGCCGTCAGCAGCGAGCCGGTGACGAAGGTGCGGGTCTCGGAGAAGCCCGGCTCCATACTCGACACGGTATGGACCAGGTAGATCGGGTTGCGCTCGAATCCCACGCCGTAGCCGGCGCGCAGCACCGTCTTGTTCTTCCCGAACCAGGGCAGCGACCAGCTCAATCCGATCGACGGCGCAAAATTGTTGTTGTCGTTGGCGTAGAGCCTGGTGTCCGGATTGGCGGTGCCGGGCCCGATGGGCTGGACGCGGGTGAGCGATCCATTCAGCCGTCCCGGCTGGAACAGGCCGGCGAAGCTGGTTCCGCTGAGACCGAAGATGCCGCCGCTGCCTCCGGCCAGGGCCAGCGTCTTGCCCTGCGGATCGTAGGGCGCGGCGTACCACTCGTAGCGCAGCCCCACGTTCAGCGTGAAGGCCGGCGTGATCTTGAAATCGTCTTTGAAGTAGAAACTGAACTCTCGCTGGCGCCAGTTGCGCTGCCGGTTCTCGCCCGCCACGAAAGAGGGATTCGTTCCGCCGGGAGAGTTGAATGTCTGGGCGATGCCATTGAGCGAGCCCGCCAGATCGGTGAGCAGAGCCTGGGCCGCGCCGGTGTTTTGCAGCAGCCCGGGAATATTGTTGATGTTCTGGACTGCCACCGCGCCGGAGCCCAGCGTGGCCCGCGGCATCACCAGGAAGGCGTCGTAGCCGGCGCTGGAGACGAAGCGCACTTCGGCGCCGCCCTTCAGGGCATGGCGTCCCCGGATCCAGGTGAGGTGGTCTCCGTATTGATACACCGGCGAAATGCGTTCGCTGGGATCGGCGGTGAGGGCCGGGTACAGCGGGCTATCCACCAACCCGAAGCTCACCAGGTAGGGGTTGCCTTGCGCGCGCGGCAACGTGTCCGTTCCGGCGACCTCCCAGGGGGCCATCAGGCGCTGGCGCGGGCGCAGCACGCCTGCCCGGAATTCGTTCAGCAGATTGGCGCGCAGCGACGAGGTCACCGCCAGCGAATAGATGTTGGTGTTGTTCGGGGCGGCCCCAGGCGGCGAGGCGGGAAAGCGCTGCGCGCCGGTGGTGTTGAAGCTGGTCGAGCTCTGGTGGCTGTAGCCGGCGCTCAGCCGGTGCCGGGCGTTGAAATGGTGGTCGAACTTCAGGTCGAACTGCCCGAAGTTGATCGGCACGCCGCGGATCCAGGTATAGCCGGCGGTGTTGAGCCCGTCGCCGCCGCGGTAATTGTTGGGCAGCGGGATCAGCGCGAGCTGTTTCTCGATAAACCCGGTGCGGTCGGCCGCCATACGGCTCGGATCGCGGCCGAACACGCTGACTGTTTGCAGATCTCCGCCGGCGTTGGGGGGACGCAACGGGTTGCCCTCCAAATCCACGGTAGGGACCAGCGCGTTGGCGTTGCCGTTCTGCACTCCTGGAAAAAAACGGAACAAGCCCTGTCGCGCGGGGGCCGTGTACACGGTGCTGGTGACGGAATTGCGCGCCCGCTCGCGCAGACCCTCGTAGTTGAAGTGGAAGAAGGTGCGGTTGCGGCGGATCGGCCCGCCTACGCGGCCGCCATACTGGTTGCGAATCAGGAAATTGCGCGGCGAGAGCGGTTCGCCGGTTTTTGGATCGCTGCCGCGCTGATTATTGAACCAGGTGTTGGCCGAGAGCACCGTGTTGCGATGCTCCTCGAATAGGCTGCCGTGAAACTCGTTGCCGCCGGAGCGGGTGACGGCCTGGATCTGTCCCGAGCCCCTTCCCAGCTCGGCGTCTGTGGGCGAGGTTACGATGCGGAATTCCTCCACGCGGTCGACGCTGAGGCTGGCGGCGATGGCCGCGTAGCCGAGCCCGTTCAGCAGATTGTCCTGCACGTTGACGCCGTCCTGGGTCGCGTTGAGGCTGCCCCGGCGGTTGCCGCTGAAGTGATCGCCGACCACGCCCGCCTGAGTGGCGATCAGGTCGTAGGCGTTGCGCCCCGCCAAAGGCAGCTCCAGCACCTTGCGCCCGCTGACCACGCTCCCCACCGAGCTGTTGAGGTACCCGAGCGGTGTCCCGGCCGCCGCATTCACCTCGACAATTTCGGCCGTGCTGCCGACCTCCAGGGGCACGTTCAGGCTCGCCTGCGCGCCCACCTCCAGCTCCACGTTGTCGAATACGGCTCTGCGAAATCCAGGGTGCTCGACCGCCACCTGGTACACGCCTGGCGGCAGCGGAATCAGGTACACGCCCGACTCGTTGGTAAGCGCCTTGCTGGTCACGCCGGTGCTCCCCTGCCGCGCGGCGACCACGCATCCGGCCACGGCAGCCCCGCTCGAATCGGTCACGGTTCCCGACAGCACGGCATCGGTGCTCTGCGCGGGCAGCGCCGCCGCGCCGAGCATTCCCAGGATCAACACCAGATCTGTACGGCTCATAGGGGCATCTCAGTTTGCCGGTGGGTCAGTATCTCAGATCCTAACCCCAAGAACAACTACTGCACAACTGAGAACTGACAACCGAGAACTGATAACTGACCAACTGACCAACTGACCAACCGCCCTCCCCATTGCCCCCCCGCCGTCAGTTGGATATCATCCCTGGGTGTCCTCCTCGGTGAGCCGGAAACGGCTGCGTGAACTGCTGGTCAAGCAGGAAGAGAAGCGCGGCTACCTGATTGCTTTCGAAGGGCCGGACGGCTCCGGCAAGACCACTCAACGGAAGCTGTTCAAGAGCTGGCTGGAGAGCGAAGGTCATGAGGTGGTGACTTCCAAATGGAATTCGTCGCCGCTGATCAAGCCTCTTGTTAAGGCTCGCAAGGCCGCGCACTCGCTGAGCCCGGAGGAGTTCTGTCTGCTCCACGCCGCCGACTTCCGCTACCGGCTGGAGACGGTTATCCTGCCGGAGCTGTGGGGCGGCAAGATGGTGATTGCCGACCGCTACGTGTTCACCGCGCTGGCCCGCGACGCCGCGCGCGGCCTGGAACTGGATTGGATCCTGAACGCGTATGCGCCGCTGTTCTGGCCCGATGTGGTCTTCTATTTCTCGGTTTCGCCGGAGACTTCCGGCAAACGCATCGCGGCTACGCGCTCGCCGAAGTTCTACGAAGCGGGCCAGGACGTCACGGACCTGGAGGACCCTTTCGTGAGCTACCAGAAGTTCATCAGCCGCTGCATCCAGGAGTACGAGGCCCTGGCCAAGATCTTCCAGTTCGTGACCGTGGATGCCGAGCAATCCATCTACGATCAGCACAAGCTGATTCGCAAGCTGTTCCAGCAAGGCCGGCGGCGATCGCTGGCGGAGTGGAACTTTGACGCCGTGCTGGACTGGCGGGAAAACGTGCTGGCGTCTCCGGAGGTCCGGCTTGCCTGAAGGACGGCTAATCGCACTGGAAGGCAACGGCCCCGAGCTGCGGGTGATGGCCAAGCGCCTGGCCAAGAGCCAAGGCGGCGGCGTCAGCGCCTGGGACGCCTCCAGCATCTTCTTTGAAATGAGGCGTCCGGACCGGGAGGTGCCCGCTCCGTCCCCGCGGACACTGGTGCTGCTGTATGCGGCCGATCTGGCCTTCCGATTGAGATGGGAGATCCGGCCTGCCCTGGCCGAAGACCAGGTGGTGATTGCCGCACCGTACGTGGAAAGCGCGATCGCATTCGGCCGGGCCGCCGGCTTGCCGCACCGCTGGCTGGCAAATCTCTTCCAGTTCGCGGCCAAGCCCTCTGCCTGTTATTGGATGAAGAGCCAGACCGGCGGGGCGGCCTGGATGGGCAAACCGTCGGCCGGATTCCTGGAATTCTGCTGCGCGTTCCTGAACTCGGGTGCGCCGCTCTGGGACTCCCAGGCGCTGCGGGAGAAGGTGCGATCCTACGCCGAGTCGCTCGAACGCCGCCGTGGCTGCCGAATCCTGGACGACGCGGACTCCTCCCTCTGACCGGCGCGCTTGTGGCCCGGGCCCGGGGCAGCCGAAACCGAAGCGACCACGCGGATGGTTGATGCTATTCTCAGAATAATGCGCCGGCCCCATCCGAGCGGTATGCTGTTGGGCGCGCTGCTGGCCCTACCGCTGCACGGACAGGTGGTGGGGATGGGATCCATCTCCGGAATTGTTCTCGACACCTCCGAGGCTCCCGTTCCAGATGCTCGCGTGGAGTTGGCGAACCTGTCCTTGGGGATCCGCAGAACCGCCAAGACTAGCAGCGACGGCCATTTTTCGATCCCGGCGCTGCCGCCCGACAGCGGCTATCTCTGCACCGTGACCAAGACGGGCTTTTCGGCCTTCCAGGGCAGGGTCGGGGTCGAGGTCGGCCAGACCGCGGACTTGCTGATCGTGCTGGAGGTCTTCGTCGGCGTCACCCGGATTCCGGTGGTCGAGTCGACTCCGGTGGTGGAAGCCACCAAGAGCGGCGTCTCCCAGGTCGTGCACAGCCGCCAGATCCTGCATCTGCCTATCAATGGGCGCCGCGCCGACACCTTCGTCCTGCTGACGCCTGGAGTTGTGCCCGATGGAACGCAGGGTCTGGTTTCCTTCCGGGGGATTGCCGGGGGCAACACCTTTCTGACCGACGGGAACGACACCTCCAACCAGTTCTTTCATGAGAATGCCGGCCGGACCCGCATCACCACCCAGATCTCCCAGGACGCGGTCCAGGAATTCGGCGTGGTCGCGACCGGCGCCTCCGCCGAGTTCGGTCATGCTTCCGGCGGCATCATCAACACCGTGACCCGCAGCGGCTCCAACGCCTTTCACGGGACCGGCTACTGGTTCTTCCGTAACCGCACCCTGAATGCGCGCGATCCCTATAGCGCCATCAATCCGCCGGAGAAGCGCTATCAGATCGGGGCCAGCGCCGGGGGGAGGATCGTCAGAGACCAGTTGTTCTACTTTCTCAACGTCGAAGCGCCGCGGCGGACCTTTCCGCTCATCGCCTCGCTGACTCGCCCGCCGCTGTTCGACGCCAACGGCCGATTCATCACCGGCGCCTGCCAGGCGACGACGGAACAGTGCGCCCTGGCGCTCCGCTTTCTCGGGCGCCAGTTCCAGGTTGTGGACCGAACCGCCAACTCGGAGCTGCTTTTCGGCAAGCTGGACTGGCGGCCCGACCAGCGCAACTCGCTCAGCGCCAGCTTCAACTATTTGCGCTTTATCTCCCCGAACGGATTCCAGACCCAGGCCGTTCTCAACAACGGGGAGGGGATCGGAAACAACGGCAATTCCACCGTTCGGACCCGCTACGGCCGGCTGGCCTGGACCGCCATCCCCGGCAGCGCCGTGGTGAACGAGTTTCGCTTCGGCTGGTTCAAGGACCGCCACTTTGACGATCTCGACCCCAGGCTGATTCCGCCCGAGACCGGCCTGGTGCAGATCACGGTCCAGGGCCAGTCCAGCCTGGGCGTGTCGGCGGACCTCCCCCGGCTCTATCCCAGTGAGAACCGCTTTCAATGGGCCGACAACTTTACCTGGATGGTGGGGAACCATACCGCCAAGGCCGGTTTCGATCTTGTGAACACACGGGATTTCATCCGGAGCCTGCGCAATGGTCAAGGCGCCTACAGCTATGCCGATTTCACCTCCTTCGCCCGGGACTTCAGCGGCAACACGTCTCAGGAGAAGCGCTGGCTGATGTACACGCAACGCTTCGGAAACGACACCGTCGACACCACCATCCGGGATTACGCCTTCTTTGTCCAGGACCAGTTCCGGGTGAGCCGGGGCGTGACGCTCAACTACGGGCTGCGCTACGAGTATGCCCAATTGGAGCAGCCGCCCGCGGCCAATCCCGATTACACGGACTCGGGGCGGATCCCTTCCGCCAAGAACAATCTCGCCCCGCGCATCGGTGTCGCCGTGGCGCTCAACCACTCGAAGACCGTGCTGCGAGGCGGATACGGCCTCTATTATGCCCGCTACCACGGGGGGCTCATCAACACCTTCTTCCTGGAGAACGGAAGTTACCAGAAGGCTCTGACTTTGGAGAGGCGCTTCCTGTCGGAGCTGACACTGGGGCCGGTCTTCCCCAACCGCTTGCCGCCCAGCGCAGAGCGCGGCTTTCCCCCGGGCTCGGGAGACCCCAACTTCGCCTCTACGATCGACTTGACCTTGCCCTCCAAAGACTACCGGAATCCCTACACCCAGCAGGCCGACCTCGCCGTCGAGCAGGCGCTCACCTCGAATCTGAGCCTGACGCTTTCCTATCTGTGGAGCCGCGGCATTCACCTGACGACCGTCCGGGACTTGAATATCGGCCCGGCGGGCACTCCTTTCAACTATCGGATCAACGATTCCGCCGGCAACCAGGCCGGCCGGTACACCACGCCCACTTACCGGCTCGCGAACCGGGTGAATCCCCGCTGGCGGCGCGTGAACTCCGTGGAGTCGGGGGGCAACAGCTACTACAACGCCTTGCTCGTCCAGCTTCGCCAGCGGCTGTGGCGAGGCCTGGAAGCCTCCGCCGCCTATACCTGGGCGCACGCCATCGACTTCAACCAGGGCGGCGGCGCGGACAACATTTTTTTCAGCGAGGGTCCGCGCTCCCTGTTCAACGGCGACTATCGCGGGGACAAGGGCTCCTCCCAGCTTGACCAGAGACACCGCCTGGTGATGACCGCTATCCTGGCCCCTACCTTCACGAAACGGAATACCCGTTGGGCCCGCTACGCCATCAACAACTGGCAGCTCTCGCAGATCTGGACGTTTGCCTCGTCCCAACCGGCCACCGCCACGGTGTTTGTCGCGGGAGTGCCCTTTCCCAACGCGGCGTTCAATACCTCGCTCAACGGATTCGGCGGCTCCACGCGCGTGCCATTCTATCCGGCCAGCAGCCTGGATATCGATCGGCGCGCGCGCGGGGATGCGCGGCTCACCAAGCTGCTCCGGTTCTCGGAGCGCTCCGAGCTGCACCTCCATCTGGAGGCGTTCAATGTCTTCAATCACGTCTACAACACCAGCGTGAATACGATGGCTTTCGAGGCGCGCGACGGCGTCCTGACCCCCATGCCCCGGCTCGGCGAGGGAGCAGCCTCACAAGGGTATCCGGATGGAACCAACGCGCGCCGGTTGCAGGTGGGGTTACGGGTGGTGTTTTGAAGCCGGCCGGCTCTACCGCACTGGCAGGGTGACGCTGTTGCTGGATGCGCCCCTGGCCGTGACCCGGACTTGGTAATCCCCGGGCGACAGGTTGCCCGGCAGCACGACGTTGACCTGATAAAGACCTACGGAACCCGGGGACAATCCGGCGAAGAAGGGTGAGACTGAGGTCGAGCCGATCTGCACTTCTACCGGGGCTCGGGTCGTGAGCAAGGGAGAAACCGGGGCGGGCTCTCCGGCGGCGATCGGCCCGCTGACCGTACCCAGCCCGGTAAGGTAGAGGACCACCGCTTCCCCGCCCTCCGCGGGCTCGCTGGCGGTCACGGAAGCGTTATTGGCATGGAAGGCGCTCCCGCCGAAAATGCCGGGAGCAGCGTCGTTGATGGTTACCATGACGTCTTTGTCGCCATTGCTGGTGCGCACCCTTAGAGCAGCTTGCCCGGTAGTGTCGAACGGCAACTGGGTATTGATCTGCATCGGCGAAACATAGAACAGGGGCAGCATCCGGCCGTTCAACGACACCGAGGTGCCCGAGAGGTCCATGGGAAGCGGCATGCGCGTGAACTGATTGGGTTCGGGCGCCAGTTGGCCGCCAAAAATGGTTACGACCGAACCGGGGGCCAGCGCCGGAATGAAGGAAGCGGCGTTGACAATCGCGTCGATGCGCGGCTTCGGCTGCAAAGACACCGAGTCGATCTCCGTTCCATTGAGATCGATGGCGCGCAGGGTCAGCCGCGGGCCCTGGAATTCGCCGCGCACGTAGTGGTGGACCGATTTGGAAGCCTCCAGATCGGGACGGTTGGAAGCGGCGTAGAGGGCGGCGCCGCCCCCGCCTGTCACGATGTAGACCACCCCGGCGCCATCCGGGACAATGACGCCGCTCAGCGACGACTTCCGGCGCTGATAGTTGTGCTCGTGCCCGCCGAGCACCAACTGCACGTCATAGCGTTCCAGGAGCGGAACCACAATGTCCCGGACCAGCTTCGAGTTGGGATCGTTCGTGTGGTCGCTGGTGGGATAAGGAGGGTGGTGGAAATAGACGACGCGCCAGAATTGACGCGTTCGTTGCAGGTCCCGTTCCAGCCATTCCAGCATGCCGCCGGTTCCATTGGCGGCCGCCATCAGCGGGACATTGGAGTCCAGTGAAATGAAATGGACGTTCCCCCAGTCAAACGAGTAGTAGCGGCCCTGGTCGCGCGGCGGCACATCCCCGAAGGGCACTGCATGAATGGCTAGATACGCAGTCGGTGGGCCGGGACGGTCGCCGTAGTCGTGATTGCCGGGCGAGGGAAAGAAAGGCACGCGCCTCATGAGAGGGGAATAGTAGGCGAAGTAGTTGTCCTCAAACTGGCTGAATGTGCCCGCGGGATAGGCGATATCGCCGGTGTGCAACACCAGGTCGGGGCTTTCCCTGGTGGCCATGCGAATGGCCAGTGCCTGCTGCTCGGTGGTGCCTTGACCGCTGTCGCCGAAGGCCAGGAATTGGAACGAGCCGGGGCCCGGTGTTCGGAAGCGGGTGTCCTCCGGCGGGTTTGTGGGAAGCTGGCCGTCGACCGTGACCTGGTAGAAGTAGTCCACGCCCGGCGTGAGGGCGGTCAGATCGGCGCGGTATTCGTAGTAGGTGAGGCTCTGCCCGGTTTCGGTGGGCCGGAATTCACGCATGCGGGCGACGGCGCGTTGGGAAAAACTGCGATCGGTGGAATACCGCACCGCGCCCAGGCCCTGCTCTCGCGCCGCCCAGATGATGGTGACGCGATCCGCGCTCATGTTCTGGAGATAGGGGGAACGGAACAGCTCGACGGCCGGTGCGGCGGCAGCCGCGCCGCATAACGCCAGGATGACCCGCACCAACAGCGCCATTACACCCCTGTTATCCAGCTTAGTCTAACGGGTGGCAATCGGCGAAGGCGGCGCGCTCTGCCCGCCGATGCTCACGATCACCGGCGTATCCGTCCCCGCCGGCACACTGGCCGGCAACTGAACATTGATTTGATACAGAGCCAACACGCCGGGTACTAGCCCGGAAAACTGGACTTCTCCGTCCAGACCCGCGAAGGTGACCTTTGGCTTCTCCTTGGTTTCGGCGAACGGGCCGCCCGGCGCGCCGCGTCCGGTCGTCATGTCCACGGTTACCGGTCCCAAGCCGTTGGCGAAGAGCAGCAGAACTTCGCCTCCAGTGGCCGGGTTGCCGGCGGTGACCGCGGAATAGTCCGCGTGAGTGATCGCGAAAACTCCCGGCGAGTATGCCGCGACGTCCGCGGTGATGGTATTGCTGATCGAGCCGTCCACGATGGCCGTGACAGGGATGGCGCCGGGCACGAGCTCCCAAGGCGCCACTACGTTCACGATACCCGCCGAGACATAGGCCAGCGGGGCTGGGAATCCGTTCATCCACACCGAAACACCGGGACCCAACGGCTTGGGCGTGACTTGTGCCGCGCCGTCCAGGCGCTCCCCGTAGACACTCACATACGACCCTGGGGCGATGGCGCCGCCGACAACGTTAGTGGCGGCATTCAGGGCGCCGCGATCCGCCAGCCGGGGGCCGGCGCTCGACAGCTCGAAGCCGGCGTTGGCCACGTCGCGCAACACAAACGCGCTGCGCCCGTTCGCAAACGCCTTGACGTAGGCGATCGACTGCTCAAACAGTTGATTGCTCCTGTCGAGGGCGCACGGTTTAGTCACGTCCTCGGTGCACGGCTTGATGTTATCCGATCGGACCGCCTCGCGAATCTGGTTGTACTCTTTGGCGACCTCCCGGGCGAGCCAGCCGTCGGGTCCGCCGGCCAGGGCGGCCAGCTTCAGGATCGTTTCCAAGAAGTAACCGCGCAGTTGGGGGACGGCGAGCGTCCTTCGGATCAGCACGTTTTTCTCGGTGTTCTTGAGGACCTGACGGTCGATTTCTCCCATCACCGAGTCCTTGTCCCAGGCGATGAACTGGTGCAGATTCTTGCCCGTAAACCGGTACAAGTAAAAGTTGGCCATCCCGTTCTCGCCCAGGATGCCATCCCCCTCCGATAGGAAGACCTCCACGGCCAGGTGGGCCAGGAAAAGCTTGAGGTCGAGGAACTCGGCCATCTTGCTCTGGAATTCCGCATCCG
>JACOSH010000230.1 GCA_016178945.1 Acidobacteriota bacterium
GAGAAGGAGGCGGGATCGGTTTGGGCGCTGAGCGCCCCCGCGGCCAATAGGATCAACCAGAACATGGTTTCCAGTTCCTCCAGTCCAATCAGTTGCACGAAGCGGCCCAAAGGCAGACTGCCGCCCATCGCCACGGAACGCGAGGTCCTGCGTCCTCTCACCCTCAGGTGGGTTACATCGCACGGCGGAAAGAGGGAAAAACCGGCAAAGAACAGGCGGTACCCGGCGTGCTGGCGGAAGTACGGGGAGGAAGAATGTTTCGGCCAATGGACTTCGCGCCCCACACACTGGCCCTGGTGTGGGCGCTGTTTTGGGTCTGGTTCGGGCTGGCTTCCGGGATCGGCGAGGGCGGCGGCTTCACGGCGGTCCTGCTCCACACGGCCGCTCCCGGCCTGATCTTTCTGGCGCTGGCGCTGCTGGCCATCAGGTGGCAGCGGTTCGGCGGGCGCCTGCTGGTGGGGATCGGGGCGCTGGTGGCGATCGCCTATCCGCTGACCTTCGGTCCACGCTTTCCGTGGCAGACCGTGGTGATGGTGCTCCTGACCATGGCCCTGCCGCCCGTGCTGGCGGGGATCCTGCTGCTGGCCAAGTCCAGGCGCGCGCCTGCCGGGTGACGCGGCGAGTGTGATATCTTGATTGCCGATGGCCGCAGTCCCGCAATCGGTCGCGCCCGCGGCTTCGGCCGCGCAGTCCACGCTCTGGCGGTGGTCGGTGATCGGGCTGCTTACGCTGGGCGTGATCATCGCGTATGTCGACCGGACCAACCTGTCGGTGGCCTTGATCGACGACTCGTTCAAGAAGTTCTTCCGGCTCTCGGATAAGGACCGCGGGATGGTGAACTCGGCGTTCTTCTGGTCGTACGCCTTCCTGCAGATCCCCGCCGGCTGGGTGGTGGACCGGTACGGTTCGAAGATTCCCTACGCTATCAGCTTTCTGATCTGGAGCCTGGTGTCGGCGGCCACGGCTTTCGCGGGCGGCTTTACCCAGCTCTTTTCGCTGCGGTTTCTGCTGGGCGTGGGAGAGTCCATCCTGACCCCGGCCAGCATGCGCTGGATCCGTTTCCATTTCGCCGAGAAGGAGCGGGGACTGGCGATCGGGCTGTACATGTCGGGCACCAAGTACGGGCCGGCGCTGGGCACCCTGAGCGCGGCCTGGCTGATCGGCCTGTACGGGTGGCGCGCCATGTTCCTGATCCTGGGGCTGGGCAGCCTGCTGTGGCTGATCCCCTGGATGCTGATGGTGAAGGCTGACGGCGGCCAGGTGGCGCGGGCCGCGTCGGCGCTGGGCGCCGCCGAAAGCGTGCCTTTCGGGCGGTTGATGAGGAGTCCCGTGATCTGGGGCACCATCATCGGCACCTTCTGCTACATGTATTTCGTCTACTTCTGCATGACCTGGATGCCGGCCTACCTGAAGGACGCCCGCAAGATGTCGCTGGCCTCCAGCAGCTTGTACACCACCTTCAGCTTCACCGGCATGGCCACGGTGGCGGCGCTGGCCGGCTGGGCCGCCGACCGCATGGTGGCGCGCGGCCGCGACGCGGTGAACGTGCGCAAGGCCTTCACCATCGCCGGGTTCCTGATGGCGTCGACCGAGGTGATCGGCGCGCTGTCCAGCTCGCTCGACGTGGCGCTGTTCTTTTCCGTCTTTTCGCTGAGCGGCCTGGGTCTGGCGACCGCCAATTACTGGGCCCTGACCCAGACCCTGATCCCCGGAGGCGCCATCGGCAAGATCGTCGGCATCCAGAACTGCGCTGCCAACCTGCCGGGCATTGTGGCCCCCATCCTGACCGGATGGCTGGTCGAGAGGACCGGCAGCTATCAGGCCCCCATGCAGGCCATCTGGTTCTTCCTGCTCCTGGGGATCGCGGCGTATGTGTTCCTGGTGCGGAAAAAGTACGCGCCGGCGTGAAGGGAGATATGAAAAAAGTCCTGCTTGAAAACGTGCGCGCCAGGGTGACCGAGGTCACCTACGAACCGGGCAAACCGCGCGACCGCCATATCCGCCCGACCGACCAGATCATCGTGTTCCTGGACGATTGCCGCTACCAGCGCATCGACTCGGCCACCGGCCAGAAGACCGTGCGCGAGCGCAAGTCCGGCGAGATCATCTGGCACGACCGGAGCGAGGACGCGCCGGTGCTGACCAATCTGGGGACCAAGCCGTACCGGACGCTGTTGGTGGAGTTGAAGTAGGGGTCAGGGCCTCAGCAGCAGGCTCAGCTTCACCAATACCTCCTCGACCAGGTCCTCCGGCAAACGAGTCATCAGATGCGCGCTGCGCGCCCGCCAGTCAAAGCTCTTGATCTGGTCGGCCAACACCGCGCCTCTCACCTTGGAGCCCGCCGGTAACGGTACTTCGAACGGGTAGCCCTTCACTTGGCTGGTAAGCGGACAGAACAGCGCCAGCCCAACCAAGCCGTTATAGGAACGGAGAGAGAGCACCAAAGCCGGGCGACGCCCACCCTGTTCATGTCCCGCCTGGGGATCCCAGTCCAGCCACACGACGTCCCCTCGATCCGGAACGTGCGGTTTCACCAGATCTCCCTACCTCTGGGCGGCCCACTTTGGATCTCTTTGTGGATGTTGTCCGGGCTGATCCTTGCCAGGAGCTCTTCCAGGTTATCCTTGGCTACTGGCGTGAGCACGACCCTACCATCTTCGAGTGTCATGTCCACATGACTGCCGTTTTTGATCTTCGATTCGAGAGCGACCGTCTTCGGGATTCGAACCGCCAGGCTGTTCCCCCACTTTTGTACGGAGACGCGCATGTTGAGTCCTCGTTTCTACAATGAGGATACATGATCCAGGCGGCCGGTTTCAACTCCCAGTGCGAGCCGGCTCCTCCAAATGGTAAATGGTCAGGCCGCTGAGCAGTTTGGGGTAAAAATCGGTTGATTTCTGCGGCATCACGCCGCCGGCGAAGGAAATGGCGGCCACCTGCTGGACCGAAGCGGGCTTGAGGAGAAAGGCGGCCTGGGCCGCGCCGCTGCGCGCTTCAGCCGCCGCCGCCTCGAGGCCGCGCAGGTAGCGGATGTATTTCTGCTCCCTCACCGCATCCTCGGCGATTCCCAGGACGCGGCCCAGCAGCGAGTCGTGCAGGATGCGGACATCCAACGTCTCGGCCGTGTCCTTCGGGGAAAGCCCGTGGAGATCGCCCCCCATCGCCGCGCCGATCCAGCTCTGGCCGCCCTGGGTCCACCGTTCCTTGAGCTCGTCGAGTGAAGCCAGGGGCTCGACGTGGAATAGCTCCGCGGCGCGCGCCAGAAAAGCGCGTGGTACGAAACCCGCCAATCCGGACACCAGCCGGTGGGTTGCCAGAATGGTCAGCCCCGGGGAGTGCATGTTGACGAAGGTCATCATCACGCGCCGGGCGCCGGCCAGACCCGGGTTCTCGTCCCGGAATGCGAGGGCCGTCTCATACCGGTGATGGCCGTCGGCGATCAGCAGTTTCTTATCCGCCATCAAGGCCTGGATGCGGGCGATACGGGCCGGATCGGCGATCCGCCACAGGCGATGGATGGCGCCGTATTCGTCGGCGACCTGGGCGACGGGGGGGGCCGCGGCGGTCTCCTCCAGAAGCCGGTCGATCGCGCCGTCCGGGTCTGGATACAGCATGAAGATCTGGCCGAAGTGCGCGCGCGTGTGGCGGAGCAGCTCCAGACGGTCCTTCTTGGGACCGGAGAGCGTGCGCTCGTGGCGATAGACGACGCCCGCCGGGTAATCCTCCACCGCGCCCGCGCCGATGAACCCCTGGCGCACCAGCCGCTCGCCGGTGTCCGGGACGGTGAACTCCTGGAAGTAGGCAAACAGCGAGGGTTCCGGATCGCGCGCCAGGAGTTGCGAGGAAATCCAGCCGTTGAGATGCGCCGCCGCGCGGGTGTAGACGTTGTCCGTGGGAGAGTCGGTCTGGCTCGATTCACCCAGGATCACCCGCACCAGATTGTGCGGGCTGGCCGCCAGATAGCGCGCGCGCATCTCGGCCGTAATCTTGTCGTATGGCTGAGTCACCAGCTTGTCGAGCGGACCCGCACTGGGGGTGTAGCGATAGGCGGAGAAGGGAAACACTTGGGCCATGTCTCAGGCCCGGATGTTGTCGGCTCCGAAGTCCCATTCCACCAGCCGCCGCTGCTTGGCCGAGAGGTTGACCATGTGGGCGCAGGCGGCGGCGCGGTGGCCGACGGCGGCATCTTCGTAAAACGGCTGGCGGCTGCGAAGGGCGCTGAAGAAGTTGCCGAAATGGGAGATGGTCGGGTCGACGCCGTCGCTCTTGAACTTCTGCGGCTCGCCGGCGCGCCGCGGGCGGAGCTCGCTCTCGATCACCTTGGGGTCCTTGAAGTAGGCTTCCTCGTAGGCCCGCGGCCAGCTCTCCACGATCCAGCGGTTGTCCTCGACGGCGGTGTCCGGGTAGAAGGTCACCTCATTCCATCCGATCACGATGCTGCCCTGGGTGCCCAGGATCTGGAATCCGCTCTCGGCGGCGAGCTGGTTGTTGAAGGTCGAGCTCAGGTTGACCGCGAATCCTTCCGGATACTCCAGCACGGCGTTGATGGTGTCGGGGACCTCGCGGCTCTCCTTCCAGCGGTAGAGCTGGCCCAGGGCGGCGACGGCCGCGGGCATCTTGGCGTCCATCAAGTAGTGGATGGTGGTGCAGAGATGCACAAACAGATCGGTGGCGATCCCGCCCGAGTAGTCCTCATAACAGCGCCAGCGGAAAAAGCGCTCCAGGCTGAACGGCCGCTTGGGGGCGGGACCGAGGAAAGCTTCCCAGTCCACGGTCTTGGGAGAGGCGTCGGGCGGGATCGGATAGATCCAGGCGCCGGAGGCGGTGTTGCGATTGTAGGCGGCCCGGATCATGGTGATCCGGCCCAGCTTGCCGGAGCGAATCCACTCCCTGGCGGTCCGCTGGACGTCGCCCGAGACACCCTGGCTGCCGACCTGCACGATGCGGCCTCCCCGGCGCGCCGCCTGGATGATCTCCAGTCCTTCCGAAGCCCGGTAGGTCAGGGGCTTCTCCGAGTAGACATCCTTACCGGCGGCGAGCGCCTCGAGAATGATGGGACGGTGCAGGTGGTCGGGAGTGGCCACCACCACGGCATCCGTCGATTTATCGGCCAACAGCTCGCGGTAGCTGGGGAAGGACCGGGCGCGCCCGCCGGTGCGGTCGATGGCGCGCTCGACACGGCCCTTGTAGGCGTCGGCCACCGCCACGATCTCGGCGCTGGGATGCTTCTGGATGGCGGCCATCAGCTCGTGGGCGCGGGCGCCGCAGCCGATCATCCCGACGGCGATCCGGTCATTGGGCGCGGCCTTGGCCGCCGTGACGGCAGCGGCCGTTTGCAGGAGAGTACGTCGCGTGATATTCATGGCTGAAACCAATTATATAAGGCCGGGATCGCTTCCTCAAAAGTTCAGCTTGGCGCCCAACTGAATCTTTCGCGAGCTGCTGTCCACCGAATCGCGGATGCGCCCAAAAATCGTCGAGGTGACCACCGCGGTCGGGAATCCGAATACCGGCGTGTTCAGGACGTTGGTCATGTCGGCCCTCACCTCGAAGTTGAAGCGCTCGTTGATGCGCGTGCGCTTCAGGAAGGACGCGTCCATGAAGAACCCGCCCGGCCCGCTGTAGGCGTTGCGGCCCGTGTTGCCCAGCGCGCCGGGAACGGGGATCGAGCCGGGGAGCGCGAACTTGGCTCGGGTATCGGCGTCGAAATAGAACTTCAACCCTTGCGATGGATCGTCGAAGACCCCGCCCTCCTTGCGCGTGCAGCCGCTGCAATTCGCCGGACTGGCGATCACGCTGCTCAGCGTGTTGGTCGCGTAGATCGTGAACGGCCGCCCGCTCTGCATGGTGATCAGGCCTGCCACCTGCCAGCCCCCGATCATCCGCTCCAGGGCTCCCGGCAGGCTCGCGCCGAACTTCCGTCCCTTGCCGAAAGGCAGCTCGTACACCCAAAACGACTGCACCACGTGCCGCCGATCGAAGTCCGAGCGCGCGTAGTTCAGCTTGCGGTTCGACAGATCGAACGGCGTGGAGGATCCCGATTGCGCGGTCCCGCCCGAAACCGTGGTGAAGGCCGGATCGAACGAGCGGGTGTCCAGCGACTTGGCCCAGGTGTAGCTGAGCTGGTAGGTGAACCCGTTGTGGAAGCGCCGCTCGATCTGGGTCTCCAGGGCGTGATAGGTGGAGAAGTCGTTCGAGTCGATCACCCGCAGGCCGCCGGCGAACTGGGGGAAGGGAAAGAAAAAGAACGGACCCAGTCCGGCCAGATCGGACAGCGAGCGGCCGCCTTGAATGCGGTTCCCCAGGCTCGAGGCGATCGACGCGACCGCGTTGTTCTGCAGGTCGGACGAGAACAGGCGGCGGATCATGGCCGATCCGCTCTCGCCCGAGTTGCGCCGCGTATCAGGCGCCACCAGGCGATTCATCAGATCCGATTCCCCGCCCGCTTTCACTACGTTAAACGCGCCCAGGAAGGCGTTGCGGAAGATCTCCGCCTGATTCACGTTATAGGCTCCGAAGAGATTGTAGGCGCGGCGGCCGATGTAGCTCACCTCGACCACTGTCCGGCTGGCGATCTCTCGCTGGATGCCCAGGCTCCACTGGTGGGTTTCCGGCGAGCGGAAAGCCGGATCGACCACCGTCAGGAGGCTGGTTCCGAAGGCCGCCGGCTGCGCCAACTCGCTGGGCTTCTGCGTGGGCGGTTGCAGCGTGGGCAGGTTGGACAACCGGCCGCCCGCCTGCCCGAAATCCGGGTAGGTCAGCCCGAAGGTGGTCCCGGGCAAGCTCTGAAACACCGACGAGGACAGCACAAACGTGTTGATGCGGTCGTAAGCGATGCGGTAGTTGGCCCGCACCGCCATCCGGCCATTACCTTTGGGATCCCAGACGATGCCCAGCGAGGGGCTCAGGTTGTTGTAGTCGTTGCCGTAGAGCGAGCCCGGCTTCCAGCGCAGCGTGTCGGACGGCCGGGCGCCGGCGGTGATGAGCTGATCGGGAACGCTGATGCGGCCGTCCGGATTGCGCGGCGCCAGTTTCGTCTCCCACCTCAGGCCCAGGTCCAGGGTTAGGTTCTTGCGCAGCTTCCAGGTGTCTTGCAGGTAGAAGTCCAGCTCCGGGAAGCGCGCGTCGTAGTCGTACGGTTTGTTGACGAACTTGTCTCCCTCCGCCACGAACGAGCGGGTGATGCTGCCCACCCGGCCCAGCAGGAAGTTGATGTGGCTCTGGAAAGCGGGCCGGTCGAACTGCGTGTTGATATCCACGGGAATACCGAAGCGCGCCGGGTCCACCGTGTTGATGCCGGTAGAGAAGTTCGCCTCCTGGCCCACATTGCAGCAGGACACCGACCCGCGCGTGTCCACGTGTTTCTGGAGCCGGACGTTGGTTCCGAACTTGTAGGAGTGCGCGCCGCGGAAGTGCGCGACGTTGTCCACGAACTGCCAGGTGGTAAGCGCGCGCTTGTTGCCCCACACATGGGTCTCGGGTATGTCCACCGGGCCGTAGAAGGTCGGCTTGCTCAGATCCGTGGTGGGATAGAAGAAGTCGAAGAAAAAGAAATTGCGCCCGAAGACCAGCTCGTTGGTCCAGGCCGGCGCCGGGTTCCAGCGCCAGTTGAAGGCGTAGTTGCGGGGGCGGCGGACGGTGTTGACCACGCATCCGGCGCCCGGGAAAAACTCCGAGCCGCCGTTAACGCGATCGCAATTGGTGTCCTGCGAGCCGAACGCGATGCGCGCGTAGACCGTGTTGCGCTCGTTGAGGATGTGGTCGATCTTGAAGGTGGCGTCGTACTGCTTCTCCCGCTGCAGGGCAGGGAAGGTGAACAAGGCGGTGTTCAGGCCGTCGCCTCCGGTGAAGTTGTTGGGCAGGGGCGTCTGGGCGATCCACGACTGCACCGTGGAATTCAACCCGATGCGCTCCGGGTCCCCGGCCGCCACGCCGTACGTGCCGATGTCGCGGCCCGGCAGCACGTTGCCGCTGGAATCCACGGTGGCCCCGGCCGTGCCCGCCGGCGTGTTGCGGCCGCCCCGGACGTAGCGCAGCAGCCCGCGCCGCGCTTCCGCCGTGTAGACCGTCCGGTTGGCGACGGCCGATTCGCGCGCTCGCAGCTCCTGGAGATTCGCGAAGACGAAAGTCCGGTTGCGCCGGATGGGGCCGCCGGCGCTGCCGCCTAAAATGTGCTGCACGAACTGCCGCTTACCCACCCGATTCAGGTTGTTCTCCCATTCGTTGGCGTTGAGGCGCGGGGTGCGGTAGAACCAGAAGCCCGTGCCGTGCAGGTCGTTGCTGCCCGAGCGGGTGATCATGGCGACCTGCGCGCCGCTGTTGCGCCCGTACTCGGCGGTGAAGTTGCTGGTCAGGACGCGGAACTCGGCCAGCGAATCGGGGTTGGCGCGCAAGGGCGAGAAATTGCTGCCGCCGGCGCTGGTCTCGTTGGTGTCGATGCCATCCAGCGTGTAGTTCCAGGCGCGGTCGCGCGCGCCGTGGACGTGTACGCCCCCGCCGGTGTTGGCCCCGGAGACCACGCCCGGTTGGCGCGTGACCAAGTCCAGCGGATTGCGCCCCCGCGTGCCGACGATCGGCAGGTCGCGGATCACCTGCTCGCTGAACAGATTGCCGTAGTTGCCGGAAGTCGAGGTCTGCACGGCCTCATAGGCGCCGCTGACCTCCACCGATTCGGTGACCGCGCCCACCTCCAGCCTGACGTTGACGGTCATGGGCTGTCCGATAGAGACCAGGTTGCCCCTGGCGGAGAATTTCTTGAATCCGGGCGCTTCCACCGAAACCGTGTACACACCCGGCTGCACGGCTTCAAAGACATAGGCGCCCGCATCCGAAGTGCTGGTGGTAAAGACGGCGGAGGTGCCCTCGTGGGTCAGCCGGACGGTGGCCCCGGCCACCACCGAGCCGCTGGCATCCTGGACCGTGCCCACGGCGCGCGATGTGGTTCCTTGTCCGAACAGCACGCCGGTAAACAAGAGTAGAAAACAGACGAATCCTCTCATACCAACCAGGGTATCAAAGGATGTGGCGTCTCCAGCTTACGGCGGCTAGAATGTGTACGACAGGCCGATCAGCGGGGTGACGCGGCCGCGCAATCCGTCGTCGTTCAGCTTGAACAGCACGTTGAACGAGACCAGCAGGTTGCCCTTGGCGTTGACCTTGAATCCGAGCGCGCCGTTGGTCTCCTGGAGCGACCCCTTCTTGAAGGAGATCTGCGGGTAGACCACGTTGTTGACGGCGGTGTAGCTGCTGCGGACCACGCGTTGTGCGTCCTGCACGTGCTGGCCCAGAACGTCGCCGGCGATCGTGAAGAATTTGGTCACGCCAATGTCGACGCCGCCCACCCAGAAGAACTGGTTGGGCAGGCTGTCCTTGCGGCCCGAGAGCACGTCGCCGGCCAGGACCGTCTTCCCGTTCCACTGGTAAGCGGCGTTGAAGTGCGGCGCCACTCGGCCCGAGCGGAAGGAGAGCGCGGCAAACGGTTTCACGCCGACGGATCCCGAACCGAGGAAATTATATTCGTCTCCGGTGGGGGCGCGCAGGTCGATGCCTAAAGCAAACCCGGCGCTTTCCGACTTTGCCACGTTGGCCTTCAGCCGCACCAGCACGTCGCCGATCCCGCTGGCCGTTCCGCTGCCGGCAAACTTCTTCTTGCTGCCATCCCCAGGGGCGTTGGGGAAGGCGTGAATGGTGAGATCATTGGCCGTACCGATGCGCTGGATCGTGGCATCGGCGGTGGCCGCCAGGGAGGCGCTCACGAACGGAATCGCTACCGAGACGTCTACGCGGTCGGCCAGTCCGTAGGTAAAGAAGGTTGTGAACTGGCCGACGTGGATGTCCACACCGTTGCTGGAGGTGATGATGTCCTTGAGGGCTTCCGGGTTAGACGGGTTGGGCACGATAAGGTGCCCGAAGACCACCGGGACCTGGTGGAGGTCGAGGCCGTCAATCGTGTCAAAGCGGAAGCGCTGATAGCTGAAGCCGAAATAGAACTTGTCCTTGCCCAGGGTCTCGGCGCGCTCCGCCAGGATCGGACCGAAACTTTGCGCCGAACGTGAGTAGGTGCCCAACGACTTGTCCAGCGTGTAGGTGAATCCGGAGGCCGGCGAAGGGAGGGGCAGTGAGCTCAACTGGCTGGCCAGAGCGGTATTAAAAGGCAGGAAGTTAGCCTGGAAGGCGCTGTCAAAGTGGGCGAAGTGGGTTAGGTTAGGCAAGGTGAGTCCGCCGGGCCCGTACAGATTGGGGATGATCAAGGCCAGCTTTCCGCCGGAGCCCTCCGGCGTCTGGGCATACCCCGGAACACACAGCAACACCAGCGTCCACACTCCCGCTGCAAAAACCTTCTTTCTCATTTGGCTTCTCCTGAGGCGAACTTGAATTCTACTGCACTGAGTCGATAAACCAGCTTGTTCCCTGCTTGTGCAACTGGATGATGACCTGATGCTCGATGGGCCGCTGGGGCCGGCTGTCGCCTTTGAACAAGGCGGCCATGGTGCGGCGGCACACCAGCCGCGCTTTGTCCGCGCTGATCTGCGGATCGCCCAGCGGCTGCAGCTTCATCGACATCGAACGGGCCATCTTGAAAGTATCTTCAAACTGCTTGCTCTGCTCCCGCGACAGGCCGGGCCATACCGCCCGGATGGCGCCGACATCCATACTCTCGAAGGCTGCCTGGTAACGCTGCACGGTGGCCAGGACCTCGCGGGCGGCGGCTTGCTGCTCGATCAATTGGATTTCGCTCGAGGCCTGCGCGGCGTGGAGGCCGTTGGGATACTTGGCGCGGAAGGCTCGCAGGGCATTCACATCCTTGCTGATCCGCACGGCGTCCCACTCGATCTGTTCGAGGCGCGCGGCCGCCTGCTGAGCCTGCGGGCTGTCCGGGTGCTTGCGTCGAAACTCTTCCAGAGCGCCCAAGTCGCGGCTGGAACTGATCCGCGCCCACTCCTCGGCGGCGACAATGCGTGGATCCTTAGCGGCAGGAACCGGCGGCGCCTGCTGTGGTGGGGGCGGGGCCGGCGCGACTCTTTCCGGAACGGACACCTGCGGTGGAGTTTGAATCACGGTAGCGACTGGAACAGGGAAGGGCGCCTGCTGTTGTGGGGGCGGCGCCGCCACCGCCGGCGCGGGCGGTGCGGTGGGCCTGGATGTACTGGGGGTCTGCACAGGCGTGCGCACCTGTGGAGGTGGAGCGGCCTGGGTTCGTTGCGTGGCCGGTGGAGGACTCGCCGGCGCGGGCGCCGCTTGAGTGGGGGCGGGCGCGGCCGTCTGCGTGGGCGCCGGCGGAGCCGAAGGCTGTGCCGCCTGTTGAACCGGCTGCGAGGCGGTCTGGGTAGAGACTGGCGCCGGGCTGGGCGGACGAGTTTGCATCCACACCGCTACTGCCCCACCGGCTACGGCCAGCGACCCGGCCAGGATCCAGGCCGTCTTGGGTTTCTTGGGCGGAGCTTCCAGAGGCGGCGGGGTGACATGGGGTGGGGTAAATTGAGCCCGCGTCAAGCGCGTCGGGGTCAGGGTCTTTAGCGAGGCAGTGCCTATGCCGGCCGGATCAATCGCCTGGCGCGACCCGGTCGCCAAAACCAGCAACGCCTCGCGGAACGCTTCCGCCGTCTGGAAGCGCTCGACAGGGTCCTTGGCCATCGCCTTCATCACCACCCAGCTCAGTGCCTGCGGTACTTTCGGGTTGAGCGTTTCCGGGAGGGGGGGCGTCTGCTGGAGATGCCCGATCATGATGGCATACGGTCCCTCGCCTTCAAAGGGACGCCGCCCCGCCATGATTTCATACAGCGTGACGCCAACCGAATAGATGTCCGAGCGGAGGTCCGGCAACTCGCCGCGCACCATCTCCGGGGCCATGTAGTAGGGCGAGCCCAGCGCCATCCCGGTGGAGGTCAGGCGCAAATCGACATTTGCCCGGGCGATGCCGAAGTCCATCAGCTTCACGTAGCCGTTGTCCCGCAGCATGATGTTGGCGGGCTTGATGTCGCGATGGATCACCCCGTTGTCGTGCGCGTAGGCCAACGCCGAGAGCACCTGGCAGATAATGCTCACGCCCTCGTTCAAATCCAGGAGGCCGCGTTGCAAGAGATCTTCCAGAGTGACGCCTTCGACCAGCTCCATGACCATCAGCATCTGGTTCTCGACCCGCACGGCGGTGCGCAGGGCGGCGATGTTGGGATGGTCCAGGCGCGCCTGAAGCTTGATCTCGCGGAGGAAGCGGTCGGCCAGTTGGGGCTCGCTGTTCA
>JACOSH010000210.1 GCA_016178945.1 Acidobacteriota bacterium
AGAAGAAGATCCATCCGCGCGCCCGGCAGGCCGGCACCGCGCGCATCGCCGAGCGCGTTGTGCGAACCTTGCGCAACGGCGCCTCGCCCCGGACTCCGGGCGGCGGATCATCCAATGAGCTCCGAATGGACGGCGGGCCGAGGGATCCCGGTAGCGCGGGTCAGATCGACTCCGTGTTTGTGTCGAGGGATTCCAAAAGGACGGCGGGCGGCGGCGGGAGAAATGAGATCAGGCTGGGCCCCGGTGAAGGGCGTCAAAGCTTGTCGAAGGATCTTGACCTCACCACTGCGGCGGACCGCAAGAAGCATTTAGCTCACCATATCGTTGGCATGAACGCAACGCACAGTATCACCATCGGCAGCACGATACGTGTTGGCGCGTTGGAAGAGGTCGGGGCCGGCGAGGGGGCGCCATTGGCCGGGTTGTCAGGAACCTAAAAGGAGACAAAACGATGGGACCAATCGGAAAATCAAGAAGCCTGGACGCAGTGCAACCCTTCACGCCCTCCTCCTCGTCCGCGGGAAATGATGAGGCGTTTCTGGAAACGAAGCTGAACCAGAAGTTCACCGCAAAGGACAAGGAAGGGCTCGCCACACGGCGGGATGACTTACGAAACCGTTTTAGGTCGATGTCCCCCGATCAAGCAAAGGCGATGTACGACAAGCTACAGGGCGGAGACCACCGGCTGTCCAACCTATTCGTTGGTAGGCTGCACCATGCCACGCGGAACGAGCTGCTGGGGATCTTACACAACAAGTTCGCCCCGCCTTCAAAAGCTCATGATGCTTCAAGTGTCGCCAAGAAAGTCGTGGAAACCGTCCGCGGCCGCCAGAACGCGCCGATCCAAGGGCCGGTCAGCATACACCGCGAAGGACCGGGGTCCTTCCTCATCGACTTCGGCCGGCCCATGAGCCGCGGCGACGTGAACAAAGCTCTCTTCCCGGACGGCAAAGTGCCCCCGGGGGTCGTGGTAGGCGAGGCCGTGGGCGAGTGGCGCTTGCAATTCGTGGGACCCGGTTCCGACCTCAAGCTGGAAACCCTACGGGAGTTCCGCCCGGAGATTGTCAAGAGGCTCCTGCAAGCCCCTGGGGCCACTGCGAAAGAGCTCTCGACGCAGCACATGATGAAGCAGATTGAGGACATGCAGGAAAAGCTGCAACAGAAGGCAATCGAGGGCATAAGGTGACGCGCACGGCCAGCGTACCGGGTTTCCCCCGGGCTCTGGCGGGCGCCCTCCGGACTAGGCCCGCTTCCTCTTCCGCGGCGCCTTCGCCGCCGGGGCTGGCCTTTGCTCGCCGGATTCGCGCAGGAACAGGCCCCGGGCCACCCGCAGGTGCTCGGCCATGGCGCGCCGCGCCTCGTCCGGCTTGCGCTGAGCGATGGCCGTGTAGATCGCCTGGTGAGCCGCAAAGACCTCCTCCAGGTCGGCGCGCAGCGACAGGCGGGCGATGCTGGTCAGCATCGCGCGGTGGATCACGCTGAACATCTGGCGGCAGACCCGGTTGCCGGCGGCCCGGAAGATCAGGTCGTGGAAGGCGACATCCCGTTCGATGGTGCGCTCGCGGTCGTCCAGGCTGCGTTCCATCTCGCCCAGCACCTTGCGGATCGCCGTGACATCCTCGCCGGTGGCCCGCTCGGCGGCGCGCGCGGCCAGCTCCGGCTCCACGATCATGCGGGCCTCGAACAGCTCCAGGTGGGAGATCCCGTCGATCAGGACCAGGAACTCCATCGGCTCGCTGAGGATGGCCGAGGCGTTCGAGCTCAGATAGGTGCCGTCTCCCACGCGCTGGGAGAGCACCCCCATGATCTCCAGCACCTTCAAGGCCTGCCGCAGGGAGGGCCGGCTCACCCCGAACTCCAGCGCCAGCTCGCGCTCCGGCGGCAGCCTGCAACCCGGCAGCAGCTTGCCCTCCGCGATCAGACTCTTGAGAATGGCCACCAGCTTGGTGGTCAGATCCGTCTTCCCGGCCGGCGCCGCAAGCTCGGTCATGGCTCATCCATCAGCGTACCAGACGAAAAAACGCCAGGCGCAGCTCGGTCTTCTTGATCAGGCGCGGCCACACCGCGTCGGGATCGGGATCGAACACCGTCGCGGCCTCTCCCCGGAAGATGTGCCATCCGCCCAGCTCGACCTCGTTCTCGAGCTGCCCGGGGCCCCACCCGGAGTAGCCCAGGTAGACGCGAAACGCGCTGGATTCGGCGCCCGCCGCCAGGGTCTGTTCCAGAAGCGTCTTGGTGGAAATCATGTACACATCGGCGAACACGGAGCGCGCCTCTTCGGGCTTGGTGCGCGAGCGCAGCAGCGCCAGCACGCCTGTCCGGCTGACCGGGCCTCCGACGTGCACCGGATCGGCACGGCCCTTGGCCTCCTTCAGCTCGTCGAAGACGCGCGACAGCGGGACCCGCGTCCGGCGGTTGACGATCAGGCCCATCGCCCCGTTCTCGTCGTAGTTCACCAGCAGGACCACCGTCTCGGCGAAGTTCGGGTCGGTCAAGTCCCGGCTGGCGACCAGAAACTTCCCCGCCGCCAGATCCTTGACCCGCGTCGACTGCGCCGGAGCGCGCTGCCCGAGCAACGCGCCGGCCGCCGCAATCCACAGCCAGCGCCGGATCATGACACCAATTCTCCCCCTTTTCGCCGGGCTCCGCCAGTGGGCCGGCTTCGCGGCGGTAGAATGAATCTTCGCTCCCATGGCGCCCCGGCCGCACAGCCTCCTGGTGGCCTGCGACTCGCAGGAACTGCGCCAGTTCCTCGACCGGCAGGGTGTCCCCACCGCGCACTGCCTTCCCGAGCAGATCGACGCCCGGCTGCGCGAGGCGGAGCACGATGCTCTGATCGTGGCCGCTCCGCGCTATGAGGCGGAGCTGGCGGCCGCCGTGCGCCGCTGGAAGAACGCGCGGCCGGACCTGGAAGTGCTGCTGTTGTTCCGCCTGGCGCCGGGCACCCGGGAGATCGTGGACCTGATGCGCGCCGGATCGTTCGACGTCCTGGAAGCGCCCGGAAATCTCCAGGAGACGCAGGTCCAGGCCCTGCTGCGCGAGTCGATGGAAAACCTGCTGCGCCGCGTCGAGCAAGGGCGCGCGGGAGGCGCCGACCGGCAGCGCGCCCGCCAGAGCCTGGCCGATCTTGGTCTGCTGGGCGAGTCCGCCGTGATGGACAATCTGTTCGTCCAGTTGCTGCATGCGGCGCGGCTCACCTGTCCGGTCCTCATCTCCGGCCCGCCGGGCTCGGGCAAGCGGCTGGCCGCCCATGCCATCCATGCCCTGAGCGCGCGCGCCGGCCATCCCATCGTCACCGTGGAGTGCTCCTCCCTGTCGCCGGCTCTTCTGGATTCCATCCTGCTGGGCGCCCCTCCCGGCCGCGGCAGCCTGCTGGAGGCCGCCCGCCACGGCACGCTGCTGCTGAATGAAGTGGGCGGCCTACCCTATGGCATTCAGCTCGAATTCCTGCGCCGGCTGGAGTCCGCCGGCGCCGAGGGCGCGGGCGCGGCCGGCGTGCGCATTCTCTCCACCACCAGCCGCCGCCTCGACCACCTGGTCGAGATTCGCGCCTTCCGCGCCGATCTTTGCTACCGCCTGAACGTCCTGCCCATCGACATCCCGCCGCTGGCCCGCCGCCTCGAGGATGTGCCCCTGCTGGCCCGCTATTTCCTCTCCCGCCACGAGCGCGACAACCGCGCCTTTGAGCTCGCCCCCGGCGCGCTGGAGGCCCTCGCCCGGTATCACTGGCCCGGAAACGTGAGCGAGCTGAAGGCCGCCATGGAACACGCCGCGGCCCACAGCGTGGACGATGCCATTGTCCCGGCCCACCTGCCCGCTCCGGTATCCGGCGCGCGCCCCGAACCGGGGGAGGAGAAATTCTCCTCCACCGAGCTGAATCTGGCGCGTCTGGAACAGCAGGCCATTCTACGGGCGCTGCAAGTCGCCGGCTTCGACAAGGCCAAGGCGGCGCGCCTGCTGGGCGTCGGCAAGACCACCATGTACCGGAAGCTCAAGGAAATGAGCGCGCGCGCCCGCCGGCCGGTGGAGTCCTAGCCTGCCTTACTCCAGCACCGAGCGCCACCCGCGCCGCGACAGGTCCCAGTAGATCACCGCTCCGCCGATGGCCGCCGCGGCCAGCAGCGCCAGGCCCAGGCCGGTCTCCTTCAGGATGATCTTGCCGGTTCCGAACAGCGCGCCGTAGATCAGGATGCAGCCGCAGATCCAGTCCAGGAAGTTGTACGCCGCGTCCCGCGAGGGCGGCACATCCGGCGCCAGGCGCGCGATGGGGCCCCACAGCGCCGCCGAGGGCCGCGTGCGGCGGTAGAACGCGACCAGCGTCGCCTCCGGCTCCGGCGCGGTCGCCAGCGTCGCCGCCAGCCATACCGCGGTGGTGATGCCCACGGTCGTCAGCATGATCTTGGCGAAGCCCACCGGGTCGTCGCTGGAGAGACCGAACTGAAGCTGCAGCGTGACCGACACCACGAAGGCCGCCGCCATCGCCGACACCTCGCTCCAGGCGTTGATCCGCCACCAGAACCAGCGCAGGATCAGGACCGTGCCGGTCCCGGCGCCGGTGACGATCAGCAGCTTCCAGGCCCCGGTGATCGAGTCCATGAAGAAGGTCACGATGGCCGAGACCAGGGTCAGGAACACGGTCGCCCACTGCGAGGCGGTGACGTAGTGCTTCTCGCTCTCATTGGGACGCAGGAAGCGGCGGTAGAAATCGTTAACGATGTAGCTGGCCCCCCAGTTGAGATTCGTCCCGATGGTGGACATGAAGGCCGCGGCGAAGCCCGCCACCATCAGCCCGCGCAGCGAGGGGGGCAAGTGGTCGATCATCACCAGGACGTAGCCCGTCTCCGGGTCCTTCAGGTTGGGGTAGAGAATCACCGAAGCCAGTCCCACCAGGATCCACGGCCAGGGGCGGATGGCGTAGTGGGCGATGTTGAACCATAATGTGGCCAGCAGCGAGTGGCGCTCGTCTTTGGCGCAGAACATGCGCTGGGCCACGAAGCCGCCCCCGCCCGGCTCCGAGCCGGGATACCAGGTGGCCCACCAGTTCAGCGAGATGTAGACCAGGAAGGTGATCATCGGCATCCAGGCCGAGTTCAAGTCGGGCACGAAACTCAGGGCCGACCCCACCCCGCCCGCCGCCAGCCCCCTGGCGCGGTCGATTTCGGCCAGCTTGAGCTTCATATGGTCGATCCCGCCCACGGCCGAGACGGCGGCAAAACCCAGCACGATCACCATCCCCATCTTCAGGACGAACTGCACCAGGTCGGTCACCAGCACGCCCCACAAGCCGGCCAGCGTGGAGATCAGCGAGGTGATGGCGATCATGGCCAGCACGATCAGCAGCGCCTCGCCCTTGGAGATCCCCAGGATCAACACCAGGATCTTGACCATCGCCAGGTTGACCCAGCCCAGGATGATGCAGTTGATCGGCACGCCCAGGTATAACGCGCGGAACCCGCGCAAGAAGGCCGCCGGGCGTCCGGCGTAGCGGATCTCGGCGAATTCCACGTCGGTCATGACGCCCGAGCGCCGCCACAGCCGCGCGTAGAAGAACACCGTCAGCATGCCGCTGGCCACGAAGTTCCACCACAGCCAGTTGCCCGCGATCCCGTTGCGCGCCACCATCCCGGTCACCGCCAGCGGCGTATCGGCGGCGAAGGTGGTCGCCACCATCGAGGTTCCGGCCAGCCACCAGGGGACATTGCGGCCGGAGAGGAAGAATTCTCCCGTGCTCTGGCCGGCGCGATTCTTGTAGTAAAACCCAATGGCCAGATTGAACAGGAAGTAGGCGGCCACGATCGCCCAGTCAACTGCTGTCAGTTTCATTTTTTCAACCGCCCTCAGTGGAAAACGCTGTGGAAAACTGCCGGGCAGAAAATCTAAGTGGCTTCGATTCAGCCACTTTCCAACGAACTGCCCTCACTTTCAGCATCGAGTACTAGAGTTCTAGAACTATCTGAAAACAGGACGATTAGGACTCCTGCCCGCCCTACACCCACACCCTCTCCAGCGGAACACCTTTCTTGCAGAGATCACAGCCCTGGGCATCGGCGTAGTAGCTGGCTTCGAGCTTCACCAGGTAGTAGAGCGGCAGTGAGCCGAAAGTGAGGGTGTCGGGCGTGGGCTGGTGGATCACCACCGCCAGCCCCACTACCTTGGCGCCGGCGGAGTCCAGCAGCGCCTTCAACTGGGTCAGCTTGCGGCCGGAGCGCAGGATGTCGTCCACCAGCACCACGTTCTCGCCGGGTTGCGGCGCGATGTATTGGCGGAAGCGTAGAGGCTCCTCGTCGTGTTCGCGCTCAGCCCAGTAGACCTGGTGCGCGCGCAGCGCTTCGCACACCCCGTAGGCGACGGGCAGGCCGCCGGTGGCGGGGGCCACGATGGAGAGCTCGGGAATGATCGCCCGGATCTCCGGGTTGGCGCGCAGCAGGCGGCTCAGGCCCACGCTCAGGGTGCGAGCGTGCTGATAGTAGCGCATGGCCAGCGGCACCTGCAGATACTCGTTGGAGTGTAGTCCGCTGGGGTATTCGAAATGGCCCTCGCGCAGCGCTCCGGTCTCGCGCAGGACACGCACCACTTCGTCTTGGGTCGGCAGTAAATGCATGGCAGCCTCCAACCGCGGGCCCTGTTAGCTCGCTCCGCTCCCCGTGAGCACCCGGGGAATCGTCTTCAACAGGATCTTCCAATCCAACGCCAGCGACCAGTTGTCGATGTAATTCAGATCCAGCTTCATCCAGGTTTCAAAGTCCACGCGGTCGCGCCCGGCCACCGCCCACAGGCAGGTCAGGCCCGGGCGCATGCGCAGGCGCCGCCTCTGCCACTGCTGGTATTGTTCCACCTCCTCGGGCACCGCCGGCCGCGGGCCCACCAGCGACATGTCCCCCTTGAGCACGTTCCACAACTGCGGCCACTCGTCGATGGAGAATTTCCGCAGGTAGCGGCCGAGCGGGGTGAGCCGCGGATCGTCCGGGATCTTGAGCGCCGTCGCGCGCCGGCTCAGGTGCTCCAGTTGGGATCTCAACTCCTCGGCATTCTCGCACATGGAGCGAAACTTGTAAAACCGGAAGCGGCGGCCATTGAGCCCGCAGCGCTCCTGGATGAAGATGGCCGGGCCGCGCGAGGTCACGCGCACCAGCAGCGCGATGATCGCCATCAACGGGAACAGCGCCACCAGACCGGCGGCGGCCAGAAGAATGTCCATCAGGCGCTTCAGCAGCAGCAGGATCTCGTCGTTGGGCGCCGCCGCGAAGGTCAGCAGCGGTTTCGCGCCAAGCTGCTCGAGCGACACCTTGCTGTTGACGTGCGGAAAGAAGTCGACCACCAGGCGGGTGCGCACGCCCTCCTCGTCGCACAGCAGGAACACTTCCTCCAGCCCGGCCAGCTTGTCGCTGGTGACCGCGAAGACCACATCGTCGATCACCTGCCGCCGCAGCATTCCGCGCAGCTCCTCCACGGGATGGACCGGGTAGGCGGCCTGGAGGGCAATCTCGGCCGTGCCGCCGTCGCGCTCCGTGGCCAGAAAGCCTAACAGCCGGACCCCGTAGGGCGCCGACTGTTCCAGCGCGGCGCCGACCTGCCGCGCCTGCTCGCCCGTGCCGACGATCATAACGTAGTGCGGCGCGCCGAACTCGCGGCGGATGAAGCCCACCAGGTTGCCCGCCGTCAGGCGGAACAGGCACAGAAGGACCCAACTGCCGGCCGCGAACAGGCCCAGAAAACTGCGGCTCAGATCCAGGCGCAGCAGGTACTCGAACAGGACCAGTCCGGCCGAGCCATACAGGCATTGGCGGAAGGTGTCGCGCAGGATCACGCGCGGCGATCCGGAATCCAGTTGATCGTAGACCCGCAGCCAGCGCCCGATCAGCACCCAGGCCAGCACCGAGAAGCCCAGCACCAGCATCTTCTTGGCGGGATCCAGGGCAAACTCGCGCTCAAAATGGAGCGAGACGCGGATGCGATAGGCGGCTTCAAACGCCAGCGTCGCCAGGACGATGTCGGAGACCCCGAACAGGACCTTTGCTTTGCGATGCTGCCGGTTGAGCACTCCGTCTGACAGGATAACAGATGGCGGGGCCGTCCCCAGGAGTCTCCCTCCCGGGCGGGGAACTGCTGCCAGCGTCCGCGTGGCTCAACACTCAGCTCGGTTCTTCCAGGATCCGTTGCACTTCGTGCTTGAGCGCGGGGAGGTCTCCCGCCACTACCGCCCAAACTGCTTCGTGATCGATGCCGAAGTACTGATGGGCGAGCACATTGCGGAA